>JAHZJJ010000139.1 GCA_022600975.1 Gammaproteobacteria bacterium
AGCCTCGCAATATGATAATGCCTGCCTTGATCACCGTAAAATTCTGAACGGATTTCTGCTGTGGAAATCATCTGATCTTTTAAATCATATGGAAGGTCATCGGGGTCATGATATAGGTGCATATGCTGTGGTGCTGGGCTTCCCCAAATGCCCGTTTTTTTATAACTTGTGGTAAGGCGCTCCTGTTCACGTCGTAAATCACGCTCGAGAAATTCATCCTCAACAGTAAAGAGAAACATAAAGCTCATGAAGCTGAATGCGATTGCTATACAAATTGAGAATAAGCAGAAGTGGATAGTCAGTTGCCTAGCTGTGGAGCTTACTTTTTTCTTAGCCATCAGCGAGCTTGCCCACATCAAGGGTAAAACCAATACCGTAAACAGTCTTCAATAGTGGCTCGGCAAAAGGCTTATCAAGCACGGTGCGAAGTTGATAAATATGGGAACGCAATGCATCAGATTCCGTCGGCTGATCTCCCCAGAGCTTATGGATCAACTCAGATCGGGTAACCACTTTGGGGTAGGACTCTGCCAAAATTTCAATAATTTTGTACCCTAGATGCTTACATTTAACCCGTTTTCCCCCTCGAGCCACAGATTGGCGTTGCCTGTCTATCACAAGCTCACCTAGTTTAATGGTATGGTTTAAATTTAAAAGACGTCGGCGAGAGAGCGCTAGGCAGCGCATCTCCAATTCTTCGAGTGCAAAAGGTTTAGTGAGGTAATCATCGGCACCCAGTTGAAACCCCTTGATTTTTTCTACCATGGTTGTACGCGCAGTCAGTATCAGTATTGGAACTTGAAAAGCATTCTTTTTACGTATTTCTTCACAAACCTTAAAACCATCCATCTTTGGCAGCATCAAATCAAGTACTATCACATCATAGGGGTTCTCTAGTGCCAACTGGAGGCCATATTCACCTTGGTAGGCAAAATCAAGCAGATGCCCTTTGGCTTCAAAAAAATCAGCGATATTGCTCGCAATAGCCAACTGATCTTCAATAATAAGAATATTTAGCTTTGGATAATGCATGACATATTTAGGAGTAAAATTTCATTTATCTTTTTTTAGTGACTTTATTACTTTCTGTGCTGGAATAAAGTTTGGATGTTTTTTAGTAATTTCTGCAAGAACTTTTTTCGCTTTTACTATTTCATTTAGTTTTAGATAGCTTTTTGCCAGCTGTAATTGTAACTTCGGGTGTGCTGATGTTTGAGACATTAACGTCATCAACTGAATTGACATTTGCAGTGCATCCTTGGTTGTTGCAACTTGTGCATAATAATAGCCATACATGATAGCCAAATCAGTATTATAATTCATTCTATTTCGCTTTAGTTTTTCTATTTCAGATAGCTTGCCTGACAAGATTTTAGCGATTAAAGCCAAAGTGCTCTCATCACCCAGCGGCTCTCGGAGAGCAGGCTCAATACCCAGTGCTCGAACCACCGCTTCGGCAACCTCTGGTGTGGATGTGGGGTTCTGACCCGTAATCAAGTTGCCATCCGTGGCTACATGGCTTAGCATGAGTGGAGAAGACTGAAATTTCCCGCCCCGCTCTTTGAGTTTATCTTCAAGTAAGAAATCAAAGTGCAGCATCCATTTTTTACCAAATAAATGTTCTTCAGTATTGGTAAAACCATTGATTTTTTTACCTTTAACAAGATAGTTTCCATTTGAAAGCCGTACGTTTATGAGCGCTGCAGGCCCATGGCAAACGGCACTTATCACTTTACCTTGCGTATACATTTCAGCAATAATAGATTGTAATGTTTGATTGTTTGGCAGATCAAACATAGCGCCCTTACCTCCAACAATAAATATGCCAGCATAATCCATTAATTTTATATCTGATAGTGGTAGAGTATTTTTTATTTTTGTCATAGCCGTTTTATCAGCCAGTATTAAAGCATTCTTTGGTGACTTTGGATCGAAGCGGTCAGCTTCAACAGCGCCGCCATCGGGGCTCGCTACATCTACGATAATACCATTATTTTTGAAAACCAGGTACGCGGACGCAAATTCATCAAATTCGTAACCTGGTTTAATGTCACCAGAACCCTGACCATAACCACTTACTATCATTAATATCTTTTGCGGTTCTTTAGCATCTACTGTTGCTACTATAGCTATAATCAACAGTAGAGTAATGAAACCTTTAGTCAAAATATTCATATTTATATCTTCGTTGGTAGTGAGGCTTTTTTGTTTATAACAGAGTTTATGTGAAAAAATTATTCTGCTAGTAACTCTCTGACAGATGCTTTAAAGCTATCCCGGCAGAAATGAAGGCCTACCACACACACAAGAGCGCAGTTGATTACAAGTGCCGCTGTAATCCATAAATAATTCGGCTGATAACTGAGCTTGAATTGACTATCGTAAATAAGCTGCCCAGCTATCCAGGTTCCTGCGACGGCACCTGTCGCGGTTATAATTCCTGTCACTAGCCATTCATAACAACATAGCTTCAAACAGTCTGTTAGCTTCATCCCCATACTTCTCAACAATCCATTACGCTTTTTATCCTCGTTCTCAAAGCCAGAAATAGAGGCAACAATAACAATAATTGATAGTAATAAAATAATAGCGCTAAAACCAACTGTGGCTTTTGTGACAATTGCCAGGGTGCGATCGAATCTTTGAGTAATCTCTTGTAGGGAAGTAACTGCCAAGGTTGGATACGTCTGTAGCAACTTGCCAAGTTCCGGCCAGGCTGTTTCTGGAACCTCCATGCTGCCCATGTGGTGCACACTTGCATTTAAGTGCCGAAGCGCCACTTTAGGGATTTGAAACCAATAAGTAATACTGCTATTCCCTGGCTTAAAAGCATGAGAGGCTACTATCGTAAACTGATATTGTTTACCACCCAGGTCAAACGTTACAACGTCATTAAATGATAAACCAAGATCTGTCATCACCTCTTCTTCTACGGACAATTGTTGCCAGTTTTTATCCCCTTTCTGCCACCACATACCACTCGTCACTCGATTATTGGCTGGAATACCATCAGACCAACTGAGGCGGATGGGGCGTTCAAGCCGAGCTCGAACCTCACTTGGTTGCGTAGTATACTCATCTAAGAATATGTCATTAATTTTTATCACCATAGCTCGGGTGTAGGGCCTCATATCCCGTATTTCACTGTCTGTATTTTGCGCCCATTCTTTAATGGCTTGAAGTTGATTGTTACGCGCATCTGTTATGATCAAATTGCCATTTTGTGCTCGAGCTTGGCTATGCATCGCTACGCCAATATCTTTCATCAGCATCAATGTAAATAGTAATAACGCTGTACAAAGCCCTAACCCTAATATTTGTGTAGATTTACTAAACAAGCGTTGCTGCATAATGAAAAAGCTGAAGGGTAAAATACCTGTACGCTTGCGGCCCCAACGTATAGCCAGTGCGAAAAAAAACCAGGTTACGAACATCATTAGTGCAAGTGTCGATCCCATCGTCAAGAGCATTAAGCTTGTTAATAACCAGTTGTCAGAATAGATTGCAGTCAAAATAGATAGGGTTAAAAACCCCCATAGTAGCTGCCATAACGCAAAGCTTTTTCGTGGCTGTTGCCGTATAAGGGAAATCACTGAGGCGTTTTTTAGTTGAATAAATACTGGTAGCTGCATACAAATAAGGAGTAACCAAGCAAGTAAACTAGTTTTAAGCACTACGTCAACGTGTACTCCGGCTGTAATATCGGTAAACTGCAGTTGTAATTCCTGAATCAAAAGATATTGTGCGCCGTAGGCAAGCAGCAGTGCAGGAATAAACACTGCAATAAAGCTAATCAGCCACTCAAAAAAAGCGAGGCGTATACCCTGGGATAACGGTATACCCATGCTGCAATAAAGCGCTAAACGTTGTTTTTGTCGCTCAAGCTGACGGCGTCCGGCCATATTCATGGCAATTGTCGCCATAAAAAATAACAATACTGAGGAAAGCCCGAAAAAGTTCTCAACCCTTACCCAGTAGCTTGCGAGTGGATGTTGACCTTTGTGTCGATCAAGCAGTTTTGCATCTGGTATAGCTGCTTGTACCCAATTACTAACCTTAGCTCTTCCTTTGGCATCTACAGAAATAAGATAGCGATATTGCATGCCCTCAGCTGGTAACGCTTCGCCTGTAAAACTTGCTGCCGAAACAAGTGCACGCATATCTACTGTATGCCCTTCCATAAGTCGATCAGGTTCATGGGTAAGATAGGCGGAGATATAGAGTTCAGTGTTTGCAATTTTTATTTTGTCTCCTACTGAAACATTGAGCCTGGCAGCCACGCGGGTATCAACCCATATTTCTCCAATAGCTGGTGCAATTTGACTGGATTCCGTTACTCCGCCAACCGACAGGCTTTTTTGCAGTGTCCCTTGTACCGGATAATATTGATCGACGAGCTTTAACTGTACACGCTCCCAGGCTTTTTGATAAGTGAGGGAAATAGGTAGTATACGGGTTTCGGAAACAGTATTTACATGACTTTTTAATTCTTTACGTTGCTGTAAGCTCAAAGGTTGATAGCGGGAAATAACCAAGTCAGAGCCGAGTAAGGCTTCCAAATTTCCCCGCAGGTAGTCTTGTATAGATGCACTTGTCAGACTGAAGGTCATGAGAAAGAAAATCAGAATACCTTGGGTAAAGAGCGCAAGGCGGTTATCCAGATTGTGTCTATATTGATTGAAACTAGCCGCTGCGAGGAAAAAACCGTTCACGATGCATGCTCCAATTTTCCATTAACGAGGCGATAACAATCGTCTGCACGTTCGGCAAGCTGGCTGCTGTGGGTTACAAGTATAACTCCACATCCGGTCTCTTTAGTACAATTAAACATTAGATCCGATATAATTTCTGAGGTAACTTTGTCCAGATTACCCGTTGGTTCATCTGCAAAAATGTAATTTGGTTGGGTAATAAATGCCCGTGCAATGGCAATACGCTGTTGTTCGCCGCCACTTAGTTGACTGGGCTTGTGATCAGCACGCTGTTGAAGCCCTAAATGATTAAGCCATTTAAGTGATTTTTCATGAAAGTTTGTATCACCGCGCAAGCGTAAGGGTAGCGCTAAATTACTAAGCGCACTCAATTCTGGCAGTAAATGAAAATGCTGAAAAATAAAACCGCTTTGATTGCGCAGTTCATCCGTTGTTAACAATTTAGAGCCGTGACGGCAATAAACTGCTCCAGATTTTGGCTCCTCTAGCCCTGCTGCGAGCGTTAATAAACTTGACTTTCCAGAACCGGAAGGGCCAACGATGGCTGTGGTTTTTCCCATCTCAAAACTCAGTGATAGATCTTTGAAAAGATGAATTTTTTTATCGCCGCTTTTGAAAAAATGGCTGATGGAATCTAACTCGATCGAATTTTTTACTACTGATTTTGACATTTATTAATATATCCTTTTTCTGGTGATGCAAGTGATATTTATCTGGCTTCCAGTTACTAGTGGGCTGAAACCGGCTAAACTCTAAATTGGTTGTTTTTTTGACGTCACGGTGATAAAGCCCAATTATAAAATGACCAAGTTGTAAATTTTTGTACTTTTGGCGAGAATCTCAACTTTAACCTCCTGGTTCTCCATGAGACTTTAGCGGTTGCGGTGTGAAACAGATGTGAAATGAAGCTCGCTTTGTTTGAGGCATGCTTCAATAATAGCGGTTTATAGTGATACTTGAGATTAGACAGAGGTTTATGAAAATTCAGCTTAAAATTGTGTTATGAAGGAATCAATTCCGACTCATATAATGCTTAATTTTTAAGCCGTTTGTGGGCAGTAATATGTGCAGAACTCTTCGTTATGGTGAGGGCGATGTGAGGTGCGTTCGGGGAAGTCTGCATATTTCATGTCTGCATCTCTAGACTCAGACTGATCTTCGTTAGCAAACTTGAAGTATTCATCATGCAGTGTGAATGTATGCTTATTTGATTTTTCCTTTGTATAAATTCGATCCTGGTGTGTTTATTCTAAATAGAAAAATGATGGTTCTGATGACTACTCCTAAAACGATCACAAAATCTAATGCTCTATATTTATTGCGGCTATCTTGATTGCTATCACCAATGATGTGGTTACGCAGGGGGGGGGGAGAATGCTCCCTGCCAATTACCCGATTAACAGCAACATCTGGTGGTAGGCATACAACCAGCTTGCACTTCTTGAGCAGGTTTGCATGCAGCATGAGATTGCTCTATTTGAATCAATAAATTACCATCTTTAAGTTTTGGGGGCTGCATATTATATTTGCGCATGCCGTTGTTGCCGGGGGCAAATTCAATATGTGCCTGCGCATTCCCCAGTGCTTTTACTTGCCGTACACTCTGTTCGAGGATAGCCGCAAGCTTGCTAGAGGTCATAAATTCTCCTTTGCTGCCATCGAGCAGTTGCATAGCAGTTTCAGTCCATTCTGCAAGGCGACCGCCACAATCGATACTGGTTATCCTGGCCAGCTTCAATTCGGTGACGTGATAACCGCTGCCGATTTTGACGGAATCTGCAATAAAAACGACTGGCGTTTCAGCTGTTGCTGATTTTAGATGTGCCAAAAGCAGGTTTAGGGTCATGATTTGTACCTCTATCATTTCAAGTTGGCTTGAACTATAGTATGGCTATAGCCAAGTCACATTTCAATAGGTTTTGAAGTATGAATGAAGCCCTTGCCGTGGCTAAATTCTCTGCTCTTGCCAACACAACCCGTTTGCGTATGCTCAAATTTCTTGTGGGTGTGGGTGAGAGTGGGGCCTCTGCCGGTGAAGTCGCGGAAGTTGTTGGCGCCACGCCCTCGCGCGCTTCCTTTCATCTCAGTGTAATGTCTGAAGTCGGACTGATTAAATCGACTCGAGTGTCACGTTATATTACTTATTATGTGGACTTTGCTGTTGTTGGTGACTTGATCAGCTATTTGATGCAAGATTGTTGTCAAAACAACAAAACAGTTATGGATTGTTGTTCTGTAAAAAATATATGCTGATGATTGGGCCTGTATCAATCAGTGGTGGCAGAACAGTGCATATATACAAGCCTACCCTGGCTCTCTTACAGGGGTTTGGATCAAAACAGGTCCATTAAGTAATAAGAAAATGCCATAATGGTAGGAACTGGCGCTTATGGACGTCGTCGAACTTTAAAGCATAGCCTGGAGCGATTTTTTATGACCGTACTTTCAAAGTCACTGGCCACAATTGGCATGTTGGGTGCACTCCTTGTGGGACTTACGATTGGGCAGGGTGCCAGTGCAGCGGTAGACCCTGAAATCGCCAAGCAAATCAAAACACGTTTGCAGGCGGGTAATCCCGATGCGACTTATGGCGAGGTGCGTGAAAGTCCGCTTTCGGGCTTGTATGAAGTGCCAGTAGCGGGCACCAGTTTGTTTGTTACGGAAGATGGCAGCTATTTTGTTGCTGGCGACCTGTACCAAACTAAAGTGGGCGGCTTGCGGAATATCTCTGAAGAGCACCGAGCTACAGGGCGTGTGGCGGTCATGGATGCACAAGAAGTTGAAGATATGATCGTGTTTCCTGCCGAAGGTAAGCCCAAGGCCCATATCTATGTTTTTACTGATGTAGATTGTGGTTACTGCCGCAAGTTACACAACGATGTGCCAGAGCTTAACAAACGTGGCATTGAGGTGCGCTATCTAGCTTTTCCCCGTGGGGGCCTCGATTCTCTGGGTTATCGTAAGATAGCTACTGCCTGGTGTGCCGATGATCCCAATCAAACCCTTACCGATTTAAAAAATCGTAAAGATGTACCACTAAAGGTCTGCAAAGATAATCCGGTGGCGGCTCATTTCAAGCTGGGTAATGAAGTGATCAATGTGCGCGGCACACCAACGATTGTGATGCAGGATGGCACCGTTGTACCAGGTTACCTGCCGCCAGATACAATGGTTCAGGCGCTAGGTATTTGAGCCTACTTGTTGTGGGCATTGGGGACAGTGAGCCGCTTTCCGCTCTTAAAACCATTTAGGGCTTAGTTTATAGGGCATAGTTTAGCGTTGCTTTCCAGGCCGGTAACCGCGGTGTTTGCTTTTTAACGTTTGGGCTTGAAGCTTGTGAAATTTATCAGTACCCGAGGCCGAGCGCCGTCACTGGGGTTTGTTGATACGATACTGACCGGTCTCGCCAGTGATGGTGGCCTGTATGTGCCGCAACAGTTGCCGACCTTTAGTTGCGAAGAGATCGAAGCAATGGCCGGGATGCGCTATTCGGAACTGGCCTGCCATCTTATGTGGCCGTTTGTGGCGGAGGAGCTGAATCGGGATGAACTGCACGGTATTATTGATCGCAGCTATGCTACTTTCCGTCACGCGGCCATAGCGCCACTGGTACAGATTGATCGCAATGAGTGGGTTATGGAGCTGTTTCATGGGCCCACCTTGGCATTTAAGGACTTTGCTTTGCGGTTTCTCGGTCAGTTGTTGGATCATTTACTAATAAAGCGCCAAGAAAAGGCCGTGTTGCTGGGAGCAACCTCAGGTGATACCGGCTCAGCCGCCATTGAAGGTTGCCGACACTGTGAAAATATTGATATCTTTATTCTCCACCCTCACGGGCGGGTATCGGAAGTTCAGCGCCGGCAGATGACCACTGTACGAGCGGATAATGTATTCAATATTGCCATTGAAGGTGATTTTGACGATTGCCAAAATCTGCTTAAAGCTAGTTTTACCGATCAATGCTTTGTGCCGGGTGGACGCCGCTTGGTGGCGGTTAACTCGATCAACTGGGCGCGTATCATGGCTCAGATTGTTTACTATTTTTACGCCGCACTGCATTTAGGCGCACCGCATCGGGCCGTAAACTTTTCGGTGCCTACTGGCAATTTTGGTGATATTTTTGCTGCTTATCTAGCTCGTGGTATGGGCTTGCCGATCGACCAGCTGGTGATTGCCACCAATGCTAACGATATACTGCATCGGTGTATCAGTGCCAATGATCACTCGCTCAAGCCGCTGGTACACAGCTTGTCCCCCAGTATGGATATACTGCGCTCAAGTAACTTTGAACGGCTACTATTTGACTTGTATGAGCGTGATGGTAGTGCTGTTGCCAGTTTACTAACAGATTGCAGTGCGACTTTGCAATTGGATGAAAAGGCATTGCGCAAGGCACGGAGCCTGTTTAGCTCTGAACGAGTGGATGACCAGCGTACAGTGGCGGCGATTCGCCAAGTATTCAATACCACTGGATATCTGCTGGATCCACACACCGCGGTTGGTGTTGAGGCCGCGCGCCAAGTGCGTAAGGCTTACCAACAACCCATGGTTTGTTTGGCCACGGCGCACCCGGCAAAATTTACAGAGACGGTGGCTCGAGCACTTCCAGATCAAAAAATACCACTGCCCGCGCATATGCAGAACTTGCTGGAAAAAAAAGAACAATTGACACTGTTACCTAACAACCTACAACAAGTGCATCAGTTTATAGCCCGTGCGCTGAGTTAGTTCTGGCCTTTTTTTAACAACTTTCAAACCTGATTAATAAGCATGAATAAACTGATTCGGCGGCGGCCGGTGGATTTGTCTGCTGGTCGTTTTACTCATACCACCCCACAAATTTTACAACGAATTTTGCTTGGTCGCGGTGTTACCAGTGATGAACAATTGGATCACCGATTAGCGCGGCTGCATAACCCTGCAACTTTATGTGGTTTGGAGGCCGCGGTAGAGATTCTCGTGGCGTCACTGGGCACACAGCGCAAAATTTTAATTGTAGGTGACTTCGATGCCGATGGAGCGACCAGCACTGCTCTGGCACTGTTGGCGCTGGGGGCCATGGGTGCGGCCAAGGTTGATTTTTTGGTGCCCAACCGCTTTGAGTTCGGCTACGGTTTAACGCCAGAAATTGTTGCAGTTGCACAAAGTTCTCAGCCGGATCTATTGATCACGGTGGACAATGGTATCAGCAGTATTGAAGGTGTGCTTGCGGCTAAAGCAGCTGGCATGCAGGTGATTATTACCGATCACCATTTAGCGGGCAGCGAATTGCCGGTGGCTGACGCCATTGTCAATCCAAACCAACCAGGTTGTGCATTCCCAAGCAAAAATCTCGCTGGTGTGGGGGTTATTTTTTATCTTCTTAGTCGTTTGCGCAGCGTTTTGCTGCAGCGTGGCTGGTTTGCAGAGCAGGGCATAGACGCGCCCAATATGGCTGAATATTTGGATTTAGTCGCATTGGGTACTGTGGCCGATTTGGTGCCGCTGGACCATAACAACCGGGTATTGGTACATCAGGGTATAGCACGAATTCGCGCTGGGCGTTGCCGCTTGGGAATTCAAGCCTTGATGGAAGTGGCAGGGCGCGATTGCAACCGCTTATCTACCACCGATATTGGTTTTATTCTGGGTCCACGTATTAATGCTGCTGGGCGACTTGAAGATATCGGTATAGGTATCCGTTGTTTATTGACAGAGGATGAGACTGAGGCGCGGGCGCTGGCGGTGCAGCTCGATGGTCTAAATCGTGATCGTAAAACGATCGAAGCCGGTATGCAGCAAGAAGCGCTGGATGCGTTGAAAAGGCTGGAACTTGACACTGACCTTCCCTGGAGCTTGTGCCTCCACGACGAAACTTGGCATCAGGGCGTTGTGGGTATTCTTGCCAGTCGCATTAAAGAGCGTTATCACCGTCCGGTTATTGCCTTTGCTGATGCCGAGCATGGCTTAATCAAAGGTTCGGCACGTTCTATTCCCGGCTTGCATATTCGTGACTCGCTCAGCGATGTGGCGGCACAAAACCCACAATTGATCACCAAGTATGGTGGGCATGCCATGGCAGCGGGTTTGAGCTTGCCAGCGGAAAACCTTGCGGCTTTTACTGCGGCATTTGAGCAAGTGGTACGAAAACGCTTGGATGTGGCACAACTACGAGCAGTGATAGATTCCGATGGCGCACTCGAACCGATGGATTTTACTCTGCAAACGGCCGCACTGCTAAAATCTTGTGCCCCTTGGGGGCAGGCTTTTCCCGAGCCAATGTTCGATGGCGAATTTTTGTTACTACAACAACGCATTGTTGGTGAGCGCCATCTAAAAATGATACTGGCACCACCTCAGCAATTGCAGTGCACGGTTGATGGAATTGCTTTTAATGTAGACACAGAAATCTGGTCTCAACAGCCAGCGCAACAGTCCCCGCAAAAAGTTCATCTAGCTTACACGTTGGATGTTAATGAGTACCGTGGGCGATCCTCATTGCAACTATTAGTGAAGCATCTGGAGCTCATTGGTTAGCATTTTAAGCGGCAGCCATACATACGATTTGAGCACAAGTTTTGGAAGTGGGTAGGAGTTGAATTAATGAAACACAAGCAAGCGCGGGCAGAAATCATGCTGTTGTTTAGCGCTTTGTTTTGGGGTCTGGCTTTTGTGCCGCAAAAGATCGCAATGGCAAATATCGGGCCACTGGCGTTTAACGGCTGGCGGTTTATTCTCGGCGGTTTATTGTTAATACCGCTGGTGTATTGGTTATCTCGTCGTAACATTGAATCAGTGGCTGAAACAGTTAGAGTGGAACACCGCTGGCGCCGCTGTTTGCCCGGTGGCATAGTACTGGGACTTTGGCTGTTTTTTGGTGCAGCGTTACAACAGGCTAGTCTGTTGTATACCACGGCAGGGCGTGCAGGGTTTATCACTGGGTTTTACCTTTTATTGGTACCGGTGATTGGTTTATTTCTGGGGCACAAAACTAGCCGCTGGACTTGGGCTGGCGTTGCCCTGGCGCTGCTTGGACTATACTGCTTGGCAGATTTCAGTGAGCAGGCACAACTGGTCGGTGATTTGATGGTACTTGCCAGCGCTGTGGCATTTGCCTTGCAAGTGTTGTCGGCGGACTATTTTGTGCATCGTTATGATGCTTTGCGCCTTGCGTGTATACAGTTTCTGGTGTGCGGGATAGTTTCGGTGGTAGCCGCACTGATCTTTGAACAGCCCAGTTTGCAAGCGGCGCTGAATGTGGTTTGGCCTATTGCGTACCTGGTGATTTTTTCCACGGCAGTGGCATTTACATTCCAACTGTTGGCACAGCGCCATGCGGCGCCGTCTCATGCAACGGTGATTATGAGTTTCGAATCAGTGTTTGCATTGGCAGCGGGATGGCTATTTTTGAATGAAGTTTTGACGGGTCGCGAATTGTTGGGTTGTGGGTTGATGCTGACCGGTATGCTGGCCAGCCATTATGGTAACCACAATGGCACTCATCATTAAGGCAAAGGTTAATCTCATGGCGCTAATGGGCACTTACTTTATTACCCTCAGAGCCAGTGGTAAATAATGTTGTTCACGCCAAATGGAGTCGGGATGATTAAGCGAACAGGTAAGCACATAGTGCTACTGAGTGTAATGTCAATCGTTGCCTGTAGTGAACCTGCCGAAAAGCAAATGGACGAAATTATTATAAGCGCCGAGCCAAAAACACAGCGGGAGTCGAAGGAAGCTAGGCAGCCTCAGAAGCTGCCGGGTAGATCCCGGAGTGTTTGGGTGGAGCAGGCAAAGGGTAATCGCCAATGTGAAGGTGGAGGCCTGAATTTGCAACAAAGTGCCCATAGGCTTATTACCAGTGGGGTTAAAGTATTGGAATCCCGCTGTGGTATACACACTGCTGCTGCCTATCCCAGCGTCTGCGGAGGTGCAACGGGAGACATGCTTTTGCATCGCATTGCGGCTGTGCACTTGGATGCCGCCCTGGAACTGGGTTTTAACCCGGCTCAGCCGGGTAAATTTCAGTTTGGCAAATGTAGCGAAAATGAAGTTTGGGCAATTACCCCCTAAAAGGGAGCATTGCCGCTGATAACTTTAGAGTGGTGTAACGATGTCTACGGCCTTGGTCAATAGCTCAGTTCCGCAGTATCCACTTTCAAAAATAATGGATTGTGATCTAAGGCTTCACTTGGTGCACAGTTCAATGGTTGGCTACGACTATCCATTTGAATAGTGCACCAGATGTTGTCCATTACGTTTAATTCCATGCTTGTAATTTTTCAGTTTGCGGGTAGGTTTCTAACAAGTACATAATCGATGCGCCGGTCATCGCGCCAAGTGTACCCAGGATTAAGGGTAATATTAGGGTAGAGTTGGCGCCAGACATCAACAAAACCCTCGTTAAAGAACACATCCATATCTCCCTTCTCGAGATCTTTATCGTCCTGGGGGTAATCCCTATTGGCATTAAAATCACCAGTAAGAATAATTGGTTCAGAGGGAGAATATCGTTTAATCATATCAACAATATTGTCAAAGTCTTGTTTTCTTCTATTATCTCTGGGCCCTATTATAAAAGCTGCATGGGCTGTGCATAACCAAAAATATTGGTTTTTAAATAGATAGCGAGCTCCGAGCATTGTGCGGCCATTGATCCCCCGAAAAACCTTGTCGGATTTAGGCGCCGTCAAACTGGCAATACCCACGCCATAACTTCCGGCCGCACCTTCACCGCTACCAGCGGTAAGCTTGGCTTTGTGCACAAAACATAGATTCACTGTCGAAATTAATATTCTGTCTAAGTAAGTTATAAAACCCCGTGCTACAGTTTTTAACCTCTTGTAATGTGACAAAATCTGGGTTCTGCGACAAAAGTACTTCGCGTACTTTAGTGAATGGATAGTTATTGTTGTTTCCCATCTCGTGGGCATTCCAATTGAGCACCGTAAAGCCATCCACTTTACGCTTTTCGTTGGAAGCAAACTCATATAAATCTTCAGCCACTGAGAAGCTGGAGGATCCCAGAATAAGTATAACGACGAATAACCAGTTTTTTAAAGCCATAACCTAACTTCCAATTTGTTAGCGACGATATTAATTACAATCAACGGGCATGATTGCCGCGCTGTGCTACAAGTGGGTGAAGATTCTATGAATATAAATTGAGCTTGAAATAAAAAACGCACAGTTGCGAAAAGTGTCGCAGCTTGCCGCCAAATGAGCCCAAATTCAAAGTACAGGCTAAACTCGAACAACAGATCATCTTAATCTTAATTGCGCCCAATTTATTTCAATAGTAATTGTTTCTTTTATAAAGTATTCAATACGCCAATAAGGAGCTTGCGTATGACACTTCACTATACCGTTACTTTTCTGCTTGCAGGCCTGTTATTTTTAACTATGCCCTGTGTCAACGCCGATCAGGCCAGCACCAAAGGCGGCCTGCAAATTACTTCGAATGATGGTAATTTTTCTGCCGCACTCGGTGGGCGTATTCAGTTTGATATGTATGCATTTGATGCAGACTTGGAAGATCCTGTTAGCACTACAGATTTTCGTCGTGTGCGGATTACTTTGAAAGGTAATATTTACGACTGGAGTTATATTCTTGAGCAGGATTTTGCCGATGGTAGTACTCTTGAAGGTTTTCGCGACGTATACCTGGCGAAAAAAATGCTTGGAGGAAGCTTCAGAATTGGTCAGTTCAAGCCCTTTCGATCAATGGAGGAAATGACCAGTGCCAACGAGATCACTATGCTTGAGCGCGCCTTTTCCAGCGCCTCTGGACTATATGAGGCCCACCAGTTTCAGCAGGGTATAGGTTGGCTAGGCCAGCGTAATAATTTCACTCTGGGGATTATGCTGTTTAATTTGCGTGATGCTGGTGAGCCCCGCACTGAAGGTTTTGGTACTGCTGGACGTTTTACTTGGGCGCCGATTAACAGTGGCCATAGCACTTTGCATTTTGGATTTTCGCTTAGCAATGAAAAAACTGGGCGAGATTCGATAGATGTGGATGCGCAGGCGAATTACGCTGGTAAACGCGGCCCTAGCCAATTGATAGCGCTGACTCCCGGTGATAGTGGGGGCTCGGTTAATACTGCTGCACTGGAGCTGGGGGGGACCTATGGCTCAGTATATCTACAGTCTGAATATACTTATGGCGATTTTGATGGTAATTATTACTTATCAGTACCGATATTTGAAGAGCGCTTTGGTGCCCCTGCACCTTTTGAATGCGACATTTCCTTAGGCTGTTTTATTGGTAATCAAGAGGTTCGGGCCTGGTATCTAATGGGCAGCTGGATGCTCACTGGAGAGCATAAGCCTTACGATGGCAGCCAAGGGGTTTTTAAGTCGGCGCAGCCGGCTAGGGCTGGTGGTGCATGGGAGTTGACCGCACGTTACGATACTATAAGGAACCGTGATATCCACAGCCTGCGGGCCAATAGTTGGATAGTGGGCGTTAATTATTATGTTAACCCGATGGTGCGGTTTATGCTTAACTTCACGTTTGGCGATGATCTTTTTACCGATGACAAAACAAATCAGCTGGGGTTGCGTGCGCAGATCGTTTGGTGACACTGAAGTGCCTGAAACAGATGGATGTTATTTAGGGAGCGGAAGCTGCCCCATCAGCCGAAATTAACCGCTGCGACCTTGTAGGCCGCCGCCCGAGGATGGCTTTTCTAGCTTGAAACTGCTTATTTAAACTTAAATTACCCATGATAGAAAATTTTCGCCTCAACTGCTGACGCAGATTTCGGGGTGCCAAACCTTTGTGTATATCACACTTAAATCTGGGCGCCTATTGAGGTAGAATGCGCGGCCGCTTTATCTATAATCGAGCCGTTTAAGTTATATTATGGAAATTAATCCGTTACTCAATCAGTTGAAAGACCTCACCGAGCGTACCGATGTGCTCAGGGGGTATCTTTGACTATGCTGCCAAACGTGAGCGCCTGACCGAAGTCGAACTGGAGCTTGCTGAACCCAACATTTGGAGCAATCCGGAGCAGGCGCAGCAACTGGGCCGTGAACGCTCGGCGCTGGAAACGGTGGTGCAGACCATAGACAAGCTAGGCGGTGGCATAACGGATTGTCGTGAACTCTTGGAGATGGCCGTGGAAGAGGCCGACGAAGAGGCCGTGGCCGAGTTGACCGCTGAGCTGGAAAAGCTGCAACAACAGTTAGAAGTGCTCGAATTCCGGCGTATGTTTTCAGGCGAAACTGATGCCAACAATGCCTATCTGGATATTCAATCTGGCTCGGGAGGTACTGAGGCTCAGGACTGGGCTGAGATGCTGTTGCGTATGTATTTGCGTTGGGGCGAGGCACACGGTTTTAAAACCACCCTGGAAGAGGTCTCTGCCGGAGAGGTGGCGGGGGTGAAAAGTGCCACTATACACTTTGCTGGCGAATATGCGTTTGGCTGGTTACGCACTGAAACTGGTGTCCATCGGCTGGTGCGCAAGTCGCCGTTTGATTCCGGTAATCGCCGCCACACCTCGTTTAGTTCAGTATTTGTATCGCCGGAAATTGACGATAACATCGAGATTGAAGTGGATAAATCTGATGTGCGCGAAGATACCTACCGCGCTTCCGGGGCCGGTGGTCAGCATGTCAACAAAACCGATTCCGCAGTGCGCTTGACCCATGCGGAATCGGGAATTGTAGTGCAATGCCAGAGTGAGCGCTCTCAGCATCAAAACCGTGATAAAGCCTGGAAAATGCTGCGGGCCAAACTGTATGAGCAGGAAATGCAAAAGCGTAATGCGGCAAAGCAGGCACAGGAAGAGAACAAGGCCGATATTGGCTGGGGCAGCCAGATTCGCTCTTATGTGTTGGATGATCAGCGCATTAAGGATTTGCGTACCAGCGTGCAAACCAGCAACTGCCAGGCGGTGTTGGATGGCGATCTCGATCAGTTTATCATTGCGAGTCTGAAGGCCGGCCTCTAAGTATAGAGGCTAGTGTTTCCCCGCCCCGCTAGATCATAATCACTTAGTAAATTCAAACAACGTGAACAATCATGGCCAATACCCCAATATCTCAGGATGAAAACAAACTGATTGCCGAGCGCAGAGCCAAGCTCAGCGCTATGCGCGAACAGGGCAACGCATTTCCGAACCATTTTCGCCGCGAACATCTGGCAGCAGATTTACAGCAGAAATTTGGCCACAAAACAAAACCAGAGCTTGAAGAGCTGGGTTATAGCGTCTGTGTGGCTGGGCGCATTATTGCCAAGCGTGGACCTTTCATGGTCATTCAGGATGTTTCTAGCCGTATTCAGCTATACGCAGAAAAAACCGTGCAAAAAGCCATCAAAGCGCGCTGGGGCAGCTGGGATGTTGGCGATATTGTTGGTGTAAAAGGCCAGCTACATAAATCTGGCAAGGGTGATCTGTATGTTAATTGCGAAGATTACAATTTGCTGACCAAGGCGCTGCGGCCGTTGCCGGAAAAGTTTCATGGCCTCTCCGATCAGGAAACGCGCTATCGCCAACGCTATGTGGATTTGATTGCGACACCGGAATCCCGCGAGGTTTTTCGTATTCGCACAGCTGTTATCACCTACATTCGCCAGTTTCTCAATAACCGCAATTATATGGAAGTGGAAACACCGATGCTGCAGGTGATTCCTGGTGGCGCCACCGCACGCCCATTTGCGACCCACCACAATGCGCTGGATATCGATATGTATTTGCGGGTAGCACCGGAATTGTATTTGAAACGTTTGGTTGTAGGCGGCTTTGAGCGGGTATATGAAATAAATCGCAATTTCCGCAATGAAGGTTTGAGTACAAGACACAACCCTGAATTCACCATGCTCGAGTTTTATCAGGCCTACGCCGATTACAAGGATATGATGGATCTCACGGAAACCATGCTACGTGGTATTTGTACAGATGTATTGGGAACTACCACTGTCACTTATCAGGGTAGTGGCTATGAGTTCGCCAAACCGTTTGCTCGCATTTCGGTGTTTGATTCCATTTTGCACTATAATCCCCAGCTCGGCGCTGCTGATATTGATAATTTGCAAAGTGCACGGGCAGTGGCCACCGCACTCGATATTCCACTGAAAGATTCTTGGGGCCTTGGCAAGGTGCAAATTGAAATCTTTGAGAAAACTGTTGAGCGTCGACTGGATCAGCCCACCTTTATTACAGAGTACCCCACAGAAGTTTCGCCACTGGCACGGCGCAACGATGACAATCCATTTGTTACCGATCGCTTTGAATTTTTTGTCGGTGGCCAGGAAATTGCCAATGGCTTCTCGGAACTGAATGATGCTGAAGATCAGGCTGAGCGTTTTCATGCCCAGATGGCAGAGAAAGAGGCCGGTGATGACGAAGCCATGCATTTTGATGCTGACTATGTGCGCGCCTTAGAATACGGCTTGCCACCGACTGCTGGCGACGGCCTGGGTATCGATCGCCTAGTGATGCTGCTGACGGATTCGGCTTCGATTCGCGATGTACTTTTATTTCCGCATATGCGCCCAGAAACGGCTGAATAGCCTGCAGCCGCCACCAGTCTGTAACTTCGGCTTTTGCAGGCTGGTGGGGATTAGTGAAAAGCTTAAGCCCGTTCAGGGATCGCCTGAATAACCTCTAAAAGATACTGCCAAAAATTCTCCACACTTTTGATGTGCACCCGCTCTACTGGTGAATGCGCATGACGGATTGTGGGTCCAAAAGAGACCATGTCCCAGTTGGGATAGGGTTTTGCCAGCAGGCCGCATTCCAGCCCGGCGTGAATTACTTTTACTTTCGCCTCTTGGTTCGTCAAGTTTTGGTAAACACGCTGCATTAATGCTAGCAATGGTGACTGCATATTTGGTGCCCAGCCAGGGTAGGCATTGTCGAATTTTGTGCAGGCTCCCGCCAATTCAAATGCAGCGGCTACATTGAGGCCATGCTGATCGCGGGTTTCATCAGACAGACTGCGTATTAGGCATTGAATACGCACCTGGCAGTTGCCAGCTTCGGTTTCAGTGACAATGCGAGCAAAATTGTTGGAGGTTTCGACAACACCTTCCAGTGTGCTGCTCATGCGCTCGACCCCGTGGGGGCAGCAGCGCAGAGCACGGATCAACTTTTGCTGGCTGGGCAGGTCCATTGCCGACGCCGGTGTTTCAGTTGCCTCGAGCGTTATTGATAGTTTGGGTTCATTGTTAAATTGGCGGGCGATGGCGTCGCTTTGCTCGGCAACGATTTTCTTTAGCTGGCTCGCTTCGCTGTCGGCAAGCGTTAACACGCTAAAAGATTCTCGTGCAATTGCGTTGCGCAGGCTGCCGCCGTCAATACTGGCGATGCGCAAAGAAGTCAGCGTAGTTTGTGCCGCATCAATAACCTGGTTAGCTATCCGATTGGCGTTGCCGCGGCCTTTATCGATATCCAGCCCCGAGTGACCGCCGCGCAATCCACGCACGGTCAGCTTGAAAGCCAAATGATCGCTGGGAACAGGCTCCACGGAGTAGGGCAGAACTGCATTGACATCTATCCCCCCGGCACAGCCTACATAGAGTTCGCCTTCATCCTCGGTGTCGAGATTAAGTAATAGCTGAGCGTCGAAGTACCCCGGCTGCAAGTTTTTTGCGCCTGTCATACCCGCTTCTTCGTCGATAGTGAGTAGGGCCTCTAGGGGGCCGTGAGGGATATCGGTGGACTCCATCAGTGCGAGAATGGCGGCAGCACCGATACCATTATCGGCACCGAGCGTAGTGCCGGTGGCGGTGACCCAGTCACCGTCGATTTGTGGTCGGATGGAATCTGTAATGAAGTTGTGATCGCTATCGGCATTTTTCTGCGGCACCATATCCAAGTGGCTTTGCAATGCCAGAGGTTGGCGATTTTCCATCCCCGGTGTTGCCGTTTTTTTGAGGATAACGTTGCCAATTTTATCCAATTGAGCGTTCAAGCCGCGTTCTTTGGCGAGGGATAAAATATATTCCACCACCTTTTGTTCGTGCTTGGAGGGGCGGGGTATCTCGCAAAGTTTTGCGAACTGTTTCCAAAGCTGGCTGGGCGCAAGCTCGGCGATAACTGACATGGGGCTTCCTTAATAATAAATGACTGAAGTGAGAGGTTTGGCTTGCTGATCACTACGGCTAAACAATGAACGATCAAAGCCTCAAATTCTGGCTAGAGCTTAGGCTGTATTACTCTGGGTGACAAGCTTTGATGGAGCGCCCTTAAATGAGGTGGTCAAGCTTTTCTGCCTACTCCAGTTAAGCAAGCTTTCTCCGTTCCGACATCTCAGTCTCATATTATGCTGAACTCCAGAGAGTGATGGCGGTTGCGTAACGTCAGTTATAAGCAGCCATGCGTTTTCCAAGCCCCAAAGCGTTTAAAAATTCTGTTTTACAAAGGAAAATTTTTTGTTAAAGTTGAAAATTAAATTGAAAAATTTACCCGGTGGAGGATTTAAGGGTTTTTTGACTCTCTCCCCAAAGCCTAAATATCAAACGTTTTGCGTCCAATACTTTGAACGGTTTCATGCGGCTATAGCCCCGTAGTCACTGTACCGCTCGTAAACCCTAGCAATTTTTTTACAACTTAGGTCCAATTCTAACTCATCAACAGCTATTCCCGCTACTTGTGCTCCGTAATTAGTATTGCGGATAACTAAATTCAAACCAAAAAGCCACCCGCCAGACCTAAAAGACCGGGATAAAGTTATTATCAAGATGTGTAACACACTGCACAGAAAACGGTATTCAA
>JAHZJJ010000140.1 GCA_022600975.1 Gammaproteobacteria bacterium
CTCAGCATAACAACCGGCGCAAGAAAAAAAGAAACGTATAAAAAATACGCTCAATGGCAGCATGTAATCCGCGAGTTCTCGTACCATTGAAGCCCTCGCGGAAGATAAAAAACATCAATCATCAAAGAAGAACCACATCATGATCGTGTGACCTTGAGATAACGCCACCCCCCGGTGCTGAAACCACCGAGAGATGGCTAACCCCAAAAGATACAGAACTATCTAGCGAGGCTGTCTTGAATGATACGCTACTCACACGCTCGTCTTCAATAAGCTTGTCTTTGAAGTTGAGTAAGGTTGATCGCTCCTGCCTCTGGCGTTGGAGTGGATTATGGTGTACCACAATAATTGGTGTGGTGCTTTATTTAATTCGCGCACCGCCACCAACCCTGCCCGGTTAAGCCCGATACAAAGTCAATCGTTCTTTTATTAACAAACTTGCGCCTGCAGCGGCACTTACTTTGCTACGCTCTGCCGTTGCAGGCCATATATGAAGGAAGTTAAAAATGACAGTTTTTGCCTGTAAGTTGAATCAACGTATTCACTTAAATAACGATTTAACCATTACACCGGTATCTATCAACAAGGGCGTTATAGAATTAGAAATTGGCGCTTATAGCGGAGATCGAATGCTGAGAGCCGGGCTTATTTTGCAAATGCTGGAGGAAGCTTGGGCGCAAGAAAGCAATAAAACCCATTCAACCTCTGATATCAGCCCAGCTCGTTCTGATAAAACTCACTGAACTAAAGCGCTTTAACCTAGAAACCGCAGTTGGGCGCAAAAGTTGTTTCTGTTATTGGTGCACATGGCGAAGTTTAAACATCCGTGGTCACACTATTGGTGATCAGAACGTGTTAAGCTTGGTTGTGTGCATCAAAAATTTATGCAAACTTGAGTGATCCAACTGCGGGTTTTGGGATTATCTATACCCGTAACACTTTGAAATTCAGTTTTACAAAAGGTCATATTCTGTTGAAATTATAAAAAAGTTTGGCTAACAGAAAAACAAAACCAGCAACTGCGCGAGGACCATAGAGGCGAGCGTAATCTCCGTGCTGCCTAAAAATAAACGCGGTTATTCTGCTTGACACAGGCTGGAAGTTAAAGGCGGATCGAGAAGTGTTATTAATTGATGACAAAATCTTAATTGACTCATCCCCAAAAACCTAAATCTCAAACGCTTTGGGTATAGAAGCCGCAGTTGAGCGCGCAACCGTGGCTCCTAAGTTTAAGGTGAATCTAAAAAAATCCTTTAGATCAACATCGGCCGTAAAGGCACACTCTTACCAAAGCGATAAATTTTACTCCGAAAAAATGAGTGGCTCCACCACCAACTAAATTAATGTACACATTGATAATAATCCCATGAGTTTTTCTTAAGCCCACCTATACCAAGAAGATCATTTCTTCCGACTAAGGATTGAATTTGCTTTAAGGCTGCGGTGAAAAATTCTTGTGAGCGCTTAGGTGCTTCTTCAAAAGATCTGGCACGAAAACTCCAGTAATATAATTGTTCATTGGCATAGATGGCAAAATGATACGAGCGATATCTAATACCTTGGCCCCCACCTACATTTTGTACAGGGAGATAAAGGTTGAAATAGACAGCTTCTCTAATAACCTCCTTTAGATTAATTTCATCAAATGATTTTAGAAAATAAGTCGCTTCATGTCGTTTTCGCAGGCCAACAATGCAATACTGGTCATTACCAAAAACAGACAACGCGGAAGATGCTACATCTTCAACAAAGTTTGGTTTAATTGCCAAGTAAGCAATATTAATTATTATGGCTGGAGTAAAATATAAAAACAAAGCGCAATATACGCACCATGCTAATTTACTTTTTAGTGCCTTCTTCAGTTTCTGCTTCATAAAAATATAAACTTGCCGCTGGAAGCGGGATTCCTATATATTCGGCCAGTTTACTGGAGGTGTCAACAGCGAAGGGTGAGCCGAATGCAACGCTTTTACTAGTTCCGACTTGGCCTTGTAGATATCCTTCTTTAGAAGCCCACGAATCGTGTTTAAATGCCCAAAATTCTATTCGGTTATAATACTCTTTACCTTCTACGATTTTTTCTGGAGCAAAGGTACCAACACTAGCATTGTAATTTGTTGGCCCATCGAATATCGGTGTATCAAAGTATCCTTCGAGGAAATTCCCGCCAGCATAATCTGCAACAAAGCATCCCTGAGACCTGTCGCTTGCATTACCAGTACGAACCAATATAGTGCATGCGTAATTGGGCAATACAGTATCAATTTCAAACGTTGGCTCTGGGACATATACAGCATTTTTGTGGCCTCCAATAATATCTGGCTCACAAGAATAATCACTTCCTGAGAAAAGCAGGTTACAATGCGTGAGAGAACTGTTTTTAAACGAAGCCGTATTCTTTTTATATCCATCAACTTATTCTGTTGACCAAGTCAGCCAAGATTGTGTCATCCCCACTGAGATTGGCTGATCATTTAGATACGCTCTAATTAACTGCCCATTAAAATCTGCGTTTGCTCCACTGTATCGAGGATCTGGGGACCAAGCTAGATCAGGTGGACAATTTTTTTCGGAACTACCTTCGCCACACTTCTACGCATAAGGAGCTTTCAATAACACCCCTTCCGACTTTGTGGCCCCACCCAAGCTTGAACCTCCTAATATTTTAAAATTCTGTAAAGGGAGTGGTTCCATTTGCTTTTGCGCCTCTACATCCTCCTCAGAGATAGGGCCGAGATATCTTATACTAGCAATATCAGAAAATTGATGAAAGGCTATCAATGCACTTAATTTAGCAAAAACCGTTACAGCATCGTAAAGCACCTCATTATTTATAGAAGCTTTATACTCTTCAATAACCTGTAGATGCTCTTCAGCTGAACGGCCTCGCGCGCCCCTTTTTTCCATAGAATCAATTACGTTAAGAAACGAAGCACGATGTCTGTTTTCTGCTTGCTGAATACGCTCATAAACTTTATGGTTTTCTGTTGCCAAGGTTCGCATTTCAGCAGTATACACTTCCGAACCGCCTTTAACCCGTGTTCTCAGCCCGTCAATAACTGCATTATGACCTATTGCCCAATTAACGATCTGATCTTTATTGCGCTCACTTTTAAAGGAAATAACTGCTTTACCATAAGTAACGTCTTTTTTTTGATAATCGCTTGTAATTTTATCTATATCCGATAGATTATCTCCATCTAATGGTAATGACTCGTATGCTGTAACATTCGCGCAAGCGAATAGGGATAATAACGCCAAAGAAATCACCTTTATTTTGCGCATTTTACTCTCCTTAATTAAGGCTTAATTGAATACTTTAAAAAATCGGGTACAGCACATTCCTAACGCAACCATACGCTGATGAGAAAAACCCAGCAGAATCAATCAAGTAACTACACTGTGTCGCTTCTTTGTTTTTCTATGAGGACAGCTAGTAACCACACAGAACACAGAACTTCTCTGTATTTTCGAGCCGGAAGAAACAGCTAAAAGAACCGTACGTTAGGAATACGGATGTCCCTCTTTATTTAATTTCTGGTAAAAATAACTTACTCACCCAATCGGGACTCTAATTCTTTTTAAATTTCTGTCAAGAGGCTTAATTTTATTCTGTCGCAAAAATTGCGCTTCTCTCGAACTTCGAGTAAAAAGACGCCTCGTCATACTAAATTTAACGTTTAAGTCTTGAGCTTTGATCAATTTTCAAGGTGCCCTATAGAAGATAAGAGGAATATATATACCTTCATCCACAACAGTCTTATCTCGATACAATGGCGAAATTGTCGGGTTTATAAGTTTGGTAGAGAATACCTTCGCTTCGATTTTTATTTTACCTGATTATCAGGGTAAAGCTATTGGCCAGAAGCTATTGACTTATGCCTTCAAGGAGAAAGAGGCTGTGGTATTAAATGTGTATGAGAAGACTATCTCGGCTAGAAACTTCTATTTACGCAATGGGTTCACTGAGCAAAAGCGGTCTGTAGATGAGCACACCGGTGAAATAGAAATCACTATGGCGCGGAATGGCACTTAATTTAGATCAAGCTTTTCCCACGGCCGTGGATTCTAACTTGTTCGCATTCTTCCTGCCAGGCCATATTCAAGCGTAGGTAAGGCTTTGACCTGCGTTTAACAGGGAATAACTATGGTTTTACCTCTAAGTGAGCAGAACAAAACGAACGATTTTTATTGAATATAATGCACGGTCTTTCAGGTATTATTTGATTAGCTCGACACAAAAATTTTGGCTTTTCCAGGTTACACTAATTAAGCTAATTATAATGGCCTTTTAAGCTAGAATTGAATTAACTCATAATAAATGAATTCGTTAGCCATAAAATAGCACGATTCTATCCAGAAATCTCGGCAAATTTTTGCAGTAACGGAAAATACAGCCCACAGCAAATATTTTGCTCACCCCGCTGATAAAATAATCTACGATAGCCTTGCAACTGTTTGCGGTATTTCTCCAGTTGTCGGGCAACAAATTCTTCCTCGCTTTCATTCTCAGTAGGTTCAGCAGTTTTGTAATCAATGATCCAACGTTTACCCCGCTCATCAATAAAGGTGCGATCGATAATGTACCGCCGCAACTGACTACTGCCGGTGTGTAACTCTAATTCAGAGGCGGCCTCGTGGTGTTCTGAATTCAGTATCCAGCGGCCAGTTGCGCAACTCAATGTATTTAGCACCGCTTGCACCACTTTTTCTAGGGCCTGACCCTGAGCACTGCCCGATAACCCCAACTGAGCCAGTCGCAAACGCCATAGTGGGCGTATTCGGGCAATCAGCTGAGGGGGGTCGTCAAGATCTATTTGATCGTGGTCCATTAAAGCCGGAGTTGCCAGCATCGCCAGTGCTTCATGAGCGACAGTACCCGCGTGACGCATCCAGCGCAGTGGTAAGCCATCGAGTTCTGGCAGGTTGGCCTCGTCGTTGTCGCGGGGTTGATAATCGTTGGTGCGGTAGTGGGCAAGTAGGTCTTGATGGGGAAACGCTGGCCCTTGCCATGGTTGCGGCAGACGTAAAAAATAGTTGAAGTTTTGCTCTTTTGGCCCTACGGGGTTGTCACTTGGTTGCAACCAGTTACACCAATGTGCGCTATCGTTGATAATCGGCCACAAACTGGCCAACAATGAGGCTTTTGCTACTGGTTTGAAAGCAGGTTTTTTATCTTCTACAGATTGTATTTTCGCCAACAGATGCAGCGAGTGAATGGCGCGAGTACAGCCCACATACAACAAACGCGTGCCTTCCAGCCGCTCACGCTCACTGTTGTCATGTTTAATAAAATCGTACAGCGGGTCTGCACTATCGCGAGGGCTTTTGGGTGCAAGCAGAATGCGGTTTTCACCCTGTTGATTCAACCAACTGCACCAACGCAACAGTTGATCACCACCACTGTTGCTGGCGTGATCTAATCCAGGGATCAGCACATGATCAAACTCTAACCCCTTGGATTTATGAATGGTCATCACCTGAACCTGGGCTTGCTCACCAGGGCGGGCAAACAAAGTATCCAATGCTTGCTGGAAGCGCTGCCAATCATTAATCACGCCGCCCTCGTCGTGTTGCTCCAGCAACAGAAAAAAATCGCGCACATTGTCCAGCTCTTTTTTGTCCGCCACTGTCGCCGGGCCGCCCAAGGAAAGCCAAACCCCCTCTATCCAAATACGCAACGGTTTGCGGGCGCGCTCCTGCCAAGCGTTCGTTAATATCGCAGCCGTTTGCATAAGGCGTTGCTTACCATCCGCACTCAATAACTCGATAGCCTCAATGGCTGCTGCTGAACTGATTGTTTCCAACAGTGAGCTAGCCCGCGGGTCCAGTGCCCCATAGCCTTCATTGTGCCAATTTGCCACCGCATGCAGATCACACAAGGTTAATCCACACCAAGGGGCGCGCAGTAACGCCAGCCAGCTAATGCGATCACTGGGGTCCAACAGCGCGCGCACTAGGCTCAATAGATCAAGCACCACCATTTTGCTGGCAAGCGGAGATAGATCGGCAGCCTGAAAAGCAATAGCCGCGCGATTGAGTGCGGGCAATATTTGTTCGAGATGTTTTTTTTGCCGTACCAAAATAGCGATACTGGCTTTGCTATCCTGTCGCTGTAATTCGGTAATAATAGTAACTATTTGCGAGGCTTCCTGCTGCCGCTCGTCATCATCAATACAACCGTAAAATTGCACTGCCGACTCGGTTTTATTGTGCAATTTAAACGCGGCGGATGGACGATAACATACCGCACCCCGACTGATATTATCACGCTGGGGAAAGGCGCCGATGAAAGCGCCATTGACCCAATCTACCAATGTGCTGCCAGAGCGAAAATTCACCTGAAGATCCAGTGCAGAGAGCACCACCTGACCAATGCCCTGACGACGAGCATCGAGAAAAATACCCACATTGGCGTTGCGAAATCCGTAGCAGGATTGCATGCCATCGCCGACAATAAATAGGCTGCGGCCATCGTTGTGTTCCCAACCCGCGGTCAATTTTTCCAATAGTTGCAGTTGCAGTTGCGAGGTATCCTGAAATTCATCTACCAATACATGGCGAATTTGCAAATCCAGTTTCAACGCCAGATCGGTTGGTGTGTCGCTAGCGCCCAAAGCCATCAACGCAGCCTGGGCAACTTCGCTAAAATCCGTGGCGCCGAGCTGTTGAAACACCAATTTTAATTCTGCCACCAACAGCGGCAGTAACTGCCCCAGAGACTGAAGCAATTGCCACTGACTTTCAATCAGTGCTGCAGGCAGGGCGCGCACCTCGGCAATAGCGGTAAGTAAATCGTTGTCTGCACCGATTTCAGCCACCAGCGCCTGAATGCGCGCTTTATTATCTTTTGCTTGTTCCAATTGCGGATGGTTTTTCGCCGGCAGGCCAAAACCAATTTTTTTATTAATGCCACCCGGTTTGCGTGGGCTGCCGCTAGCGGTAACCAGTAATTCTGTCAGCGCCAGCCATTGGGGCAGTGCGTCGCTGGTACATTGGGGCAAAGTATCGATGCCCCGGCACAAACAAAGCGGATGTGCTGGGTTATCGGACTGAAGATTGGTAGCCGCATAATCGGCCAATTGCAATAGCTCACCAGCGTAGCCACCGAGGGCTTGATGTAGGGCAGATAATGCCTCGGCAACCAACTCTTCAATGACCAAATGAAAATATTCTTCCGCACCATCCAGCCCAGTCTGCAGTAACGGACCCAGCCATTGCTCCCGTGTTGCCAACAATATTTGCAGCAGCTTACTCAGTTGATCGAGATTGTTATCCAGATGCAACAACAGCATTTTCAGCGGTTTTGCCGGAGTATCACTGTCCAGTTGTTTGAGCAGATTGACAACCGCCAGTTCGTAGGCGATGCCGGGCTGCGCCAAGGGTTCTCCGAGGCTGCCAAGGCCACTTTCAAACGGCAACTGGCTGGCGATATAACGGCACAGGCCATCGATCGTTTGGATACGCAGGCGCTGCGAATTTTGTAACAATTGCCAGTTTTTTTGCGCATCTCGTTGCAGCAGTTTTTGCGCCAATTGCCAGGTTGTACGCCCATGGGGATCTTGGGGTTCCGGCTCAGTTTGCGCCGCAACCAAGGCAGTTAGTAAGCGTTCACGCATCTCACCGGCGGCCTTGCGGGTAAAAGTGATAGCGAGCACTTCCTCCGGCTGTTCACTGGCCCCCAGCAGTTTTAACAGCCGCTGGGTGAGCAGGCCAGTTTTACCTGAGCCCGCGGGGGCCGATACCGCAAAGCTGGTAGCAATATCCAGTGCCTGCCGGCGCGCTTTTGCATCGACAGGCTCATCTATAGCAACCATATTAATGATGCTCACCTCGCCTTTCTGGCCAACGATTGAGTGGCCAGAGCTCACTTTGGGCACTGTTGTCTGTGGGGCGCTGAAAAGAAAGCTCAGCATGGCCACGACGATATTCTATCGCCAAATTATTTAAATCACTGTGCCAAAACTCAACTAACTGCTGCCAATGGCTAAAAGGGCCCTCTTTTTGACACTCTGCTACCCCTTTAATACCGTTGATGGTGTTATTGAGTTCACCACAACCTTTGTATTTACAATCGCCATTGCGCACCTGGGCGAAGGCGATTGCGCGGGCTTCGGGTTGAAAAAGTGCGTAAAGTGGTAACTGCGGCTCACGTATGCGCCTTTGCAACCAGGCGCTGATACTCGGTTGGCCAGTTTTGTAATCGATAATCAGTTGCTCGCCATTCTCGAGAGTATCGAGACGATCCAAACGCAAAGTAAACTTCAACCCCCCCAGCTCTACTTGCCTCTCCGATTCTATTTCGCTCACTTGAAACATCGGCCTAGTTTTTTCCTGCTCCAGCCATTGCTGCAAAATACTGTACAAGCGCGTTTTTTCCAGTGCCCAAAACCCCGCTGGCAAAAATTTTCGCTGCTTTTGCAGCGCCTGCACGGCCCCATCAACTGCTCTATGTATAAGGTGTTGTAAAGCTTTCTCAGTGATAGTTGCGAGCACCTTAGAGTTACCACACAATTGCCAAAAACTGGCCAATACTTGATGCATTAGATTACCGCGATCCGCGGCATTGAGGCCGATACTCGGCCGTTGATAAGCTTTGGCCCCCAAGCGATAGTGCAATTGCGTATTGAGTGGGCACAGTGCCTGAGCTTGTAACACGCCGGCACCGCCACGCAGCCGCTGGCAATCTTTGGCACCCAATGGCGGCAGCTGCGCATCTGCCAATGATTGCAGTTGCTGTTTTTTTAATAATTGATAATGCCCATACATTGGATCTAACGGTGCAGGGGGTACTAATGATCCATTGGCAAATAATGGACTTAAAGATTGTTTGATGCCGTCCTGTTCGCACGCAAAACTGACAACAATATCTGTGCTGGCAGTTTGTAAATCACAGCTGAGCTGGCACGCCAACTCCAATTCGCGTTCGGCGCTGGCACGGGGCATATTCCAATGTTTTTGCCATTGACGCGGCAACATCGGGTTGGGCGAGGGTGGAGGTGGCCACTGTTGTTGTCCAAATCCCACCAGGCGCAAATGATCGAAACTAAGCCCCCCCGCTTCCAGCACACCCAATATTTGTAGCGGACTATCGCGGGTTTCTGCCTGAAAAGGTGTGCGATGAGCGATTTGCGACAACAACTGTAGCGCCTGTGACAAAGATAAACGGCCAGCAAAGCGGTCCAAACCAGCAAAGTTTTCTAGCGCCGATTGCCATAACTTCAATTGTTGATATTCCTGGCTATCGGGGTTGCGGGGGCCAGGCCACCCGAGATCCAGCAACAGTTGTGAAAAGCGCTGTGCCCAAATTTCCGCCGGAGCCTGTTGCCAACGCCGCGCCCGCTCTGCCAATTGTTGAAGCTGTTGTGGCAGGGTACTTTGCAAGGATAATTCTGAGGTTAGTTTTGTAGCCCAATAGCGTAATGTAGGCCCATCAACCCGCCATAATTCCAGCTTCTGTAGCGAACGAAACAGAGCACTGCGCAACTTAAGTTCATCGCCCTCACCCCAAAACGGGGAAAATAGCAATTTTTTTAACTGCGGGTAATCCCACTGATCCCGCAACCATTCGAGTAACAATAATGACCCACTGCCGATAGGCGTCTGCGCCAGCGGAATACCAGCGGAAAAATTAAACGGCAGGGTATAACGATGTTGTTGTGGATTGCACCACTGGGGTTCCAACACCTGAGCAAATATGCTTTCCACCAGCGCACGACACTGCCCCAGATTATTGACCACAATACCGATACTGGGGTTTTGTTTCTCGGCCAATAGTTCGGCAGACCAGCGGGCGGCCTGAGTCAATTCCTCTTCCAGATCGTGACACGGAGCAACTTTGATGTCCGCCGTTAATCGCTGAGGTTCAATGCTTTCCACTTTCTCAGCCGCAAGCTTGGTAATTTGCTCGGTCAGTGGCGCTAGTTGTGCAAAACCGGCAAGTGCCAGAACGGGCAATTTGGGCAGTACACCCTCCTCAAAGGCGCGGGCAATGAGTAAATCCCGTTGATCGGGGGTGATGGCATTGTGCTGTTGCAATTGACGCTCGAAGGTTTGCAACATATCGAACAATGGAAACCCCGCACGCTCAAGCGCAAACTGCTGCAAGTGCTGATCAATAGAAACCTCTATGGAAGACAACCCGTCTAACAAACGCCATTGCAGTAGTTGTGTGAGCGCACCATCGGCATCGCGACACATTTGCGGGATATTTAACCACCCCCGCTCCACAGATTGCCCCAATGTCCGCTGCCACAACAACTGGCGCTGTTCCCGGTTCAGTATTAGTTTGAACGCCGGTGGCCAATGCTTTTGTTGCAAGGTAAACCACAGTTTATCCAGCCAGCTTTGCAGCGATTCCACTGCCGGTGGCAACCAGTTTTTATTGCCCACCTGAATACTGCCGTAAACCTGCAGGCAACGGTTGCGTAAGCGGTTAGTAGGCGTAAGGACTAAACCGCCGCTTGGCAGCTCGGCGAGAATTTGATGGATCGCAAAGGCCGGTTGCAGCATGAGGGAGATCGACTTTTGATTGCGTTTATTTCAGAGGCGTTGTTTTATGGGTACGATTCAAACTCGCTTCACTTTACCTGGACCAAAGTTGTCTGGGTGGCCAGGTTAAACTCTCGAAAAGCCTGTGCCAACTGTGCATTATTATCCGCTGCACTCACAAGCAGCAACCCCGCATTATTATTTGCCACTGTATTGCCAGATACAGCCAGACCCAGTTCGCCGAGCCACCATGCCACTCGCCGCGCTATCGCCCGACCAGAATCGAGCCACTGAATGGGCTTTGGGGCAGCGCTATCCAGCTCGGCACGCAACAACGGAAAATGGGTACAGGCCAGCACCACAACATCCACTTTTTCACCACCAGGCACACTAAAAATGCGCTTCAGTATCGGCGCCAGTGCCGCAGTACTGACTGATTCACCACGCAGGTGAGCCTCCGCCAAACATACCAATTCCGGCGCGGAAACATGAATAACCTCAGTACCATTGCCAAACTGTGCGATCAGCTCACGAGTATATTTGCGATTGACCGTGCCCTCTGTGGCAAGCAGAGCAATAGTGCCCGTCTGGCTGGCAGCGGCAGCGGGCTTGATCGCTGGAACCACACCGACCACCGGGATCGACAATGCGGCGCGCAACGCCGGTAGAGCCAGGGTACTGGCAGTATTACAACCCACCACAAGTATGTCTGCACTACAGCGGGCGAGCATGGCCTCGGCCGCTGCCACAATGCGCAAGCGTAACTGTTGCTCACTCTTATCGCCATAGGGGAAGAAGGCGTTATCAATGCCAAAATGTAATTGCAGCCCGGGAATATGCCGCTGGATTTCACGCGCAATGCTGATTGCACCCACGCCTGAGTCAAAAATCAGTACACCGGGTTGGTGTTTACTGTGCTTGTCATGGCGCTGACGGCGTGACTTGCTGGCATACTCATTCGTAAAACACATGAATGAAACCTGGCTTTTAATCAATCGGAGAGAATCATACCACAAGCTCCAATCTGATCGACAATCGCTATATTGGCCTTGGCCATAGCAAACGCTTCGTGTTTAAAACCCCACCAATCGGCCCACGGGGCCGTGGCTTTTAGGAATGGTGCGCGTTTCATCGAGAACTCAAAAGAGAATGTAATTCAACATTTAATAATGCAACAGCTTGATAATCACTTCGCCATCATCACAGGCCCCGACCACTTCTGGCTCTGAAATTTTTGCCCCCGCTTGAATCACTATTTTCGAAGGGCGGGAGGCAAAACAAGCAAAACTGAAATCGACCGCCCAGTTACATAGAAGGCGGCCCTCCTCCTCGCGATAAAAACGCTGCTGACAAAAGCTGAGGGTGGGGCTGCGCCCCTGCACATCCTCAAAAAAAACAAGCTTATCGTTATCGCCTTGGGAAACCGACAACGCCAGACCGGCAATGAATAACCAGTGCCACATAGTTTCACCCGAATAACAACCTTAACGGGGCTTCACCTAAAGAATAGCAATGGTTGGCGGGTTGTCACTCCTGATGATGACTCAGGCTTAGCGTTCAAAAGACGCCACGGCGGATTTTTGCGATTAATTCCGGCATGATACAAACACAAACAGAACCACCTTGGTGAATCTATTTGTGTTTTAGGTAATCTACACACTTATTATTTGTGCTCAGGATCTTTCCAATACTCTTTCACTGTACGCTTCATTTCTGGAGCCAGCATGGAAATCCCGAACAGGTTTGGCAGCGTCATTAAAACGATCGTCACCAATGAGAGATTCCAAATAATGGTTGTATCTTCAATAGCCGCCCAGAAAAAGGCCAGTACGTACACCAACCGGTAGGGCATTATTGCCCTCGGACCAAACAAATAGATCATTGAGCGGTCGCCATAATAAGACCAAGCAATGGCGGTCGAAAAAGCAAACAGCAGAATACCGAGGGTTACGATATAACTACCATATTCACCGAAAAAGCCTCGCTGAAACGCAATATTCGTCAAGGCGACCGAATGTACCAGTGACTTACCCCAAATATCAATATCCGGATTATCAAAACGGCCATTGGTTACTGTTAACGAGCCGCTAAAAGGATCACTACCCACCTGAAATTTAAGATCTTCGGCGATTGAGCGGGCATGGATAATGGTATACCCCTCGGTATTCGCTAGCCGCCCATCATTCACATCGATAACGCCATTAAAGGGCGCCGCACTACCTTCAGTACCATTTAAAAAAGCGAGCAGTTCAGGGGCGTGTTGTGGATTCTGGTCGCTGTAGTTACCCGCCACCACATACAGGTCCGCACGTTCGAATCGATTAACGTGCTTCTCGGTCCAAACGCCGGAAGACAGAATCACTAAACCGGTCAGAGTACAAATAACCAGCGTATCAATAAAAGGTTCCAACAGAGAAACCATCCCCTCTGACACCGGCTCATCGGCGCGTGCTGCCGCATGTGCAATGGGAGCCGAACCCTGCCCCGCCTCGTTGGAAAAGAGCCCACGATTCACACCACGGTTAAAAGCATAGGCAAAACTGGCACCGAGAAAACCTCCGACGGCGGCGCTACCACTAAAAGCGTCGGAAAATACCATAGCCAGGGAAGGAAGAATATTTTGATAATTGTACAGAATCACCGCCAGTGCGCCGATGACGTACAACGTCGCCATAATCGGCACAATCGTAGAGGTAACCTTGGCAATACGCTTAATACCACCAATAATCACTAGGCCGAGCAGGATCGCCAGTACCCCTCCGGTGAGCATCTTACTGAGGCCAAAAGTATCGTGCATGGCTTGAGCAATACTATTAACTTGCGGCAGGCTGCCAGTACCAAAAGAGCTGAGCACCGTAGCTATAGCAAAAATCACTGCCAGCCATTTCATGTTCAAGCGGCGTTCCATGTAAAACATAGGGCCGCCCGCATAAAAGCCATCGCCCGCTTTGATACGGTATTTGTGCGAAAGGGTGACCTCGACAAATTTTGTAGTCATGCCCAAGAAGGCGGTCATCCACATCCAAAACAATGCCGCAGGCCCGCCGAGGTAAATAGCTAAGGCAACACCACCGATATTCCCCGTGCCAACTGTGCCCGACAGCGCGGTGGCCAGCGCTTGAAAGTGCGATGTATCACCGGGATCACCGGGCTTATCGTACTTCCCTCTAACAATTTTAATCGCATGACCAAAATAGCGCAGCTGTGGAAAACCCAAATACAAAGTAAAGAAAAAACCAACTCCCAGCAAAAGCCAGGGAAAATAACCTGCTGAACCGAGCACACTGTCCAAGGCCAGCAGCCACTGATTAAATAATTCCAAGAAACCACCCCAATTTTTTTAATGCTTGCCGCCACGCATGGCGGAGCTATGCGCGCGCAGGGTAACAGTTTTTAGCCACCAAAAACAGCAAAGTGGCCACAAATGAACTTAGGTCGCATTAAACTGCTGCTTTTCTATTCAAATTGATTAAAATTTAAGTTATAAATTTACATCCGCCGCCATGGGTTTATTCAAGCCTACAAATTGGTCAAATATTGTGCACAAGCATCTTGAGCAGCTTGCCGACACTCAGTAACAATTTTATTAGCAGCAATCGCTTTTTTAAGATCAGTTCAGCAGAAAATCAAAGTTTTGCCGATGTGGAAACAACCCAAAATGGCCCCCGGTGTGCACAAAAACCAGATTTTTGCTCCCTCGATAACACCCGAGCTGCAAATCCTGTAACAACCCATGAAAAGCCTTGCCAGTATAAACTGGGTCTAGTAGCAATCCTTCCAGGCTTGCCAATGTGGTAATCGTTCGATACACAGGCTCCTCAGCCAGGCCGTAACCGGGCCCCATATACTGGTCATTGACCGTTGCTTCTATTCTTTTTGGATCAATTGGTGCAGCATTATAATGCTGCGCCCAATCGGCAAGGTCGCTGCGCATCTTGGCTTGAAAATAGGCCGCGCTATCACACACGGCATAGCCAGTCACCAGTATTTCTGCGCTTTGTAAATAACACCCCAGAGCCAGGCCCGCCTGGGTACCACCACTGCCAGTGGCACAGAGAATATGCTCCGGGTTAAATCCGTGCTGGCGGCAATCAGACAGTAGCTCCTCGGCCCCGCTGAGATAACCCCAAAGCCCCAAGCGATCACTGCCGCCAGTGGGAATACACAGAGCCCGGTGGCCTTTCGCGGCATAGTGCTGCTGCCAGTGGCGCAGTAGACTCGGCAATTCCCGCTGATACTGAGCCGCGGGATACACCGCCACCTCAGCGCCAGCCAAGTAATCCACCAACAAATTGCCGTCAAGTGCCGCTGCACTCTCGACCGGCCCACGCAAAACCAGTTGCACCTGCAGCCCCAAACGCGCACCGACCAGAGCTGTAGCACGACAATGGTTAGATTGCAGACCGCCACAAGTAATCAACGTATCGCAATGCTGCTGCTGTGCCGCGGCGACAATAAACTCCAGTTTGCGCAATTTATTGCCCGACATGGCAGTTTCCGTCAGGTCATCGCGCTTTACCCACAACCTAGGCCCGCCATAGGGAAAAGAGAATGCCTCGCTGAGCCGATCGAGCGGCTGCAGTGGTGTCGGCAGCTGCGCGAGAGATACCTTTGGTGGGTATTTTATTTTCATACTTGCGCTCCAGTGGAAGTGCTGTCGCAAAATTTTATTCGAGTACAGTGTACCTGTGTTTAAGCAGATTTAACCTGCGAGCGTCATGTACCGACGGTAAGCCAAAGCATTATTTAGTTTTATCAGCCCTGCAAGCTTCGCTACACTTTTTGTTTTCGCCTGTGCGGCGATCAATGGAGAATACCCAAGCATCCAGCGATTATGCGTGGCGTGATCAACCTTGATACATTGATCAAAGCCGTAAAATTAAAATTTAGAGTAGCGAGGCGTCTTTCTAGTCCAGCGGGTTTGTGCCCGCTTTACACCAACTAAAAACCCGGCCAGAGCCGGGTTAATGCCATCAATAATCGACGCTACCGTTTAGATCTTCTTAATCGTACCTTTGGGTAAAACCGCGTGAACCGCCACTTTCTGGAACTTCAAGCGCATGTCTTCGGCTACTTCGAGGACAATATAATCATCATCCACCTTGTCGATACGGCCCAGCATACCACTGCTGGTAACCACTTCATCTCCCTTTTGAAGGTTGCTGACCAGCTGAGTATGCTCTTTTTGCCGCTTGCGCTGTGGGCGAATAATAAACAGCCACATAAAAAGAAACAGCCCGGCAAACATCAACACGGTAATCAGTGGATTGCCTTGTTGTGTTGAAGCTGCATCCTGCGCCATGGCGGCGGGAATTAAAAAGTCCATATAAGAAACCTCAATAAATTGGCATACAATTGTTGCGCAACTCTAACGGGTTTCCGTCATCTAGGCAATCCAAAGCGCTTAGCTACAGCAGCGCTTTGGAATGTGCCGAGGACTTAAATACGCTGGCGAACCTGCCGGCGATAACCCGTGGGCGACATACCGGTCCAACGCTTAAAGGCACTGGTAAAACTGGTGCGATCAGAGAAGTCAAGAATACGCGAAATCCCATCGACACTGAGCGCGGTATCTTTCAGAAAATGCACCGCGTGACGAAAACGCACATGATCTCGCAACGAGGCAAAGCTGAGGTTGTGCTCTTGCAAGCGTCGTTGCAAGGTTCGCGTAGACATACTGAGATCCGAGGAAACCGGACGAATGGCCAGGGAGGCCTTGCCAATTCGTTGTTCCAAGACATCAATGACACGGGCAGCAATGCCAAAGCTGGTGGCCTCTGGCGGTGCCAAAAGCTGATCGAGGATATTGGAGCCCCCGGACATTCTGGCTTGCTGTAATGGCTTATCTTCTGCTAACGAAGCTTGATCTAGTTGAGTTTGATTCATTGGCTGTTCCTACTTTGGGTTCCATGAGCCGCTATTTATTTTTCTATGCTCGCCTGTCGCGCACCTCTATTATCAAGTGTCAATAACTATAATCCGCACCATCGATCACCTAAGAGTCGAAGTACAGCTAAAACGGGCATCGAATTCCACCCATACTAACGTTTTATTGTTCACCTCTAAGTATCGGCCTCATGCGCTCTGGGCAAAACGCCTCGGCCGACACCCAATCACACAGGCCAGTATAGTCCATCTTTAGATAACGCAAGGAACGACAATGGTTTTTTTTAAAAAAAAGTTAAAAAAAACTGACAAACTATGCTCACCCACTGTTAGTGTATTTCACTCTGCCCCGTTATCCCTACCCACTTAACGCACTACACAATGCGTTGCTGGAATGGTATAAGCTGCCTATCCTTTCGCGCCATTAATAAGAGAGTCATTTCAATGCGCCGCCATATCCCCCAAAAATATTCTCTCCAGCTAACGCTAATCACACTGCTTTGTTTAGTTGCATTCAACGCCGCTAAAGCTGCAGCCCCCTCCCAGGAAGATATGCGGCTTTACGACATCGCCACTGCCCCCAGCGCAGCGAGGCTGCGCAGCGATGTCGAGCGCTTGGTGGGCTTTGAAACTCGCCATACGCTCTCGGAAACAAACTCGGATAGCCGAGGTATTGGCGCTGCGAGACGCTGGATTAAGGCTGAATTTGAACGTATTTCAAAAGCCTGTGGAAATTGCCTAGAAGTGATCGAGGTAGCGGATACTGTAACTGGCGAGCGCATTCCCTCTGCCACCAAAGTGGTGAATATCATTGCCATTCAACACGGCAACCTCGACCCTAAACGCGTCGTAATGATGAGTGGTGATATTGATTCTCGCGTCAGCGATCCGATGGACGCAAACTCGATTTCTCCGGGGGCGAATGACAATGCATCTGGTGTTGCAGGCGCCATAGAAGCCGCGCGCGTGCTATCCAAATATCAATTCCCTGCCACCATCGTCTACGCCGCACTCTCCGGAGAAGAGCAGGGCCTCTACGGCGGGGCCATACTGGCGCAATATGCCAAAGCGAAAGACTGGCGCTTACAAGCCGTTTTAAACAACGACATGATTGGCAATATTCAGGGCATCAACGGCGTTATCGACAACCATACCGTACGGGTTTTTTCCGAAGGTGTGCGCATCACTGAAACCCCGGAGGAAGCCAAACAGCGCTATTTCAGTGGTGGTGAAAATGATTCGGCTTCACGCAATCTGGCGCGCAAAATAAAAAGTTTGGCCGATCAGTATATGACCAACCTCGATGTGATGATGGTCTATCGCCTCGACCGCTTTGGCCGCGGCGGGCACCATCTGCCGTTTAACAAAGCCGGCTTTCCCGCCGTGCGCATTATGGAAACCAATGAAAATTACAACCGTCAACATCAAGATCTGCGGGTAGAAAACGGCATTGCCTATGGCGATGTGATCGCGGGGGTCGATTTTAATTTCAATGCCAAACTCACCGCGCTCAACGCCATTAGCCTCGCCTCTATGGCTTGGGCACCGGCACCGCCAAAGAATGTCACTATCGAAGGGCAGGTCTCCCCCAGCACCACATTAAAGTGGCAACCCAGCTCTCAAAAAGATGTCGTGGGCTATCGGGTTTACTGGCGTCTGACCACCGAACCGGAATGGACTCACAGCCGCTATGTCGGCAAGATCAACAGTTTCAAGCTGGAGAATCTGGTCATCGACAATTATCTGTTTGGCGTCGCCAGTGTCAGCGCTAATGGCAACAGCAGCCCGGTGGTCTTCCCCGGTGCCGCAGGGGCTTTTTGGACAGCGAATTAAAGCAGCTAGGAGCCTGTCGGACTTAACCGGCCGTAGCGAGAAAAAGACCGGTTTGAGCCATTTTTTATAATGATCCGAGGCGAATAGTGGTTCTATTTAACGAGAATCAGCATAAAAAATGGCCAAATCCGGCTTTTTCGCAGTAGGCCAGTGTTAAGTCCGACAGGCTCCTAGCTCAGCGAGCAAGTCCTGATGATGGGTTTTGGTTTTGAATTTATCCATCACCTTTAGCAAGCGGCCATCTTTGTCGATAATAAAAGTGGTGCGAATCAGGCCAAAAAACTCTCGCCCCATAAATTTTTTCGGCCCCCAACACCCATATTGCTCAGCGACAGCATGATCTTCATCAGACAAAAGAGAAAAATTGAGATCGTGCTTGCTGATAAAACGCGGCAAGCGCTCAACTGGATCGGGGCTGATACCGAAAACAACAACGCCCTGGCGCGCTAATTCTGCTTTACTATCGCGGATACCGCAGGCCTGAGTGGTACAGCCTGGAGTTAGAGCCTTGGGATAGAAAAAAAGCACGACCGGGCTTTCGCCCCTAAACGCCTTCAAACTGATCAACTCACCATGTTCATCTTGCAGCTCAAAGGTCGGCGCCATACTACCAATTTCTGGATGAGGCATTGTCTCTCCTTATCAATAAGTACCAGTGATTTAATAAACCACCACTTTATCGTACCCCGAAACGACATACCACAAACCCCTTAATTTAAAACCTAGAAGCCGCGGTTAGGCGCGCAAAAGCTGTGTAAATTATTGGTGTGCATGGCGAATTTTAAAAATTTGTGGTCACCTTATTGGTGATGAGAACTTTTTAAACTTTGCCAAGTGCATCAAGAACTTGTGCAGACTTGCGTGAGTGAACTGCGGTTTCTAGGTTAAAAGGATTGCGATTCAAATTGTGGCTCCCGGCGCGCACAGAGGCCACAGGCTCCAAGCTTACGGATTAGTATCGCCTTTTCCCCATCGGTCAGAAATTCGCCCACTTCCAAGCAGCCCTCGGGGCCGCTGAAATTCACTTTCGCCGGTTCGCTGTGGCTCATATGCACCCGCACCGACAAACTTGTGCGCAAAAATTCTCGGTGATACGCCAATTGCTGCCGACCGCCGCGAAAGCGCTGCAAGGTCACGCTGCGCTCGCTGATACGAATCATCTCTCGCCGCGTACCCTCCAGATAGACATAACCAAACAGCGTGCCCAGCACCAACATCTCCAACAACACAAACGGCAACACCATCCAGGCCCCCGCCATTGCAAAGGCCACACTGATGCCGAAAGAGGCCGCCACCAGCGATACAAACACCCATATATTGCCAACCAGCGACAGTGATTGATTGGGCGCCAGCAAAATACAAGCACTCTGCGCTGAAAGCTCGCCAACTGCTCTGATCATAAGCACCTTACCCTGGCTCGTGATATTGTCAGTGTAGAACAGCACTGGCGGCTTTTTCCCTTGATGGCTGCGACCTCAACCCCGCTTGCAGCGCCGCGGCACTGGATTTTCAGTGCCGGAGACGGCAACATAGCCGGCTAAGTTTTTGGTCGGCGCACTACCCGCCCCACGATCACAAGAGCCATGTCATGCAAGTAGATTCTATTGTCTCTCTATTAACCTCCAGCGCCCGCGAAGGCGAAAGCATCCGCGTCCGCGGCTGGGTCAGAACCCGCCGCGACTCCAAAGCCGGGCTGTCTTTTATCGCCGTCCACGACGGCAGCTGTTTTGATCCCATCCAAGTGGTGGTGGAATCCTCCATCGAAAATTATCAATCCCAGGTGCTGCGCCTCACCACCGGTTGCGCGGTGGATATCGAAGGGCTACTCAAACCCTCACAGGGCCGCGGCCAGAAAATCGAAATTCTCGCCACCCGGGTTAGCGTCATCGGCTGGGTGGAAGACCCCGATAGCTACCCCATGGCCCCCAAGCGCCACTCCTTCGAGCACCTACGCCAACACGCCCACTTGCGCCCGCGCACCAATGTCGGTGGCGCCGTGGCGCGGGTGCGCAACTGCATTGCCCAGGCCATCCACCGCTTTTTCCATCAAAACCATTTTAACTATGTGCACACACCGCTGATCACCGCCTCAGACTGCGAGGGCGCCGGTGAACTCTTCCGTGTCAGCACCCTGGATGCCGCCAACCTGCCGCTAACGGAGCAGGGCCAGCCCGATTACAGCCAAGACTTCTTCGGCGAAGAGGCCTTCCTCACCGTATCCGGCCAACTCAATCTCGAAAGCTACTGCCTGGCGCTGTCTAAGGTGTACACTTTTGGCCCCAGCTTTCGCGCCGAAAACTCCAACACCAGCCGTCACCTAGCAGAATTTTGGATGGTGGAGCCGGAAATTGCCTTTGCCAATCTCGATGATTGCGCAGACCTCGCCGAACAACTGCTAAAATATGTCGCCCAGGCCGTGCTGGAAGAGCGCGCCGACGACATGGCCTTTTTTGCCCAGCGCGTCGATGAAGCCGCGATCGCCCGCCTGGACAACATCGTTGCCGAAGATTTTGCCCGCATCGAGTACAACGAGGCCATCCGCATATTGGAAAATTGCGGCAAAAAATTTGAGTTCCCGGTTTACTGGGGCGTGGATATGGCCTCAGAGCACGAGCGCTACCTGGCAGAAGTGCACTTTAAAAAACCGGTGATCGTGCTCAACTACCCCAAGGACATCAAAGCCTTTTATATGCGTATTAATGACGACGGCAAAACCGTCGCCGCAATGGACGTACTGGCACCGGGTATCGGCGAAATTATTGGTGGTTCCCAGCGCGAAGAGCGGCTGCAGCAACTGGATGCGCGCATGGACGAGATGAATATTCCCAAACAACACCTCAGCTGGTATCGCGACCTGCGCCGCTACGACACCGTCCCCCACGGGGGCTTCGGCCTCGGGCTCGACCGCCTGGTTGCCTATGTTACCGGCATGAGTAATATCCGCGACGTTGTTCCCTTTCCCCGCACCCCCAATAACATCAGCTTTTAAACGAAAAAAACCCGCAAATTCTGCGGGTTTTTTGTGTGACGCTTACGCTTTTTAATGTGCGTGACGAATTTTAAACATTTGTCCGGTGCATCAAGCGCTTGTGTGAACTTGCGTAATCCAACTGCGGCTTTTAGCTTTAAGGCAGCAGGTGCGCCACAGCATCGCGCTCTTCCATCAACTCCTGCTCGGTGGCGTCCATCCGTGCGCGGGAGAAATCGTTAAGCTCCACTCCCTGCACAATTTCCCAATCGCCGTTGTTGCAACGACAGGGGAAGGAGTAAATCAGACCTTTTTGGATACCATAAGAACCATCGCTGTAGACGCTCATACTGGTCCAATCCCCGTCAGCAGTACCCAGCACCCAATCGCGGATATGATCAATGGCGGCGTTGGCCGCCGAGGCCGCCGAAGAGGCGCCGCGGGCCTGGATGATCGCCGCACCACGCTGCTGCACCGTAGGAATAAAAGTCTTCTCGTACCAATCCTGATCACTATTGCTCATCGCCGCCGCGCCGGAAACTTTGGCTTGGTACAGATCCGGGTATTGGGTAGACGAATGATTACCCCAAACCGTCAACTGGGTAATATCATTGACGGTGACGCGACTTTTTTCCGCCAATTGAGACAATGCGCGGTTGTGATCCAACCGAGTCATGGCGGTAAAGTTGCGCGGATTCAGGTCTGGTGCGTTGCGCTGGGCAATCAGCGCATTGGTATTGGCCGGGTTGCCCACCACCAACACCTTGATATCGCGGCTAGCAACGGCGTTCAACGCCTTGCCCTGGGCAGAAAAAATCGCCGCGTTGGCCTCTAATAAATCTTTGCGCTCCATCCCTGGGCCGCGGGGGCGCGAGCCCACCAGCAGTGCGTAGTCGGCATCTTTGAACGCCACCTCGGCGTCATCCGATTGCACAATCCCCGCCAGCAACGGAAAGGCGCAATCCCGCAATTCCATCACCACCCCCTCGAGGGCGGCAAGGGCCGGGGTGATTTCCAGCAATTGTAAAATAACCGGCTGATCCTTACCCAGCATATCGCCCGCGGCGATGCGAAACAGCAGCGAATAACTGATTTGGCCGGCAGCGCCGGTAACTGCAACACGAACAGGTGCTTTCACAAAGAATCTCCACAAATTTTTAAGCGTGCGGGATTATAGTGCTTTGAACAAAAATTTCACCAGTGCACAGAATACTGGGGCTTATTTAACACCTGCACCCTCTTTTTTCACCAAAGCGCTGCCAAACATTTAACCCAGCAAAATGCGCTCAAAGTCACAAAAAGGACACAATTTAACACTTTTTTAGATTAAAACGTAAAAAATTGCTCACTTTAGCCAATAAAAAGGTATTTTATCTTCCGCTTGTTGGCGTTAAATAGTATCTTAAAGCGCAGCCTCCGCTGGGAGGTTTGAGGTTCCATTAATAATTTAATTTACAAAATCACAAGATAATGAAGGATGGTTACAATGAAAAAGCAACAGGGGTTTACCCTGATCGAATTGATGATTGTGGTGGCAATCATTGGGATTTTGGCGGCGTTAGCCTTACCTACCTATCAGGACTTCACGATTAGAGCGAGGGTTTCAGAAGGCTTGACGATTGCCAGCCAATGTCGTAGCGCTGTCTCAGAGATTTATTCAACAGCTTCTCAGGGCACAGCACCAGGAGCAAATAAATGGGGGTGTGGTGAAAATGCCACTACCACTAAATACGTAGCTGGCCTCACCACTGATAATAATGGAAAGATATCGGTTCTACTTTCCAATTCAAATGACTTAGGCCCTGCTGGGGGTCAAACAATCGAGCTCATCCCCTACGGGGCGGGCACGCCAGCACAAGGCCAAAACCCAGCTGTAGCAGCAGCAGCATTACTTGTTGGTAGTATTCCAGCGAGAGTAGATTCCTTTAAATGTCAGGCCAAGACCCCTGCTACAAGTCCTTTAGTAAAGTATTTGCCAGCCACTTGTCGGTAGAAGCTAAAAACGAGGGTTCCATCAACGATTTTGGCGCTACTCTCTAAGCCCGCCCCTCTATGTACTCAAAAAAAAGGGGGGGGGCAGCTACTATGGTCAGTTCAATGATCTCTAAATATCAGCCCCTTTAACTAAACTCAATGTTATTTACCCATAGATCTGCGGCTCCATCTTCAGTTCCACAGCAAATCTGCTGCGCACATCCTCGGCTATCTCCGCCGCCAATCCGGTAACTTCTGCTCCATTACAACGTCCAGGATTAACCAACACCAACGCCTGCCCCTCATGCATTCCCACCCCACCCCGCAACACTCCACGCCAACCAGCCCGTTCAATCAACCAACCCGCAGCCAGCTTCCACTGTTCGCCAACAGCAAAAGCTACCAAGTCCGGGTATTTGGCCTTTAACTGCTGGTACTGCGCTTCACTCACCACCGGATTTTTAAAAAAACTACCCGCATTGGGAATCACCTTCGGATCCGGCAGCTTACTCTTGCGAATTTCTATCACCCCCTGGGCCAGCTGTCGTGGGGATAGATCATCCGGCGCCTGCCCGCGCTCCGAAAAATACTCCCCCAGCGCCGGATACTGCAACTGCGGCGCCCATTTTTTCGGCAATCGCAACCGCACCGTACAAACAATATATTGATCCCGCAGCGCCCCCTTAAACATGCTATCGCGATACCCAAAACCACAATCGGCAGCACTGAACTCCCGCACGCCCCCTGTGGCCACACACAGCGCACATAAACTGTGAAAACAACTTTTTAGCTCCACGCCATAGGCACCGATATTCTGGATCGGCACCGCGCCCACATTGCCAGGGATTAGCGCTAGGTTTTCTAGCCCACCGAGATTTTGCGCTACCGTGTGCATCACCAGCTGGTGCCAGTTCTCCCCAGCGGCAGCGGTGACCAGGGTGCTGCCATCGGCTTGAGCGGCTAAAGAAACGCCCCGCAGCGCCAGCTGAATCACCAAACCGGGGAAATCCCGCACCAGCACCAGATTGCTGCCGCCCCCCAGGGGCAGTATCGGCAACCTTTTTTGGCGGGCAAATTCCAGCGCCTGGCGCAGTGTTTCGAGGTTGGTGACACGGGCAAAATAAGCCGCTCGCGCGGGGATGGCGAGGGTGTTCAGTGGTTGTAGATCCACATCGGTTGCAATCATAGGCTACTCAGCAGATGTACCCGCCAGCACCCCACGTAGACGCGCCAGATCTTCTTCGGTATCCACCCCACCCGGCACCGGTGCCAGGGCATCGGCGATCTGAATCGTCTCGCCGTGATGCAAAAAGCGCAGCTGTTCCAGCGCCTCAAAGTGCTCCATCGGCGCCACCGGCCAATGGACGAAGCGGTTCAACAGCGCCACTCGGTAAGCGTAGAGGCCAATATGGCGCCGCGGCTTTAACCCTACAGGCCATTGTTTGGGGTTGTTGGCAAAGGCATCACGGGGCCAAGGTATTGGCGCGCGAGAAAAGTATTGGGCGCACCCGGTGCCATCGGCCACCACCTTGACCACATTGGGGTTGCAGAAATCTGCCAGGGAATCGATCGGCTCCGCCAGGGTGGCCACGCCACTGCTGGGGTGGGCGGCGAGGTTGGCCGCCAGCTGGTCGATCACCGCCGGTGGTATCAGCGGTTCATCTCCTTGCACATTAACCACAATGCGGTCATCGGCAAGCTTTAGCTCTGCCGCCACTTCCTGCAACCGATCGGTGCCCGAGGGGTGGTCTGCCGAAGTTATGCACACCCTACCGCCAAAAGCCCGCACCACCGTGGCCACGCGCTCGTCATCGGTGGCCACCAGCACCCGCTCGGCGTTACTTTTGCATGCACGGCGATACACATGTTCAATCATCGGCAGCCCATTGATATCTGCCAGCGGTTTACCAGGCAGGCGGCTGGAGCCAAAACGGGCGGGAATAATCACGTCGAAAGGGGGTATAGCAGGCTGATTCATGGGCTGTTAAAACGCTCTA
>JAHZJJ010000141.1 GCA_022600975.1 Gammaproteobacteria bacterium
AGCAGTCAAGGCAATGGTAGAGCCTTGATCGATTTGTTTTGGTGGATCGACGAGAAAGGCGCCCGGTTGTTGATTTTTAGACACGGTCACCGGGACTTCGGTTGAGCGCTTGGAGCGAGCACCCCAATAATCTTCCGACACAGCCGAAATATAAAATTCGCCAAGCTCCTGATCACTGGGCGTCCAGTTGATGCGATAACAGTTGTTGCAGTTTTGAATAGGATCCGCCAGTGCAGAACCCAGCGATACAAAATCTTCACTGTTCTTTTTACGTCTAAAAACGTTCACCGCAACCTGCTTAGAAGCACTGGGTACAGCTGACGGGATATTAGAATTGTCGGGATCGCCCGCGCTGAAATAAAAGGTTTTTTCAATGCCAGGTCGAACAATCTCGTTCAACGGCGGATTGTGCCACTGGACGGTAGGGGGTTGGTTTTGGGGTATGGTAACGAGCGTCCAATCTGTCCAGCCACTCTCTCCCGATACATTGCGGGCTTTGAGGGAATAGTAATATTTTACTGCTTCCTCTTTACCGAAAGCATCAGAATGATTTGCCGTGTAAGACGTACTATTTATTGGCAAGCTTTTTACACTGGGGGTTGCGGAAGTAGAGCCGAGACTTTCTCGCAGCAGTAATTCACTAATTTCCTCACCGGGTAAGCGCCAACGCAAGGTATAGTCCCCATCTGCCGCTTCGCTTTGATCCGGTATGTGCGTAAAAACAGGCTTATTCGGAATAGGTGGTGGGGGCGGTGGCAAGTGTGCGCTTGTAACTCTAAATTCTATATCATCTGACTCGTTATTAATTAAATCCCAGGGCATCGGATCCTCACAGTCAGGTGGTAGAGGAATCATGGATGTATTAGGTGTATTCCTTGATCGATATTTGGGATCCTGACATTGTACCAGCTGTTCATAATACCGATACTTAAACGTCCAGGCGCCAGGCAAATTTACAGGTACAGTAAGTGTATTGCCATAATGTCTTAAATTCAGACGACTGTGTGGTTGACCATCGTGTTCGATTTCTAACTCTTCGCGTACGTCACAACTGTAGGCCCAACAACTGGGACTAACAGTATAGTAACCATGTTGTATAATCGTTAACATGCCTGGAGTATTAGGCCAACGTGCTTCTAAATTAACCTTAGAAAGAGCATTCTGAGAGAACCCTCCTAGGCTTAGCAGCAGCAAAAAACTGATGTTTAATTGGTTTATCAGACCAACGGATATTTTTTTCATAAAGTTAAATTTTATTTTCTATGTCGCTAAATAGTTAAACATAACCTCGTTTAATTTTATAAGCTGTTAAATGAAGTACGTTATTTTTTTATTCAGGGGTTTTAAGGTCTCGTTGCCAAATTAGTGTGGCCTTTTCCTGCGGTGGTGCATTCTCTTTCAGTACCAACACCGGTCCCTCGGGCAACACAATGATTTTTGGTTTGGGCGATACCGGTACTGGCGACTCTGTGCTAACCGCGTAGACTATGTGATCGGTACTGTGTATATACAGTGTCGAACCGTCTTCGCTTAGGGTCGGCGCGGCACTCACCGTTTTCCCATTTGGCAAGCGGTAACGCCATTGCTCGCTGCCATCTGCAGCATTTAAGCCGAGAATGGTGCCGTTATAACTGGCTGCGTAGACGAGACTATGGTCGGCATTGAGAATGGGACTGGCAATGATGCCGCTATCGGTGTGTGCTTCCCAGAGTAGGGATTTATCGGGCTTTAGCGCAAAAACACGCCCGCCCTCGGCGCTATTGGCACCGACAAAGGCGAGATCATCGGCCACCGCGGCCTGGTTCATCACCACTCCGGCATTTTCCAGCTTCCAAGCCATCACACCATCGGCCAAATACTGGTAATAGTTGCCGTCAAAACTGCCTTGATACACGGTGCCATCTTTCAGTGCGGTGAGCGAAGCGCCGATAGACCCGGGCTGCTGATGAACCTTTTGCAGAGCTTGCACAGCGTTTTTGCTTTTACGGGTGCTTTTTGCCTGGGGGCGATCTTTCCATTTATTTTGCGGCTGTGCCGACACCACGGTAATTTGCAGCTGTGCCGTTTGAGTAACGCTGTCACCCTCTGCAGCTAAGGTATAGATGGTGGTGGCTGTAGGTGCTACCCGCACCACTCCCTGGGCCAGCAGCCCTTCTAAACGGGAGCCATCAGTATTGTCGATCAGGGTTACACTTTTTGCGCCCGGTACCGCCCAACTTAAGCCCGCGGTATCCCCGGGCTGAAACAACTTATCAGGCAGTGCCGAAAAGGCCTGCACTTCGAAACTGGTTGCACCTGGTGATGCCGGCAGTGGCGCATTAGAAATCAGTTGCATTTCTGCGGCGCTGGCCACTGCTGCAGTAAACAGACCAAAGAAAATAATAGGAGCCAGTAACCCGGCGTACAGTTGGCTGTACCACGAAGAACATCCCAGAGCCGAACCCCTACCTATTGATGACCCTACCATTAGCAACTTTATCATTTTTATTTTCCCCGTAAGAAGGGTTATACCCAAGCTTCTTTTGGCTGTTCGAAGTTATCAGAGGCCCTGATCAAACACTTGTGAGGTATAGCAGCGGCCCGACTCATCTCTATCAATCGCTACACGAAGTTTTGAACCCGTTTTAAATGCGGTTAGGGCAACAGACAGCATTCTGTTAACATACTTGTCGTCAATAACTGTGCCATCGGCTTTTTTATGAAAGTAAATAATGTTACTTTTGCACTTTTGCCATTCGGTTCCAGCGGGGTTTGGACCACTTGGTATAGAGCCGCCAATTCCAATATATGCAGAGCCGCTTGCGCTTGCCAAAACACCACTTTCTGCTTTTACAGTCCAGAAAACCGCTGGACTCATGTTACTTTCGGCATCTGCAAAATTTGCAATAGCCACGTCATCATCCGCAAAACTGATTGGCGATAAAATGAGCGTTAATGCAAAAAATATACGTTTCATAGGGCTCTTTTGAATTTTAATACTTGTCTGTTGCCCCACTCCAAAGTTTGAAGGGATCTTGGCTTAAATCGAATAACTTTAACTAAAGGTAAATTGGTGCCTTAAGATGGGTGAAAGTTTAAGCTACCGCCAAAACTTAAAATCATTAGTTAAAAAAAAGCGTTCTGCGAAATTTCGTATATAAAGCAAAATAGAGATCGCCTTAATAATTAACCCTAACTTTTAAGGCAAATTACTTTCAAATCTATAGATTTTCTCATATTGATATTACAGATCATGGCGTATTATTCGCCTATATGGCGTTTAATCTCTTAAATATTGTCGTTATTATCTAAACTTTGACGGCATTTTAAGCCCAAGATATAAAAAGTCAATTACACCCAATTACACAAAGCTCTTTATGGATTTCAGGGGGCTCGACTCTGATCTGGTACTATCGATGGGAAAAAGCTAGGAATCTCTTGTAAAAAAAGCTCTATGATGCAATTTCACGACCTCCTTGATAATACAAAGGGAACAGGTACGACACCCTGCCCCGCTTTTTACCCCCGGTGCAGATCAGATAGCTTGGGTTGTTTGCCATGTAACTTGCTTTTAGCACGGGCGATAGCCATGCCCCCGCAACCCAGGGGGTTTTCATGAACGTTTTTTGTACAGAACCTGTAGAAGAACTGAGCTATTTCGCTGACAATGCTTCTCTTTTAATTAGGAGAGCAATACGTGCAGGATGTTACTGAGGCCCTTGGACAGTTTTCAGATCCAAGAGAAGAAAATAAAG
>JAHZJJ010000142.1 GCA_022600975.1 Gammaproteobacteria bacterium
CCAGGGTTGTTAAGACAGCGCGTGCAATCAAGCTGGTATTTGGCAAAGGTTGTCGTGCAATGGATGCTTTTGCGCATGTATTTAACAAATTAGCTTACGACTAGCGTCTTAACTGATTAAATTGTACGCAGAGCATGCATGTTTACAGGATAGCTATAAGCCAAAAATGGAAATAATTATCATTCCTTTATTTTGAGCTGAATTTTCCCCATACAAAAACAAATCAGTAAAGAACAACGCGCTCTGCCGGACGCTGAGTAACAAATTTTTAAATCTAAACCTTTTTCAAAATTGAAGCTACGGATTCAGGTATTTTTAAGCAGGGCGAGTTGTTCCGGGTGCTGTAGCAGAAGATGATCGCACAACAGGCTGATGATCAGGCCCCGCTCTGATCCTTTTACACCTTGCTGTTTGCTCAGTCTGTTCCAGCCTCCGCACGTCTTCCAGTCCTGAATAAAAACTTCTACTAACCACCTCAATGAGTAAATCCTGGCAATGTCGGTATGGCGCCATGACAGATCGGAAGCAACTAGATAGCGATAATCTTCCTCTCCAGCGTACTTCAATGCCACAACAAAACGGCGTTTTCCATGCGCCTTCACATAAAGTCTAGCCCTGCTCTTTACCCATAAATAAACACCTGAAAATTTCATGTGCGAAAGAGTTGAAATCCTTCGCACATGGCCTGTAGATAAAGATAACCTTGCCACATGGTTTGGTGGCCTGGCGGTGGATCATTGGCGCGATCGAGATAGCCACCCATTTTGGCAACGAGTTTGACTGCCACGCCTAAAGTGTCGGGTAGCTTATAATTTTTTTTTGAGCGAAGGCGTTGAGAACTTTGATTTCAAGATCCGTGAAAAGGGTGTCGACCGGTAGCTCCGGTGTCTTTCGGCCGAGCAGAGTCATCAGCATAATTCGCCAAGCAATCACCAGATTGATTGCCACGGCGCGTTTTAATCGTTCTGCTGTTTTGTGGGACAGATTTTCAATCCCACAGCCTGTTTTTAGCACTCGATGCCAATCCTCAATGCGCCAGCGCAATTTATACCAGGTCACGCACTTAGAGGCGTCTTCTGCCGATGCGATGGTTAGGGTGGTCAATAAAAACCACTCCAGTCGCTCAGCACCTTGCGGCGGCCGCTGTTCGCGCACATGCACCACCCACAACGACAGTGGCGCTTTCTCTTTGTGGTAATGAGGAGGGTTCAGTTCTACCTGCTGATAGCGCAGCGAGACTTTGGCCATCCGAGCGGGGCGTTTATTGCGAGCTTTCTGCTTGCTTTTTTTGGCCCGCGCGCTTTGTCGGGGTACGGCGATTTCAAGCTGTGCCTTTACTGGTGATTGCCTGACCGCTTCAAACAGCTTATTCCCCTCGGTGGTAGTGCGATCGTGTTTGGCTCTGACCAGCAGATCCACCCGCGCACCTTGGTTGCGCTGCTCATCAAATAACTCAAAGAAGTCCGCCTCGCGATCCATGACATTGACGATCGCGGTGTGAGGCATTTCTGCTTTCATTACCCTACAGTCGCGTAGGCTTTCAATCCAACAAAAGGTTTTCTTCTCTTCGATGGGGATGGCGACCGATGTTTTTTGTGCCGCCTCTGCTTTGGGGGTTGGAGCTGAGAATTGGGCGCGCAACACGCCAAGTGGTAGACCCTGCGTCGTCAAGGCCAAGGTGGAATGCAAATGCAAACCAGCACTGCTCGCTCCGGTCTGGTTTGTGCCAATCTGCCCTAAGCCAGTGCAATCGGTCAAGTTAGCATAATTTAAATCTGTCCCATCCTGCACACACAATACCGTGTTCTCCGCCTTCATGCGCCGAATCGTTTGTTCTCGGTGCGGCAGCAGAATGTTAGCCGGAGTGACGGCGGAAGGGGTAGCCTGATTTCTTCGGACAGTCCCGATTGTTACCATAGGCAATCGGGAGTATGTAATGACTATCAGAAAGAATTATTCAATAGAATTTCGTTCAGAGTCGGTAAAGCTGGTCCTCGAGCAGGGGCTGACGCAGGCGGAGGCGGCCCGAAGGTTGGGTATCTCCAAGGGTACCCTGGCCAACTGGCTGGTAGCTGCAAAGACTGGGGGCGAGAAGCCCGCACCGGGGGCGCGGTCTGTTTCCGAGCTTGAGACAGAGAATGTCCGGTTGCGGAGGGAGCTGACAGAGGCTCGCCAGGAGAGAGACATCCTAAAAAAGGCCACGGCGTATTTTGCTCGGGAGTCACTGCCAAATACGCGTGGATAGAGGAGCACCGGGGAGAGTTCCCGGTGGTAGTGACTTGCCGGGTGCTGGAAGTATCCCGCTCCGGTTTTTACGCCTGGCGCGAGCGCCCGCTTTCACGGCGGGCACAGGAGGATGAGCTACTGAAGGTGGCTATTCGGGCAGCCCATATCAAGTCGCGAGAGACTTACGGTGCGCGTCGTTTGCAGTCGGAATTGGCGGCTGATGGCTTTGTAGCGGGCCGAGACCGTATCGACCGCCTGCGTCGAGAAATGGGGCTTCAGTGTCGGCAGAAACGCAAGTTTAAGGCGACCACCAACTCTACGCATTCATTGCCAGTGGCCGAGAATGTGCTGGGGCAGGTATTCGAACCGACACGGCCCCACGAGGCTTGGACTGGCGACATCACCTACATCCCGACGAACGAAGGGTGGCTGTATCTCGCTGGCCTAAAAGACGTATTTACCGCTGAAATAGTTGGGTACGCGATGGGGGACCGTATGACCGTAGACCTGGTGAACCGGGCGTTATTTCAGGCGGTCTCTCAACAGCGGCCAGCGCCTGGGCTCATCCAGCATACGGATAGAGGGAGCCAGTACTGCGCTCAGTCTTACCGTGGTTTGCAGAAGCAGTTTGGTATGGTGTCTTCGATGTCGCGCAAGGGGAACTGCTTTGACAACGCGCCAATCGAGAGCTTTTGGGGAGCGCTGAAGAACGAGCTTGTACACCACCGTCGTTTTGCCACCCGGGCGGAGGCGGAGGCAGCGATTAGGGAGTACATCGAGATTTTTTATAATCGCCAACGCCGCCACTCGCGGCTTGGCAACCTGGCCCCGGCCGAATTCGCCAAGAGGTACTGGGAATCAGCCAAGGCCGCATAAAGCGGGACTGTCCGATATTGTCAGGACACCCCATTACATGGGGCTTGCCCGCCTACGGGCACAACTAGCTCTGAGTAAGCCACGAGTTAAACAATGGCAACAACAGTTAATTCGCCAGAGAATAGACAACCAGCGACAAACATTGCTGGCGGCCAATCGCCAGAAATCCGCTAATTCATTGGCCAGAATGTCCAACCGAGTTAAATCCGGCGACCCGGACAATCTGGAAGGTCAAGCAGCTGCGCTCTATTTTCGCCATGCATTTGAACCTGCATTGATTCGCGGCCAGAATCGTTTTTACAATGCAGCATTGAATTATGGTTACGCCGTCGTGCGCGCAGCCATCGCCCGTGACTTGGCTGGAGCCGGACTACAGCCTGCGCTCGGCCTGTTTCACAACAACGAACGCAATCCCTTTAACTTGGCCGACGATTTGATTGAGCCCTACCGTCCTCTTCTTGATTTGTGGATTTTGCAGCAATACCCAAATGAGCCCGATCGAGAGCTAAAACCAGCCGATAAGGGAACCCTAGTGCGCTTCCTGCATCTGGATATAGGCAACAACCAAAACGATGATCTCTATACCGTTCTGGCCCATATCCAGCAAATGGTTCAGCTACTCACCAAGGCCATGCAACTTAGCCATGAATCTCAGCTTTGGCTTGCTTGTCCACCACCAAGCCGCTTCGTGCCAGAGCCTGCTAATGAGTAAGGAGACCCGTCGGTTTATGCGCTTAATTGTCTTTTTCGATCTGCCTGTTACCACACCACCCAAAAAACGGGCCTACACCCTGTTCCGGCGCTTTCTGCTTAAAGATGGCTACGACATGCTGCAATGGTCGGTATACAGCCGCATAGTTAATGGCCGTAACAATGCTGAAAAACACCTTCGCAAGCTCGAACGAAGTCTGCCCAAAGAAGGCTCAATCCGTTGCTTGGAAGTCAGCGAAAAACAATTTGTGTCGATGAAAATACTTCTTGGTGAGGCCACTTTTCAGGAAAAATGCATAACGTCCGAGCAAATGCTGCTGCTCTGAACAAAAAATAAAACCCTCTAAGATCACTTTTATCTGTGAAATCAGAGGGTTACCACCGGTGGATTGTAGCTTTCCGGGGTGAGAGAGGAAACTACAACTAAGCTGTATTCATGGAGAACAGATCTTATATTGTAGCTTTCCGGGGTGAGAGAGGAAACTACAACCCGGTAAACTGTACTGGGCCAGCCATCCCCACGGGGAACTGGCCCCAAGCCAACCACCAGGTGCAGGAAGCCCAGCAGCATAGCCGGCTCTGTCTATGTCGCCGGATACATAGTCGTCTTTGTCTATGCCGGATCCCATAGTCAAATGCAACTATGCCAGATGGCGCAAGGATTTGTTGAGGAGGGTTGACGCCAAAAGGGGAGGGTGTGGAAGCTCAAAGTTTAATAGCAATACATGCGTGACTGCTCCCCGCCCGATTGGGCGAGGGTTTACGGCGATTTTGCTAAGTTGGGGGTATCGCTTTCAATTGCTCCAGCGCCTTGTCGAAGCTGTAGAACTCCTCTAGTGACAGCCTCTCTCGGTTCGCGACGAATTGTGCCTTGTGAATAATCAAGGCATCCGGGAAGTCCAGGGCTTTTCCGCGCACCGGCTTTGATTCCTCGTAGTCCATTAAGGCGGACCACACCACTTGGTTGTCCTCAAACCGAAATCCCCCATCACCAATCAATCGCCGTATAACCCGACAGAGGGCCGCCTTGTCCAACTGGTAACGCTTACCTGTGAGCGTCCATACGGTTTCCGCCAACACAACATCAGTAATCAGCACAGGGCGCCGTGTTTCAATTAGCGCTTTGGCTTTACGGTATTGCTTGGCATCGTCGGCCAGTAGGTAACGCAACAGCACATTGGTATCTATGGCGATCAATCGAAATGCCCCTGTAGCGACTGCTTGTCACTGACGGCGCTATTCGCCTTGATTCCCTTGAGTATTCCAGCCGCAGCACCGATTTTTTTCTTAATGATGTTGAACTGGTTGCCGTGACGCAAAATTTCCACCTCGTCCCCCGGCTGAATACCCAACTCGTCACAGCCGGAAACGGGTAATGTAATTTGCCGTTTCGCACTAACTTTTGGCATAAGAAACCTGCTTTACTATTGAATAAAGTAAAGATAGCATAGTTCTTTACTTTATTCAATAGGTAAAGATTGATGGCCCACAAGAATATAAAAATCATTTAAAACAATAGGTTGAAATCTTTTCCAAGAAACACCCTTAGAGCGCTGCTAGCCCGGAATTGAACATAGTTGTATTTGGCTGGGGCGGCCACCAGGATTCGGACCCCAAAGTAGCCACCGCAGTAACTTACCCATCGGGGCCGTACCTCAAGCCAGCCAACGATGCAACGCTACCTTCTGAATATCGCACCTCAAGGGGTACTAGGGTTTTTCCCTCGTAAACGGACAAAAACCTCTGAAGCCCCCGCCATTCCGGGGCTTCCAGGTGGTATTACTTTCCCCGAACCGGCAAATACCCATCGATTGAGCGTATCAGCTCTGTCACCGACACTGTAAAACTGACCCACTAGCGACAATTGAAAACTGACCCACTTGAGGCAAACTCTCCGCTTTTTCGACCAAGAAAAGTGGGGGGTTAGTAAGATGTTGACTCAGGAGAACTCAGTGGAAATACAGGTTTTACATCGACAAGGGATGAGTATCCGCGCTATCGCCAAAGAACTTGGGTTGTCACGTAACACAGTGCGCCGCTATTTGCGCAGTCAGGTGTCGGACCCAAGCTATGGGCCGCGTGATATTCGCCCCTCAAAGCTCGACCCCTATAAGCCTTATATCGGCAAGCGAATAGAAGCGGCGAAGCCACACTGGATACCAGCTACAGTGTTGTTCCAAGAAATTGTGGCAATGGATTATCAAGGCAAGCCGGGTATCTTAAAGAACTATATTCGCCAATTTAAACCACAGGATGCCGAGCCAGTTGTACGCTTTGAAACGGATCCAGGCAAGCAACTGCAAGTTGACTTCACCAGCATCCGTCGTGGCCGCAGCAAGATCAAAGCCTTTGTTGCAACACTAGGCTTCAGCCGAGCCAGTTACGTCAGGTTTAGCCAATACGAACGGCAACAAGACTGGTTAGACGGCATTGAGGAAGCGCTGATCTATTTTGGTGGAGTACCTCGGGATCTTCTTTTCGATAATGCCAAGTGCATTATGATCGAGCGCAATGCTTATGGTGACAAGCAGCATCGTTGGAATCCGGCACTCTTGGCTATGTCGCAAAGTTATGGTTTCCGCTTAAAGGCTTGTCGTCCTTATAGGGCGAAAACTAAAGGCAAGGTTGAACGTTTCAACGGCTATCTGAAACACAGCTTTATCACACCGCTGGCAGCCTCCCTGAAACAAGCTGGCCTCGAGCTGGACTGTGATATTGCCAATGCGCGTATAGGCCCATGGCTGGAAAAGGTTGCACACCAACGCATACACGGTACAACAGGCGAAAAGCCTCAAATTCTACTGGATCAGGAGCGGCAACACTTGTTGCCACTGCCCCCACAGGCCGAAATAAAAATTGCGCTAAAACCTGATCATACGTTCAGAGCAACTCCGGTTGAGAGTATCCAGCATTCATTAAGCACTTATGATCAACTGCTGGGAGCAATACTATGAACCTGCAGGTTGAGAAGATAAACCAGCTCTGCGAAAGCCTGAAGCTCAATGGGATCGCTTTAGAATGGTCTGCCATTGCTGATAGAGCGGCAGGGCAGGATATGACCCTGGCCGACTTCCTTGAGCAGCTGTTGCACCTGGAGACTGAGGTGCGCGCACAGCGTACATGTGAAACGCTATTGAAGTTTGCTGGGTTGCCGACAATCAGGCGCATTGAAGAGTATGACTTCAAGTTTGCCACCGGCGCGCCACGCAAACAGATACAACAGCTTGCGAGCTTAGCGTTTGTTGAGCGAAGTGAAAATGTTGTATTGCTGGGCCCTAGTGGCGTCGGCAAAAGCCACTTGGCTATTGGCTTGGCCCATAAGGCCATTTTGCGGGGATTAAAGACTCGCTTTATTACCGCAGCAGATCTGATGCTGCAACTGGCAGCTGCCAAAAAACAGGAACGATTGGAAACTTATCTCAAGCGCAGTGTTTTGGCACCAAGGCTGCTCGTTATTGATGAAATAGGCTATCTGCCTTTTGGTCGAGAAGAAGCCAATCTGTTTTTCAATGTCATTGCCAAAAGGTATGAGCAAGGTAGTGTGATTGTTACCAGCAACTTGCCATTTTCACAGTGGTCAACTGCATTTTCAGATGATCAGACATTGACAGCCGCACTACTCGACCGGCTTCTTCATCACGCGCATATTGTTCAAATATCCGGCAATAGTTACCGACTGAAGGGGAAAAAGGCTGCGGGAATTGCTCCAATCATAGTGGAGCAGACTGGTAAGTAGCCATTATAACCGCCGCAGGGTGGGTCAATTTTACTTTGTCGTTTTAGGGTAAAAGTGGGTCAGATTTGGATTGTCGTTGACACTCCTCCAGATCCGGTAGTTTTTCACTCAATTCGAAGGTATAGATACCCTTTAAGTTGATGTTATACCAAGCCACTGGAGAAGCCTGTTATCACTGATTTCCGGTGAGCAACGAAGTACCGCATAGTGCTGTTTCAGATGGGATATCCTATTTACAGCTCGTCGCCAAAATTCATTTTGCATGGTGGACTAGCGGGGGCATTTGAGCAGAAACTGACGGTTTCGCCTTTACCCCCGCCTCATTCCATGACCGAGGGTTGTCTAGGCGGCCACCAAAGGCCGCGCGTGTTCCAGTTTCTCAGCTAACACTTCATTGTGCTTAGCCAGCCACATGTCATTCATGAACTGGAAATTAAGCCAAAGCTCCGCAGTAGTTCCCAGAATCTGCAATTCTCGGAAGTAATTTATAGTAACAAAAATCGAATTTAAAATATTAAATCTTATCTTATTTATTATGCTAAGATTTGACTAAGAAAACTGCTGTAATGCACAATTTGCACTAATTTACGCAATGCGGCGCCTCTACCAATCTGAAAATCAAATACCTCATCAACCATAAGGAAGACCCATGGCTCGCCCCAGCACCCTCGATCTCACAACCGTCAAAGAGGCCATTCACACCCTGCAACAGCGTGGCGAAAAGCCCACCTGGCACCGCATCCGTAAATTCACTGGCACCGGCAGTCGCGAACGCATTCTGGAATTGATGGCAATGGCGGGCCTAGACCCAGACATGGAACAGGGAGCGGAGTCAGATCCATTGCTGCGGCGCATGGCGCACCTACTTAAGCCGGTGGTGCTCCAGCTCAATCAAGAGATGGAAGAGGAGCGCCACGCCCTACTCGCTCAAACACAAGAGCAAATCGAGGGCGAAAAAGAAAAAACTAAGGCACTACAGGAGAAATTGGAGACCAAAACCAAAGCATTGGCAGCGGAAGAAATACGGCGCCGGGAGCTAGAACAACTGGCCGAAGCCCGCCGGGAGGCCATCGCCGAGCTGGAGCGGGCACAAGCAGTTGAGGCCGAAAAAATGGCCCAGCTCGGCACCCGCCTCACCACCGCAACAGCGGCCCTAACGGAGGCCAAGCGACAACAGGCAGCATTGGATACGCGGCTCGAACACCAGCGCCAGGCTGCCAGTGAGCGCCTGGCAGAGGTGCAGTCTCAGCATCAAAGTGCGCTCGACAACAAACACAAAAGCTTGCAGCAATTAATCGAGGAAAAAGGGCAATTGAAAAGCCAGTTGACGGGCACCCTCGCCGAAGTGCAGAAACTCAATGAAGTTCTGGGGCGGATGTCGCAGGACTTAACGGAGGCCCGACGTCAGGCGCAGGCGGCGACCGAGCGCAACAGCACCCAGGCCCGCCATCACGCACAGATGCGCGACGAACTGAATAGCCTAATGAATGCGCTGGCTGAATTGCGCTTAGAAGTTGCCGAGGCGGCGCGGGTATCTCTAGCGGAGCGGCACCAGGCGCTCGAGGAAGCCGTCGCCGCGCTGCGAGTGCAATTGGAACAAGTAGAGCAACAAAACGCTGAGCACGAAAAGCGTCAGGCGGAGGACGAGCAAAGTCGCTCTGAAGAAGCAACTGGAGCAGCTAAATCTGAAGAGGCGTATGAAGCGGGTAAGTAGAGTGGTAGCCGAGGTTGTTGGTGCTAACATTAAGGCTCGCTTGGCGTTTACTTCTAAAAGTGAGTATTCTAGCCAGATGAGATATCAAGTCATGAGTGGAGTGTCCTTAAATGAGAGTTAAACCCATTACCAGTGAATTCCTCGCCGCTCAGGCCGCCGGCTCATGCCGGATCGAGGGTTTGAAGGTAACGGAAAAGGAAGAGCGACTTATGCGCGATATCATTGCCGGTAAAGTTGATGCAGAGGTTGAAATTCAAAAAATTGTCAATGCCTGTAAGGCCGAGAATAAAGTCCCAAAAAGCGGAAAATAACAATATGAATACATACGCCGAGTATGATATATCTGAGCACGACCCTTATTTAATTCCCGATTCTGAATGCCTAAAAAATCTTTTGGGGCACTTCGATACGGCTACCCTGAATGAGGCAGAACGGCGTATTTCCCAGCAGACGCTTGCGCAGATTATTGCCTCACCAGTTTTGCCAACTTTCGATTTGACACATCTATGTGAAATCCACCGCCGCCTCTTTCGGCATATTTATGCATTTGCCGGTCAAGTCAGAACCATGGAGGTCAGCAAAGGAGGTAAACTTTTCCTACCTTATGAGGTGCGGCCACGATTCGTGTAAAAAGCGACAGCTAGTGGTGTTAACTTATTGATTTATATAGGAAAATATATTCAAAAATTAGAGGGTTTTAGGCAAAAACTGCCGCATAAACAAGCAAAAAGGTTAAACTCTAGGCATATTGGTGAACAGG
>JAHZJJ010000143.1 GCA_022600975.1 Gammaproteobacteria bacterium
ACCGCATTGCTCTGAGCTTGTTGTAGCATTCTTTTTCGCTCAATATTTCCGTTATCTTTAGCATAACTGGTGCTAGCCTACTGCCTGCTGAATGAAGTAATACTGTATTCTACAGGATTAGTAAATTCTTCCTAAGAGCCTTTAAAAAAATACTTGCCAATATTTTTTCTTAAAACATGAAAACCTTAGAGAATAAGCAAAAGACATCAAGGCCTTTTCAGGCCCTGATGTTATGCATTGTAAGGATTAGGCTTTATTATGCCAGGTGATTTCCAAATCTTTTTTACCCCAGTGGCGTGCTTTTTGAATATTTTTTCCCATCCATACATCAATATGATTTTTATAGCGTTGGTTCATACGATCACGAACTGTATAGTAGCCGGGAAGCCCTTGAATTTTCACTTTGGTACCATTGGTTAAACCATGTTTTTCCAAGTCTCTGGAAACGGCAATAACCTTTTCACCGAGCTTTAGATGATTATTCCATGCACCTATCCAGGGGTGATCACTGGTCTGTGATGCTACGGAATTGTAGGCAGTAACCGTAACATGCCTGGTTTCGGTGCCGGCAGCTACGGATTTTGCTCCTAAGCAACTAATTATTGCCAAGGATGCAAATATCACAATGAGGAGTTTGCTTCTACGCTTCATGGTCTTCAATATCTTTGAGTTTACAGTAATCCGAGGGTTAAAAGGCATTCAATTTGACCTAGCTGCAGTGAATTGATTGCAGCTATATTAAGGCTTTTTACTGCTAAAAGCGCATATCATTTGCATCTTATGGTAAGTGTAAGCTCAACCGTTGCTGATACAGCAGGATAAATTCCTTTAAAAGCATAAATATTGAAACGCATTCCCAAGGAGAGTACTCAGTTAAGCCTATAAGCTTTATGGACTATAACTGAAGCACGGATGCTAGTGTCAGTTGGGGGAAAACCATAATATTTATTTACATGGTAAAGCGTATATTAAGAGCATGGGGTTGCCACTAAGGGAAGCAACAACACAGAATATACCGATAACGCGCAAGCCAGGGCTCACCGATAGTGCATTCCTGCATTTTTAAGAACAATCCTGGTGAATTCTAAATTGCCACTTCCCTAAAGGTGAGTTTGGTGGATTTTTGGTTGCCATTTGCCTTAGCGACCTCAGCTGCCATATAGCATTGCTATATGGCAACGATGCATACTCCATGTATATATTTTTGTGAGGTGCTTATTATGTCTACAGGATCAGTATTTGTTAACAACCGTACCCAGGCCGTTAGGCTGCCTGCCGATACCCGCTTTCCAGATGATGTTAAACAGGTTGAAGTTCGCGTTGTTGGAAAAGACCGCGTGTTATCACCCGTTGATAGCTCCTGGGACAGCTTCTTTCTTTCCAAAGAGCGCGTCAGCGATGATTTTATGACGGAAAGAGCCACCCAGGAACAAGCTGACCGGGAAGACTTTTAATGCTGAAATATATGCTCGATACCAATATCGCTATTGACGTGACTAAACGCCGCCCAGTTAATGCCTTAGCCACATTTAATCAACATGCAAGCCAACTGTGTATCAGCTCAATCACTATGGCGGAGTTGATTCACGGTGCAGAGAAAAGTGTCAATCCTGAACATAATTTACGACAAGTCGAAGATTTTGTTTCCCGCCTGCTGGTATTGGACTATGGCAATAAAGCCGCTGCACATTATGGCGACATTCGAGCTACCCTGGAAAAGAAAGGCACACCAATAGGGGTCAACGATTTACATATTGCAGGCCACTCAAGAAGCGAAGGTTTAACCCTTGTCACTAATAATTTGAAAGAGTTTGAGCGTGTTGAGGGGCTACGTTTGGAAAATTGGGTTTGAACCACATTAGAGTTCTCCCTACCGATATCCACGGTGTTAAACATAAAACAATCCATGATAGCCAGCATTTTATAGTGGCCAGGTAAGAAGGTATATGCAAAAGCTTCTGTTCTTAGCGATACACTCCACTTTAGAGAAATAATTTAAAGATTTTTTTGCTAATGGAATAAATTCATTAACTACAAATAATGCCTGGCCTTGCTGTTTGAGAACCCTCGCTGCCTGCTTTAAAAATTGGTCAGTTAAGCCTTCAGCAAGGCGAAATCCTTGATGAAAGGGCGGATTGCAGATTACATAGTCTACAGATTTTGTTTTGATTTCTTTGCCTGCATCACTTGGAATTATTTCCCCGTTTATTTCAAATTCAGAAAAATTTTTCTTACAGGCAAGCAGGGCGGCAGCGTTATTATCGGTTGCGGTAAAGTGAAACTGGCCAAGGGAGGCAAGTTGGGTACTCAAAAATCCATAACCGCAACCGAGATCGAGTATTTTGGCGTTGGAAGTTGGTGGGTGCTTGGTAAATTGATTGGCTAGAAAGGCACTGCCGTTATCTATTTTATCCCAGCCAAATAGGCCGGGTTTACTGAATAGGCCAGATAATTTTTTGGGCTGCTGTAGCTTGTGATAATCGTTATCTGCCAGAAGCTCTCCCTCTTCAGCCGGGTTTTTTTTAATATTGATGCTTAAGTAGTTTTTGCCGGTTTTTTGTAGATTTTTTTCGCTATTAAAGCGCTCAGCCACTTTTTTTGCATAGGTTTTTATTCCACTATTTTTTTCGCCCAAGAGAATGAAGCCTCCGTTCATGTTGAGTACATAAGGTGCTTCATTGATCAGGTGCTGTACAATCGCTTTTTCTTTTGATAGTGGGTAGAGAATTGTCTCAAAACTGCGTGTAAGTGCTTTGAGGTTAAAATCATTAAACAGGGCGGGTATACCATTGGCCTTGGCGAGTTGGGCAATATCCCAGCGATTGGTCAATAGCACACCGGAAAAGGCAATATCTTGTTGTAGTAGGGCTGTGCTATTTTCGTCGGCAATCCATAGTGTATTGTCGGTGTTTTTCAGCAATAGGGATTTAAGCAATGAAAGCATTATTTGAGTTCACGGTTATGGCTTGTTGACAGAGGCAACTTCTGCTGCTGTGAGTGGGCGATATTCACCCTCAGGCAAGCTTTCTTCCAGTATGATTTCCCCTACACGCTCTCGATGTAGTTTTACAACGCGATTACCTATTGCTGCAAACATACGCTTTACCTGGTGGTAGCGCCCTTCGGTGATGGTGATGCGCACTGCGTTGTCAAGCAGGATTTCCAGTTTGGCTGGGTGGGTGCGTTTGTTGTCGTTTTTCAGCCAGATACCCTGGGCAAACTTCGCTACCCCATGGCTATCAATGGCGCTGGCAAGTTGCGCATGGTAGATTTTTTCACACTGATAACGTGGTGAGGTTACGCGATGGGACCACTGCCCATCGTCGGTAATCAAAACAAGGCCAGTAGTGTCTATATCCAAGCGCCCGGCAATATGAAGTTTCCGTTTGTTGGTCTCCTCCAGCAAATCCAGCACTGAAGATTGGTTGCTATCTTTAGTGGCACAAATATAACCTGGAGGTTTGTTTAAAATAAAATAGCGCGGCCCGGCTTCTTGCAATGGCCTGCCATCCAGGCACAAGTAGTCTGTGTTCAGTACTTTTGTTGCCGAATTGGTGATTGCGATATGGTTTACAGTGATACGTCCTTGTTTAGCTGCTCGCTTGACTGCAACTCTAGACAGGTCGGTAACTTGGCTTACCGCTCTGTCCAGGCGAATACTATTTACTTTATCCAATTTTTTGCTCGGCGGATTCGACAGTTTGTGCGATCAAGGTATTGATGGTCATAGGCCCAACTCCGCCAGGAACCGGCGTATAAGCTGCAACACGATCAATAAGTGGCGTCATTTCGATATCCCCCACTCCCCCTGGATGATAGCCGGCATCGACCACGACAGCACTGTCCTTAATCCAGGCACTTTTAATAAATTCCGGTTGGCCAACAGCGCCTACAATAATATCCGCTCGGCGAATATGCTCGGCCAGTTGTTGGGTTTTGGAGTGGCAAATTGTCACTGTTGCATTGGCATTCAACATCATTGCGGCCATCGGTTTGCCGAGAATAGGGCTGCGCCCGACCACTACCGCGTGCTTGCCAGTAAGGGCAATGTCGTAGGCTTCCAGTAAACGCATGATGCCTTTGGGGGTTGCACAGCCATAGGCCGATTCGCCCATTGCCATGCGACCAAAGCCGAGACAGGTGACACCATCGACATCTTTGCTCAGGCTTATAGCATCAAAACAGCTGCGCTCGTCAATTTGTGCTGGAACTGGATGCTGCAACAGGATGCCGTGAACATTGGGATTGTTATTTAATTCTGCAATTTTTGCCAATAGCTGCGAGGTTGTAGTGGTAGACGGTAATTCTACTGGTAGGGATTGCATTCCTATACGCCGACAGGCATTGCCTTTCATCTTTACATAGGTAGCAGAGGCGGGATCATCACCAACCAGTAGGGTGGCAAGAATAGGTGTTTGGCCGTCGAATTTCGTTTTCAGCGCGGCGACGCGGTCGCGGAGTTTCTGTTCGGTTTTCTGTGCCAGAGCTTTGCCATCCAGAATCAGTGTAGACATAAAGTGTACTCAGCTTGAAGATCAAATAAGGTAGTGGCCATCCGCGGCGGGGATGGTGGCTATTTGGTTAAGCGGTGCCTCAGTGGAATCATGCAACGGGATTCATCTGTTTCGGCGAGGCCCGTGACCAACAGTGCTTTTAGTCGCCCGCCAGAGAAACTTCGCCAATTCTATCATTTTCGCTTCCGTCGATTGGGAAAATAACTTCAGGATAACTTGTGGTTAATACCTATAAGCATCTGTGGCCCTGCTGATGAACGGCAGGAGGCAAGATTAGAGCAAAATCACTGTAATGAGCTTTCACAGTGCTCTGGGAGATGGCGGTTAAAATGGCCGAGGCAGATTGCCCGTACAGCCGCCGATTGCTAAGATGCGCGCACCCTGGCCCATGGCCCCATGTCCCAGGCCTGAAGTGGCGGGCCAAATACGTTGAGCGCCCGCTGTTTCCGGCCTACCTAGCCCCTGATTACAGGAATCATTTTTATGACTCAGCCCCCGTTACATGTGTTGGAGCAGCACGACGCTTTTATCCGCCGTCATATTGGTCCGGATCAGGTGCAGACTCAGAATATGCTCCAGGCTCTCGGCGTTGCCAGCCTCGATGATTTGATCGCAAAAACCGTTCCGGCATCCATTCGCAAAAATGATGAACTGGACCTGGCTAGTGCCGTTGATGAACAGCAAGCGTTAATGGAGCTCAAAGCTTTGGGTTCCAGAAATAAGGTGTTTCGCAGCTTCATCGGTATGGGGTATCACGACACCATTACTCCGAATGTGATAGTGCGCAACGTGTTGGAGAATCCGGGTTGGTATACCGCCTACACGCCTTATCAGCCGGAGATTGCCCAAGGCCGCCTGGAGGGCTTGTTAAATTTTCAGCAGATGATTATGGACCTCACCGGTATGGAGCTGGCCAATGCCTCCATGCTTGACGAGGGCACCGCGGCGGCAGAGGCTATGGCGATGTGCAAGCGTCAGGTCAAGCGCAATAAATCGAATGTGTTTTTTGTCGATGCCAGCTGTCACCCTCAAACGCTCGCTGTGGTTAAAACCCGCGCTGAACACTTTGGCTTTGAATTGCAGATTGGTGATGCTGAGAAAGATCTGCCATCAGAGTTGTTTGGTGCTCTGTTGCAATATCCGGGTTCCACTGGCGAGGTGCGCCATCTCAGCGATCTTATTGCAAAGGTGCACGCCGCCAATGGCCTGGTAACTGTTGCCGCTGATCTGATGAGCCTAGTTGCGCTAAAAGCTCCGGGTGAAATGGGCGCAGATGCGGTGGTTGGCTGCAATCAGCGCTTTGGTATTCCCCTGGGCTTTGGCGGCCCCCATGCCGGCTTTTTTGCCTTTCGTGAACAGTTCAAACGCTCTGCACCAGGCCGTATTATCGGTGTGTCGGTAGACAGTAAAGGCAAGCGTGCGCTGCGCATGGCGATGCAAACACGGGAACAACATATACGCCGCGAGAAAGCCAATTCCAATATTTGTACGTCGCAGGTGCTGTTGGCAGTCATGAGTGCATTTTACGCGGTGTACCATGGTCCCGAAGGGCTTGGCCAAATCGCTGCACGCATCGCGCGGTTAACTCAGATTCTTGCCACCGGCCTGCAAAAGTCCGCTTTCAAGCTAAAGCACAGTAGCTGGTTTGATACGCTGACCATTATTGTTGGTGATAGTCAGAACGAGATTTATCAGCGGGCGCTGGCCGCCGGGATCAACCTGCGCAAGGTTGGTGAGGATGCCCTGGGAATCAGCCTCAATGAAACCACAAAACTGCAAGATGTTTCCGAGCTGTTTGATATTTTTATCGGTGGGGCACACAAGCTTGATTTAGAGGCTATAGACGACAGTATCCGTGCGACCAATAGCAGTGGGATTCCCGCTGAGCTGCGGCGAGAGAGCAAGTTTCTGACCCACCCAGTTTTTAATTGCCACCACTCGGAAACTGAGATGCTGCGCTATTTGAAAAGGTTGGAAGCAAAAGATATCGCTCTGAATCATTCAATGATTCCACTCGGCTCCTGCACGATGAAACTCAATGCCAGTGCGGAAATGATCCCGGTAACCTGGCCGGAGTTCGGTCGTATTCACCCGTTTGCGCCCGCAGAACAAACGGCGGGCTATCGTCAGATGTTTCAACAGCTGGAGCATATGCTCGCTGCCTGTACCGGCTATGACGCTGTAAGTTTACAGCCGAACTCTGGCGCCCAAGGCGAATATGCGGGCCTTATAGCGATTAAAAAGTATCTTCAAGCCAAAGGTGAAGCTGAGCGGGATATCTGCCTGATTCCCGCTTCTGCTCACGGCACTAACCCCGCTTCAGCGATAATGGCAGGAATGAAAGTGGTCGTTGTTGCTTGCGATAGTAATGGCAATGTAGACACGACAGATTTGAGTGACAAAATTGCTGAGCACAAAGGGCGTATTGCCGCGTTAATGGCCACTTATCCATCGACTCATGGTGTCTTTGAAGAAAATATTCGTGAAATTTGTGATTTGGTGCATAACGACGGCGGCCAGGTTTATATCGATGGCGCCAATCTGAATGCGCTAATTGGCCTGGCTGCACCGGGTCAGTTCGGTGGTGATGTGTCGCACCTCAACCTGCATAAAACCTTCTGTATTCCTCACGGTGGTGGCGGTCCCGGCATGGGGCCGATCGCTGTAAGGGCGCACTTGCAACCTTATCTCGCCGGCCATCCGGTGACTGAAATCTCGCAAACTGACGAGGTTAACGGCACAGTTTCGGCCGCTCCCTGGGGTTCTGCCAGTATTTTGCCGATCAGCTGGATGTATATTCGCATGATGGGACGACAGGGTATGAAGCGTGCTACGGCAATGGCCATTCTCAATGCCAATTATGTGGCGAAAAAGCTCAGTACTTATTATCCGCTGTTGTACACCGGCAGCAATGGCTTTGTGGCTCACGAGTGTTTGATTGACTTGCGCCCGCTGAAAGAGGCCAGTGGTGTAACCGAGGAAGATATCGCTAAGCGCTTGATGGATTTTGGTTTCCACGCGCCCACTATGTCTTTTCCAGTAGCCGGTACCCTGATGATTGAGCCCACCGAAAGTGAAACCCAGCAAGAGTTGGATCGTTTTATAGAGGCGATGGCCATTATTCGCCAGGAAATCGAGGCTGTGGCCAGCGGTAAATATAGCGCTGAAGACAATCCATTGCGCAATGCCCCGCACACTCAGGATGATGTGATGTGCGCAGATTGGCAACACAATTATTCACGAGAGATTGCCGCGCGTCCGGCACCGTGGTTAAAGTCCCATAAGGTGTGGCCCACGGTCAATCGCATAGATAATGTCTACGGAGATCGTAAGTTGATATGTGCCTGCCCTCCAATTGAAAGTTATATGGAATCATAGCTAGGCATCGTGCGACTTTTATGGTTGCGCGGTAAAGAAATCGCTTGGGTATTGTCGAATCCATTGATGAAAGAATCTGTAGCCATTAATCGCTGTAAAAATGTGTTCCAACAGTAATAGCTGAGGCCGTATTAGAGCTCAGTTGTTACTGTTTGTTCAGAGCGCAGAGCAGTGTGGGCAAGGTTGATTGCAGTGGTTCAATAAAAATTTATTGACAGAGCATTAACTGCCAGCAAATTCCTAGCTTGGGATTTGTGCAGATTGCATGGGTTGCATCGAAACGATTAAAGGGGTAAAACTGGCTCTCTATGCATATTTTGTAACTAAGCGTAACGTATGAGCCACATCCTAATTGTTGAAGATGAAACCATCATTCGCAGGGCATTGCGCAAGTTGCTCGAGCGACATCTCTATCGTGTGAGCGAAGCGGGTTCGGTTCGCGAAGCCGTCGATAAACACCGCTTTACTGACGTTGATCTGATTATTTCTGATTTACGCTTGCCAGGCGCCCCAGGTACAAGCTTGCTTAAGCAGGCCAGG
>JAHZJJ010000144.1 GCA_022600975.1 Gammaproteobacteria bacterium
ATCAAAAATAGCTTCAATGCCGATTACACGATAATCGATACCCATCCGCCTAGCCTGCTCTGCCGCATCGTTTTTCGATAACTCAGAGGTATAACGAAAAGGCATCATCACCGCCTCAACGCGCTCCTTGCCTAGCGCATCCACCGCAATCGCCAGGGTTAATGCCGAGTCGATGCCACCAGAAAGCCCCAACACCACACCTCGAAATCCGTTTTTGTTGACATAATCACGCACACCCAAAACCAAGGCCTGATACACGGCAGCCAAATCGTCCAAAGGTGGCGCAATATTTCCCGATGACAGGGTTACCTTGCTCTTCTTTTTGTACACGACCAGTGGCAGCAGGCTTTGTTCATAGTCTGGTGCTCGTGCGCACAGGGTGCCTTCGCTATCTACAGCAAATGATCCACCATCAAATACCAATTCATCTTGCCCGCCAAAGCAATTTACATACACAATGGGCATCTTACCAGCCGTAGCCTGGCGGCTTAACAACGTACACCGCTCTGCCACTTTACCCCGGTTAAACGGCGAGGCGTTGAGGTTAAGCATTAGCTCTGCTCCCGCCGCTGCCGCTTGCGTCATTGGCTCTGGGTACCAGATGTCTTCGCAGATAGTAATTGCTGTGGAAATGCCTTTTATTTCAACGATGCAAGGCTGATGGCCAGGGGTAAAGTAACGCAGCTCATCAAAGACCTGATAGTTGGGCAGTTTTTGCTTGGCATATTCAGCTTCCAGTTTACCGGCCTGAATCAATCCTGCCATATTAAATATTGCGCCAGCGATCGCCCGTGGATAACCAATCAAGATAGCGCAAGGCAACTGTGCTGCAACCAGCGCGGACAGCGCTGTGTCGATGCGCTTTTGCATACTCGGCCGCAATAATAAATCTTCCGGTGGGTAACCACACAGAGTCAGCTCTGGGAATATCACAAGATCAGCGGCATGCTCCCGATGGGCACACCGAGTAACTTCAATGATCTGCTCAGTATTTGCAGGGATGTCCCCCACCAGCAAGTTAATTTGTGCCAACACCAACCGCAAAGTTGCCATTTTACCACCCCCCTGATAAATCGAGGTGGCTATTGTAGCTACGCCTTGGGGGCAGGCAATACCAACATGGCATCAAAATAAGAATGTGCGCTGTCAATCAAAGATAGGGCTTAGGGCTCTGGAAGCTACCCACGCCCTGGCACCAGCTGCCCGTATCCAGCTGATAACACGGCCCCTCCAGTGCATGGCAAAGCTGTGCCGCTGACACCTGATAGTTGCCGGGTAGGCAATAGCGAGGGAAGGCTGGCAGTTCTCGCAATGGTACTCGACCTAAAAAATAGGTCGTTGGCGTTCCTGTCAGATCGCACCAAAAACCATCTAAAGCAGGAGCTCGAATGGACACTGAAGGCACCGAGCCCGAACTCGGATTACTGTCAACGGTGGAACATCCCGCGACGAGCAAAAACCCTGTGCAGAAAATCCAGATGTTTTTCATAATTTCCTCTATTCACGTGGTTATTATTTTTCATACTCGATACAGCGGCGGCCACCGGAAATGTTGTAGCACCGTGCTGTAGCTGGACAAATAGAACCCGGTGCCAGTTCCTCGGCCTCCCCGGAGCAGCTATCGTACCTATTTGGTTGCACCGAAGGACGTACGATTGGCGCGCTATTAGGGTAAACCACCTGATCGCGTACACTCGTCGCACCACAGGCGCCCAGTGACATTGTAGCTGCCAGAATGAACATTGTGTGTACCCTGCTGCCCATGGCATTGCCCTCCTCATTACTACCAGAAACCACCCCGTAAACCAGGAGTTCTCAAATAACTACTTAATACATTCGCATTATTGGAAAAAACCAACACGTATTGTTTAACTCACTCGTGCGTGACTCAATAGAGCAATGCCTATTGGCAACGAAAGGCGCATTGTTATTAAGCGTATTGCTATGCACTAATAAAAAGTTTGCGCTTTGACTAGAGTCTTTAGGGCTAAAGAGAAAGAGAGGTTCATCACTTGTTGCATCATTAGGAGAAAGAAAGGTGCAACTATTTAATATAATGATAATCGCTGCGAGAAAAAATGCCCCTAAATTCTTCATAGCTCAAAAACCTCTTACACATGATGGCAAAAATCTACCCGTATACTATGGGGCTTAGACTTCCAAAAGGCGCCTAAATTATGGTTAGTCTCAGTATAGTTGGCGTGAATTTAAAAGACAGGGACAATACCCCTAAGATTTTTAAAAATTGTAAGGGTATACTGCCCACCACTTTAGTGCTCGAATAAACTGGCGCAAAATAACTCTATACAGAATATTTAACAGCTATAGCGTTGCTAAAATTTTAATAAAATACATCATCAATCAACGGCCGATATAATTGAACAAGGCGTTTAAATACTTCAATGAAAATTACAACTAACTGACTTAACCACACCGTAATACAATAATAAATGTCAAACAAAATAATAAATACTCTCTACCTTCCAAGCTCAATAAAAACCTGGCGGCACAGGCACCTTTACTTACTGCTTAAAGAAAAAGTCCTTAGCTATACTAAAAATCGTAAGAGAGCCTCTGGAAAGCCTGCGGTATCTCTGGCTTATTGATCTACAAATTTAAGGCTCCCAGAGGCATTGAAATTAGCGTCTGACACCAAGAAACTCCATTAAATACTGGTGGAAATATAAGCCAACTACGCTCCAGAGAAAAATTCCGCGCTATCCTTTTATAAGCAGCGCAAGTCGTGCTCGTTGACCTGGAAAAATGCCAACGAGCGAAGTGCAATCTGGAATGAAAGTGGCCCAGCCGTGATGCAGAAAATTCTTAAAAACAAGCTTATCCTTTTGATAGTTTTGGCCACAGCTTTACTATGGGGAAACATCTGTACAGCAAAAAATGCTGCCGCGCAAATAAATGATACGCCAGCTACAGAACACATAAAAAAGGCATACAAGCCTGAGAAAAACTATCAAGCTTCACCACAACCCTTGCCCACCACAGCAGCTTATATGCAGCGCATTGAAGCCATAGAAGCTGACTCTGGTGCCTATGGGGCCGGAATGGACGAACAGCTCTTGGGGCTTGGCAGCGCACTGCAAAAAATGGGGGACCATGAGGAAGCCATTCGTCAGTTTCGTCGTGCTATGTTGATCAACCGAGTTCATGAAGGCCTATATTCCCTCAATCAGGCACCTATGATTAGGCGTATAATTGACAGTCAAATATCCCTGAATCAATGGGAGGATGCCAACAATAATCAACAGTATTTATTCTGGTTACACGCCCGCAACTACGGCAAAAAAGATCCGCGTATGCTGCCTGTTATAGATGCTTTGAGCAATTGGCACTTACAAGCCTATATTGATGAAAAAGGCGCAACCTTATCTGAGCACCTGATTCATGCAACCAATTTTTATAGTATGGCAGTGGACATCATTTCACAAAATTTTGGCGTCAACGATTTGCGCCTTGTAAAGGCCTTGCGCGGATTGAAAGCGACCAATTATTACCTAGCTACCTACGCCGGTGAACCACAACCACCAATAGCCATGAATACGCGCTTTGGCAGCGTACACAATGATCCAATGACGCAACAAAATACAAAATTGGACCAATACCGATTAAAAAGTTTTGCTTCTGGAAAAAATGCAATATCTCGTATAGTAAAGGTCTATCAAACCAATCCTAACTCCCCTCCAGCGGCATCAGCAAAAGCAAAAGTTGAAATGGGCGACTGGCATATGCTGTTTGGTAAGTGGAATTCGGCAAAAAAAATTTATAGTGATGCCTACCAAGCGCTTTGGGATAATGGCGCAACCAACAAAGAGATAGAGGCTATTTTTGGCCGCCCCGCTTCACTTCCTTCCCTGCCATTAATTGATTATGAACAAGAAGGGACGGTTGAGAACTATGTTACTGTTTCTTATGATGTTACCGAATTTGGTAAAGCACGTAATATAAAGATTATTGATGCATCGGTAAACAATAAAGTCACCATGGGTACACGGGTTAGAAAAACCTTAAAACGGGCAAAATTCCGTCCCCGTTTCGACAACGCAAAACCTGTAGGTACCACCGGAATAGTACAAAGGTTTGTATTCGACTAAGCTGATACTTTAGATAGAGTGTTCCGCTGTATATTGTCGTCAATTTCATGCACCCGATCAAATTTAGGCAGTCAAAAGCGGTAAAATTAACACATACTACTGTAAGCTGACTCAATTTCATATTTTCTATCAGTGGGCATTCCAGGACTGACAAATGACTCTACGGAAATCATTGTATTACAGCGTTTACAATAAATTTAAAGGCAACATAAACTGGCAATTACTGCTATCAATGATACTTTGCATCGCAATCATTGGTGGCTGCAAAAGTCAGCAACCTCAATCCCAATCACCCGCACAACCTTCCAGCAGTGCCCCATCAAGCTCCTCTGCACAATCATCTTCATCAACCAGCAGGCCCAGCGAGCCCAACAGCCAATCTGGACAACCTAAATCGCAAACAACTAGCACGGCTTCAAGCTCCTCCACGCAAAACGGTTCCGCCATGCCGAGTATCAACTCAAGTCGTCAACCTGGCACCGAATCCAGTGGTACCATCCAGAGTCCCAAGAACAACCGCACCTCTACCAATAACAGAAGCGCCAAAAATCGCTCACGCTCTGCTAATAGTAGTGATAGTGAAAACGCTAGGCAGAAAGCTAACCTGCCACCCGATCCCGCTTCTTCCAGAGGTGAGCCCGAGGACGAAATAGATTTTTCCGAAGATA
>JAHZJJ010000145.1 GCA_022600975.1 Gammaproteobacteria bacterium
AACACTGAAGGATTTTACTAATAGTGCTGGTAAGCCCGGCTATTTTACCCAACAGTTGAGAGTTTATGGCCGTGCCGAGCTTCCTTGTACTGGCTGCGGCGGCAGCATTCGCAGTGTTATCCTAAACCAGCGCAATACCTTCTATTGCCCTCGCTGCCAGCGTTGAAATCGATGGTTACCGGCATTTCTAATGCCGCAGAGTGAAGCTGCTAGTATCACTAAAAATAAACCTGAGGGATGTTGTTGGTTTGTATTGCACTCCACCAGAAAATGCGGCCGCTTTTTGTATGGATAAAAAGGCTTCATCCAGACCTTGGGTCGGGCTTAGCCGAATGTGTCAAGGAAGCTGGCACAGTGCGGCATTCAACGCTAAGAAGGGTAACTTAAATAGCGGGCTTACTGTTTTGGCAGCGGGAATGGTCAGCTTTCGATAGTGTTTGCGGCAACCAAAACCAAGCGGCAAACCCCATTAATAGTGTTAACAGCGCGCCTGCCCCAACGACCAGATGTAGTCCCGATAGGAATGCCTCTTTAGCTTGAAGCACAGTGTTGGCTGAGATTCCCGGGTGATTGAGCGTTTCTCCCAAAGTGTCCGCCACACCCGGGCCGAACAGTCGGAAATTTAGCGCCGCCAGTGACCCCAGTAAAGTGATACCCAGGGCATTGCCGATTTCATTGCTAGTTTCTGCAATGGAACCAGCGGCCCCGGCGCGTGCGCTCGGAACCGCTGATACGGCGATTTCGGCCACAAGGCTAAACGATAAACCATAGCCAACTCCCGCAATCACAGTTGAGGCCACAAATGTGAGTGCACCCGCCTCGGTAGTGGTTAATAACAGTAACCATAAGCCCAGGCTGATGAGGAAATACATGGTGATTAAACTGGTCTTATGACCAAGATGTTCGACGATGCGGCTGCTACCTATACAAGCAATAGTGAGTACCACGGCTCCTGGTAGAGCCAATAATGCTGCAGCAAAGACTTCGTAGCCCAACACCGATTGCAGGTAGATGCCCGACAAATAACCTGCCGCCGACCAAACGACAAGGGTTAGCAGCCCTGTGAGGATGGCAAAGGAGAAAATGCGATCTTTAAACAGGCTGAGATCTAGCAAAGGGAATTGGAGACTGAGCTGCCGGCGCAGGAATATCGCCAGAGCCAGAATGCCCAGGCCACCTGCTATCGACGATTGTGCAGTGAACCCCGTTGCCGCTGCACTTTTGATGGCGAAAGTAACGAAGAAAATACCGATACAAGATAAAAGCAAGCTGGGAATGTCGATGCGGCCATACTGTGTTGCACGAACCTCTCGCAAAACGATCGGTGCTGCTATCAAAAACGCCAATATTACCGGTACATTGATCAGGAAGACTACCCCCCAGCTGAAGTGTTGCAGCAGTAGTCCACCAATGATCGGACCAATGGCAAAACCCGCTGCGAAGGTGGCCGCGAAAATACCAATGGCCTTGGCGCGTATACGTGGGCTGGGAAATAAGGTGCTGACAATGGCCAAGCCTGAGGGGAGCAAGGTAGCCCCACCAAGCCCCATTAGCCCACGAAAGGCGATCAAATACTCGGGGGTTGAAGCGTAGGCCGCACCCAGTGATCCCAGACCGAAAACAATGGCACCTGTTATCATCAGCCTTAAACGCCCATAGCGATCGCCGATATTGCCAAAGGTAATCAACAGTGATCCGACGACAAAGCCGTAAATATCGAGAATCCAAAGGGATTGACTTGCTGTCGGTACCAGCACAGAAGTAATGCGAGGCATAGTTAGATAAAGTACAGAGCCATCCATCGCCACCAGCAAAACCAGAGGGAGGATGGTTATAAGCCCCAGTCATGCCTTGGTGTTGGTCGCTTGCGTATTCAGGGGGTTAGTCATAATAGTGATTCCAAAGGGGGCGTGAACAGATTGCGCATTGATTTAGCACTCAATATACTAAAAGTAATTTAGATCATAAGTTACTCTTGGTATATAGTGATGTCAAACTCCTTACACGATCCTGCGGCCTGTAAAGTTTCCCCGCGACGTCGCCTTTCCAGAGAGAAGCGGTTGCGCCAGCTGTTGTCGGTATCCTGGGAATTAATAAGTGTTGAAGGCACGGACGCACTAACTTTGGGGCGACTGGCCAAGGAAGCCGGTATTACCAAGCCCGTGGTTTATGATCATTTCGGTACTCGCAATGGACTGTTGGCGGCGCTTTATCAGGATTTTGATCTGCGCCAAACTGCTATTATTGATGCGGCTATTGCCGCCAGTAGCCCCAGCCTAAAAGACAAGGCCGGGGTTATCGCTTCTTCCTATGTCGAATGTGTATTGACTCAAGGGCGAGAAATTCCAGGGGTACTTGCCGCACTCAATGGGTCAATGGAACTGGCGACGGTGAAGCGACAGTACCAACAGATTTTCATTGAGAAATGTCACAAAATTCTGGCACCCTTTGCTGGGGCTCAGGGAATTTCATCGGCGAGCCTGTGGGCGATGCTCGGTGCAGCTGATGCGCTGTCACATGCGGCGGTTGTTGGGGATATTAGTGAGCAACAGGCGAGGAATGAACTGTTTGAAACCATTTTGGCGATGGTTAAGCGCAGTAAATGAATTGAACAATTATCGACTAAAGTCGATGGTTTCATATTAGGGACTGATCGACGTGATCCAATAGATTTGTGCATTCCAGTTACGAGATAATCATTTTAACTGGAATGTACAGAAAATCTTGGCCGCGTCAAACTGCGGTTTCGAGGATTAAATAGGTCGTCGGATTTGCGCTAATAGCAAAGCAATGATCAAGGCAGTGATTGTACAGACCAGCATGGTGCTGGCAATCAACACTAAAGTACCACTATGCAAGCCAGTAACAATAGCCCCCAAAATCCCACCGGCGGCAAAGCGCGCAGTACCAAAAAGCGCGTAGGCACTGCCGCTGAGGCCGGGGAAAAACTCCAGATAACATGCCAGAACATTAGGTGTGGTAATTCCCGCACAGGCTATGACGATAGTTAGTGGCACCATCCACAAAGTTAAGGACTGATCATTTAATAAGGTAGTACAGAGCAGTAGCACACAGCCTAGTAGCTGAATATAAATTCCTACCAGTAAAATCTTTCTTGGGGAAAAAAAATTTAACAGGCGAAGGTTTAACCTTGTCATACAAATAAAGCCCAATACGCCAATGCAAAAAAATAGTGGGAACTGCCCCGCGCTGATTTTGAAGTGCTCAATAAACACGAAGGGCGCGGTGGTAATGTAGATAAATAATGAACCAGTGATAAAGGATTGGGTGAGCAAGAGACCGAGTGAACGATGGTTGGCCAATATTTTACGATAGTCTGTAAACAAGCTGCGAAGTGATACACCCTGGCGGCCAATGCGGGTGGAGCGAGAAACGGTCTCAGGCAGCAGCCAGCGCACGACTATCAACATGGCGCTGGCGTAGATCAGCAAGAAAATAAAAATGCCCTGCCAGCCGACGGCTACCAAAAGTGCCGAGCCAGCCGCCGGAGCAACCAGTGGCGCCAACAGAACTATGCTGCTGATAATTGAAAAAATTTTGGCAGCTTCGCGGCCATTGTAGAGATCGCGCACCATAGCGCCGACTATAACCATAGTGAAGCCGCCACCTAAAGCTTGAAAAAAGCGCAACATCACCAGTTGCTCCACATGCGTGGTAAACAAAATGGCGCTGGTGGTGATGAGGTAAATCAGAAGGCCGATAGTACCAATTGGACGTCGCCCCCAGCGATCCGATAATGGCCCCCCGAGCAATTGGCCAATGGCCAAACCGAGGAAAAAACTGGATATTGAATGTTGTACCTGTGTTACTTGAGTGTTTAGCGCCGTTGCGATATGGCCTATCGCCGGCAGATAGCTATCGATGGAAAATGGCGCGAGAGCAATTAATGCAGCCAGCCATAGAGGCAACCAACGCAAGTTTTTTTTAGTGATTGAGGTGGTCGCGTTATTCATAAAGGTACTCGGATGGGCGGCAAATAATTTTGATGGCCAGTGGGCCCGAAAGTCCGAAATCCATCTCTTCGGCAAGCTTGGTGTAGGTTGTCAAACACGCCGAGCCGACAGGTGGAGCGTGTTTGGTAAAGAGAGACTTAGGCGTGCGACAGCATAGTGTACACCTGCAGGAATGATTTCTGCTCAGGCGGGAATGGATACAGCGATAAACCCATAAATACTTTTATCGCTACTACTGAGTATGGTTGTTTCCTATAGAGCAATGCTTCAGTGTTTATGCTCGCGAAGAGTGTAAAGTCCCTGTTTTAATTTCAGTAGATGTTCCTGCAATTGCGGCCCTTTGCGTTGAGCAACGCCGATAGCCAATACATCTATCACCACCAAATGTGCGATACGTGATGACAGAGGAGTGTATATTTCTATATCCTCTTCGACATCGACCTCCAGTGCAATGCTCGCCTGTCGGGCCACCGGAGAGCCACTGGGAGCCAGGCCGATAACGGCGCAACCCTGTTGCCGGGCCATGTTCATAGAGTGCAACAAAGCCTTGGTGCGCCCGCTCTGAGAAATGGCTACCACCACATCGCCAGTTTGCATCGACATCGCCGACATATTCTGGATATGATGGTCTGAGTGTGCAGCAGTGGCCAGTTGTAAACGGAAAAATTTATGTTGGGCATCGGTGGCTACCGCTCCTGAGGCACCAAAACCAAAAAATTCTACCCGTTTAGCATGGTCGATGGCGGCAACCGCTGCTTCCAGCGCGCAGGCATCGATGGAGTCGCGCACATTCAGTAGAGTGTCGATTGTGGAATCGAAAACCTTGCGTTTATACTCGTCGATTGTGTCGCTTTCAGTAACCGCAATTTGCCCAAAACTGGGGCTGGAGGCTAGCTGTTGAGCCAGGCACAATTTAAACTCCTGAAATCCTGAGCAGCCCACCGCCCGGCAAAAGCGCACCACGGTAGGCTCGCTTACTTGCGCCTGGGTGGCGAGATCGACAATGCGCATATGAATAATGTTGCCGACATGAGCAAGGATGTACTCCGCTACCTTGCGTTCTGATTTGCGCATAGATACCAGCTGGGCGCTGATTTTTTGTGTGATTTCGGCTGGTTTCACAGAGCTACCTTAAGAGCGTCATTAGCGGGCTAGTGAGCGCAGTTTAGCGTTAACCTCTGTTGCTGGCGAGCGGATAAATTACTGCTTTACAGTGTGGCTTTCGACAGTTAAGGATGCAATCTCTGGTACAATTGCCGCCATGGACGTATCACAAATTCTCGACCCGTTAAATGACGCCCAACGTGCAGCGGTCGCTGCATCCCCGGGTAATCAATTGGTTCTCGCCGGTGCCGGTTCGGGTAAGACCCGAGTATTGGTTCATCGTATCGCCTGGCTGATGCAAGTGGAGGGCGCTGCTTCGCATTCAGTTCTGGCAGTAACCTTCACCAACAAAGCTGCTGTGGAGATGCGCGCGCGCATCGAAGAGTTGCTGGGTATCAATACCTTTGGCATGTGGGTGGGGACCTTTCATGGCCTTGCTCACCGGCTATTAAAGATTCACTGGCAAGAAGCCAAGTTGCCGCAAAACTTTCAGATTCTCGATGCCGATGATCAGTTGCGCTTGATCAAACGAGTGCAAAATGATTTGCAATTGGATGATAAAAAATGGCCCCCGCGGGAAACCCAATGGTGGATTGGTGCACAAAAGGATGAAGGGCTGCGGCCGCAATATATCCAGGTAGATAGTGACCCCTGGCTGCGCACCATGGTACAGATTTATTTCGCCTATGAAGAAGCCTGTCAGCGCAGTGGTCTGGTGGATTTTGGTGAATTGCTGCTGCGGGCCCATGAGCTGTGGCTGAATAACGACGCTATTCTGGCACATTATCAGCAGCGTTTTCCGCATATCCTTGTAGATGAATTTCAAGATACCAACACAATTCAGTATGCTTGGCTGCGCCTGCTCGCTAACGGTGGTTGCAACCTCACCGCAGTAGGGGATGACGATCAATCCATTTATGGCTGGCGCGGAGCCAAATTAGAAAATATTCGCCACTTTGCTCGCGATTTGAACAACGTAAAAACTGTGCGCCTAGAGCAAAATTATCGCTCTACCAGCAACATTCTCAATGCGGCCAATGCGGTGATCGCCAATAACATTGAGCGGCTTGGCAAAGAATTGTGGACCAAGGGCGATGAAGGTGAAGCGATAGCACTTTATGCGGGCTATAACGAGCAGGATGAAGCCCGTTTTATTGTCGAGCGTATCAACGATTGGGTGAAAGGCGGCAATCGTCGCGATAGTATCGCAATTTTGTACCGCTCTAATGCCCAGTCGCGGGTACTGGAAGAGGCATTGCTGAGGGAGCAGGTGCCCTACCGTATTTATGGCGGACAGCGCTTTTATGAACGTCTAGAAATTAAAAATGCACTCTCCTATATGCGTTTGTTTAGCAACCGCAATGATGACACAGCATTTGAGCGAGCGGTGAATACTCCCAGTCGCGGTATCGGAGCACGCAGTGTCGAAGCGGTACGCAATCATGCTCGTGAGCAGGGTTGTTCGCTGTGGGATGCTGCAAGTCAAATGGTACAACAAGCGAATTTGTCTGCACGAGCCAGTAAAGCCCTGCAAGCTTTCCTCGATTTAATCAATCAATTAGCGGCCAAAGCACAACAGCAGCCGCTGAATGCCATCGCTGAACTGGCAGTGGAAAAGAGCGGGCTGATTGAGTTTCACGGCAAAGAGAAAGGCGAAAAAGGCCAGACACGAGTAGAAAACCTGCAGGAATTGGTCACTGCCTGCGGCGAATTTGAAGGCCTGCCTCAGCCATCAACGATAACCGAAGAGGAGGCAGAGGAAGCATCGCTGTTGGCGAATTTTCTCGACAGTGCTGCATTGGATGCCGGAGAGGGTCAGGCCGATGAATTTGAGGATGCGGTGCAACTGATGACCCTGCATTCCTCCAAAGGTTTGGAGTTTCCGTTGGTATTTATGACGGGTGTGGAGGAAAACCTGTTTCCTCACAAAATGTCGACCGAGGAGCCTGGGCGCCTGGAGGAAGAGCGCCGTCTTTGTTACGTAGGTATTACCCGAGCGATGCGCAAACTCTACCTCACCTACGCCGAGAGTCGCCGTTTGTTCGGCAGCGAAACCTATAATGCCCCATCGCGCTTTGTGGGTGAGATACCTGCAAATTTGCTGCATGAAGTACGCCTGAAAACGGAAGTTTCGCGGCCACTGTTTCGGGCTGAAGCCCATAAAACCGGATTGTTTGCTGATGCCGCTGTGGAAAGTGACAACCTATTTCCACTGCAGCTTGGTGGGCGCGTTGAGCACAAACGCTTTGGCGAGGGCACAGTCATTCAGTTTGAAGGCAATGGCGCTCGCATGAGAGTACAAGTTAACTTCGATGATGCTGGCAGCAAATGGCTGGTAGTGAGCATGGCTAAGTTGCAGCCTTTGTAGTACAAAACGCGCAGAGATAGTTGCCGCTTTGCTGATGTAAAAGCTTATTTACGGCCCGATCTGGAAACAGAAGTGGTGCCGCCGTTAGAATGCGTCCTTGGCCTAGGAGCCTGTCGGACTTAACACTGGCCTTTTTCTCGCTACGACCGGTTAAGTCCGACAGGCTCCTAGGGCCCCATACACTGATTTGAGAGCACTTCATGGGAAATAGAACCTCCTTGTACCCTGTCCACGTCACCATGGGCGGTAAAATGGTTGATTTTGGTGGCTGGGATATGCCGCTACATTACGGTTCGCAACTAGACGAACATCATAAGGTGCGCAACGACGCAGGCATGTTTGATGTGTCTCATATGACCGTGATCGATATAGAAGGGGCCGATGCCAGTGATTATTTGCGCAGGTTACTGGCCAATGATGTAGCCAAATTGGCGGGTAAGCCGGGTAAAGCGCTTTATACTGGCATGCTTAATGAGCGAGGCGGAGTCATTGATGATTTGATCGTATATTTGCGCGAATCCGGTTATCGGTTAGTGGTGAATTGTGCCACTCGCGAAAAAGATCTGGCATGGATGCACCGTCAAGCCGAGGAATTTGCTGTGGCGTTGCACGAGCGGCCGCAGCTAGCGATGATAGCCATTCAGGGGCCGCAGGCAATTGCCAAGGCCAAGCAGGTGCTCGGTGATGAATGGGCTGAGGCAATAGCTGGCTTAAAAGTATTTGAGAGTTTTATGCGCGATGAATGGATGATTGCGCGCACGGGGTATACCGGCGAGGACGGTTTGGAAATTACCCTACCCGCAGCGAAAGCGGAAGCTTTTTGGCAGGCGCTAGCAGAGGCCGGAGTGGCTCCCTGTGGCCTGGGCGCGCGCGATACCCTACGCCTCGAAGCCGGAATGAATCTTTATGGCCAAGAGATGAGTGAAGAAATTTCACCACTGGTAGCCAATATGGCTTGGACGGTAACGTTTGCACCGGATACGCGCGATTTTATTGGTCGCAAGGCCTTGGAGGCGGAAAAAGCATCTGGTGTTAACGAAAAACTGGTAGGGCTAGTGCTGGAAGGCCGAGGGGTTTTGCGCGCAGGCCAGCAGGTAGTGGTCGATGATGGGGAGAGCCGAGGAATCGTTACCAGTGGCACATTTTCTCCAACACTCGGATGTTCCATTGCTATGGCAAGGGTGCCTGTGGCCACAAACGCCACAGCACAGGTAGAAATTCGCAATAAGCGGGTACCGGTGCGGGTGGTAAAACCCTGTTTCGTGCGCAACGGCAAAGCGCTTGTTTAATTGCCCGCAATGGGGGCGGCGTTAACCCGATTTAAATTGAATGACTGAATTAAATCTACGGAAATGCAACTGAATTAAGGAGTTGTAGCATGAGTGAAATTCGCAGTGAACTAAAATATGCATCCAGCCATGAGTGGGCGCGCCTGGAAGAGGATGGCACGGTTACCATTGGCATAAGTGATCACGCCCAAGAAGCGCTGGGGGATGTTGTTTATGTGGAGCTGCCCGAGGTTGGTACTGACTTGGCGTTGGGGGAAGAGGCCGGAGTAGTAGAATCGGTAAAAGCCGCTAGTGATATTTATGCGCCAATTTCCGGTGCAGTGGTAGCAGTGAACGAAGCGCTTGAAGCGGCACCGGAAACGGTCAATTCCAACCCCTATGATGATGGCTGGTTTTACCGCCTGAAACCCAGCGACCCCAGTGAACTAGATAGATTGCTAGATGCCGATGCCTATCGGGGAGAGGCTGAAGAAGGCTAATAAAAATGCACTGCGATGTTGCATTGTAAGTACGGTAATAGCAAACCCGGTAGTGCGATAAGTGAACACGCCCTTGTGTTTAATTTGCCTGCCGGTGAGCCTCAACTTAATGGATATAAATTCATCTTATGACCCTGATTTTGAGATATTATGAGTCATAGAGGAGGCTCATATGCCTCGTTATCAATGAATCTGGGAATGCACAGAGTGGCCCAATTGCTTGCTGGATTACCAGGAAGATCAAGAAGCTTGGGTAACCTTTCAGGCCAATAATCAACGCTTAGTTGACGCCCTGAGCCTTGCAAGCAGCGCTGAAGGTGAGCTTGTCACTGAGGAGATCCTAACCAATTATGAAGTGGAAGGTATCCGCAATAGTTATTCCTTTTTATCAAAGAATAAACTTCCTCTTTAATTCCACAGTTGGGGTCATGCAGTGTTCTTTTTTCCCAAACCACCTATAGCGATTTCGTGCAATGAAAGAATAAAAAAAATCTCGTATTGGTTTGGGTATACATTTTATAACTACAAGGTAATTCCAAGGGGCTCTCAGCTCTTTTGCAATGGATACTGCGGCATCGCTTTTTATTAAAGTCTTCCCATGCATGATCAATAGAAATGTATCTATATTCTCACTAGGGATGTTGTATATAGCTAAAAGTTGTGACCCTATGGTTGATTGCATAGGGGTAAACCTAAATATATCGTTATGATCTCTGGCGATAATGAAATTGACCGAAAAATTGCAAAAATTGCATACCCCGTCGAAGATAATAATGCCATGGTGAGATAAGCCCATAGGCTCCAATGGATCCGTGATTGGGTCTTTGGGGTTATGCTTTTTCATTAATGCCTAATCTACCTCCCGCTATCCCATCGTTGGGATTAATGTTGGATTATTGGGCTTGCCAGAATCTCAGAAAAACCCTGAAAATAAAATTACCAAGGCTAGCGATTTTAAGCTACCGTGTAAACCGATTGTTCATTACCCTAGGGGCGCGCAGCTGAGCATGCTAAAGCTGTGTACGTTATTGGGAATGAGAACTTTTTAAAATTTTCCCGGGGTATCAAGAGCTTGTGCAAACTTGCGTGATTCAACTGCGGTTTCTAGGAGTATAGTTTGCTAGCCCCCCATGCGGAACGTATGAATTTCCCCCAAAGTTAACCCCAAGCGCTCCATGGAAATAGTTAGGGTGAAGGGCGCGCGAATCGTTAAGAAGAATTAAGTGCCTTTATTGTGCAAGTGTGCTAAAAGGCGTTTAGCTAAACCAACACGCCAGTTCAGATGTAACACACAGTGAACAATTCCATTTAGGGCACGCACTGAGAGCCTTGAAATTTTATCCCTTCATTAGGGCTTGTATTCATGAAGAGGAACTTGAGGTACAGCTTTTCAAATTTTATTTTCATTTTATTTGTATTCTAACCAAGAGCGATTGTAATGATGCCTACATCTAATACCACTCCAACCCCAAGTTATGCAGCTTTGTCTGCTGGAGCAAAGCTCACCCCGCATACCATTGAACGGCGGCCGCTCGGGCTTCGCGATGTTCAAATTGATATCGATTTTTGTGGTGTTTGCCACACTGATCTACATTTTGTCAACAATGATTGGGGCATGTCTGCCTATCCGCTAGTACCTGGGCATGAAATCATTGGGCGCGTTAGCGCAATCGGAGCCGAAGTCACCGACCTTGTCATTGGCCAGCGTGTTGGTGTTGGCTGCCTTGTGGATAGCTGTCATCAATGCTCCTCCTGTAAAAACGGCGAAGAACAATATTGTCTCACTGGAATGACCCAAACCTATGGTTCTGAAACCACAGATCCAGGGGGCCAAACCTATGGCGGTTATTCAAAAATGATTGTCGTCAAGCGTGATTTTGTTTTGACCGTGCCCGAAACCCTAGACCCAAGTGCCTGCGCGCCCCTACTCTGCGCGGGCATTACAACCTATTCGCCATTACGCCATTGGCAGGTAGGGCCAGGTAAAACAGTTGGCATTATCGGCCTTGGTGGCCTCGGGCACATGGGTATTAAGCTTGCTCACGCTATGGGTGCTCGGGTGGTTATGATCACGACTTCCGCTTCAAAGGCGGAGGATGCAAAACGCCTGGGTGCCGATACGGTGCTGCTCTCTACCGACACGGCTGCGATGGAAGCCGCAGCAGGGCAATTTGATTTCTTGCTCAACACCATACCAGTTCCCCACGATTTTAATCCCTACATGATGTTACTGAAGGTCAGTGGCACCATGTGTATTGTTGGTGCGGTAGGCCCAATAGCGGAGTTGAATACGGTACCGTTTATCATGGGCCGTCGCACCGTTGCGGGATCGCTGATCGGAGGAATACGTGAGACTCAGGAAATGCTCAACTTTTGCAGCGAAAAAGGCGTTGTCTCGGATGTTGAGGTGATCCCAATGGAGCAGATTGGTACGGCTTATGCGCGCATGCAAAAAAGTGATGTGAAGTACCGTTTTGTGATAGATCTGGCAACACTTAAAGCGGGCTGAAGCTAAAAAAAGCTGCGCTTAGCGTGGCTGAGCTTAATTTTTATTACATTTTTTTAGAGGCTTTGACACTGTATATTTAGCCCATAAAATTTAATGGCGCATAACACCTTACTTTAATTGCACTTTTCAAAAAAAGTAATTAATGTTGAGCGTGCTGCGATAACGCCTAAAGTAAAACACGGCACAAGCGATAGCAAAACGTAAAAAAACGTAAAAAAAACCGTTTACTGGTGTTATGTAGCCCGCGAGGTGCCAAGCAACTAAAACCCTCGCGGAAATCAGCAATAGTACGCATACAGAAGAACCACAGTATGATCGTGTGAACGTAAGATAACGCCACCTCCCAGTGTTACCGCACCAGGAGATGGCTAACCCCAAAAGATACAAGGGTATCTAGTGAGGCTGTCTTGGATGATACGCTAATCACACGCTCGCCTTCAATAAAGTTGTTTGTTGCGCTGAGCAA
>JAHZJJ010000022.1 GCA_022600975.1 Gammaproteobacteria bacterium
GTAGGGCGAGTAAAAGATATTATTATTCGTGGTGGCGAAAATATTTATCCACGTGAAGTCGAAGAGTACTTGTTAAAACACCCTGCTATTCAGGATGTTACTGTGTTCGGTGTTCCCGACGAAAAATTTGGTGAACAGGTGGCGGCGTGGATACAGATTGCAAATGGTAAGCAAATCACTGCAAGTGAAGTGGAAGATTTTTGCAGAGGCAAAATTGCGCACTATAAGATTCCACATCACATTCGCTTTGTTGATGAATTTCCGATGACGGTTACTGAAAAAATACAAAAATTTGTAATGCGCGAAGCGATGTGCAGTGAATTAAATTTATCTGCTTAAACCGTACCGGAAAACCCTAATACTCTGCCCAATAAAGAGGTTTAGGTTTTCCAGTGCGGTTAGCAGGCTATATTTAGCCGCTAACCTTGGTTATTGAAGTATTCTCAATGAGAATCTTCGAGCTTTTTAGCCTGAGCTACTTCCTCTTTCCAATCAAACATATTTTGTTCGATGAATGCAAAAGCCAATATCCACAATAGGGCATCCCAAGCGTCGATAAAGTCATCTGTAATGCCCCAGTAGGCAGCCGCTCCCCAGTAAGCAGCTGCAGCTAGTAGAACAGTGTAAAGAAGCGCTTTTATCCACTTGCTTGCGAGCATAGTAACCCCCTCAAGTTTGCCTTTTAATTGCAATCGCACATCAATTTCTAACACCAGTACAACTAATAGCCAAGCTGCTGCATTAACAACATCTGTCCAAGCAAGCCAGAGGGCATTGGTGTGTGTTTCAGCAGAGGCTATGATGTTGGCGTTAGGCAGTTGAAGATATACGTTGCTGTCACTGAGAGAGGCGCAGTTGGATGCGGTGATTTTTATATAATCGTCGAGTTCTAGCAAGTAGGAAAAGCCGTTATTGGCAAGATGACATAGATTGGTTACTGCAGAGGGGGCATATTGGTAGATGCTTAATAATTTGCTCAAATAGCCATAGAAAGCGTAAATGATAATGCAGTAGCAAACTAAACGTATGCCATGCAGTGTGTGTTTTAGTTTTCCCACCAGTTTGTTGTCGGGAATAACGCAGGTTTCCAATTCAAATAAAATTAATAATATCAGCCAAACAAAGGTGTCGATGCTGTCGGCAAATGCAGTGATCAGATCGGATGCATCTATGCCCGCGGCGTTAGTGTGTTCGGAAGCGAGCCAGTTTTCTTGAAAAAAAAATACAACATTGACGAGCACAAAAAAATAGAGTGAATATTTAAAAACTTTAAACCAGGGAATTTTTGTTGCTAGCATGAAGGAGAGTTCCGTTTTGTTGATAACATTAAGTTGTCTTGCGACGACTCTGGTTAGATTTAATTGTCGATGCTGAAACTGGCGCTTAAAAGACAAGGCCTCCTGTAATTGTTAGTGCTTCAGCAGCCCTCTATACGGATTAGAAAGGGCATTTTATGACTTTTTAGCCTGCATGTATATTTCTTTGCTGATTTTATCCTGTTTGGTACAGGAGCCTTCGCTATTGCTGGCAGAGGGTAGGGAAGGTAAGTTCTGCTGTTGCATAAAAATTCACTACTTCTTGAAAAAACATCTGTGCTTGCGAATTAGAGCCTATTTTTTAGTTAGAGTTCTGGGCTTCAACGTCTGAAGCTTAGAAAACTCGAAACAACTCAATATCAGTCTACATGCGGAGTAAAAAAGCATGTTCTGGTTGGTTTTTATGCAGCTATAACTAAATATATGCGATTTTAAGCCAGATAGACTAACCTAAGATGCTGTCTCAAGCCATTGGGGAGGTTCACTATGCGTGGATCAGTGGAGGTCTGCAAGTGCAATAAATTGTTTTGCCTAGTCAGTAAAATATGCGGCTCACGCATCCTAAAAAATTTACCTAAGTAGTTGATTTTAAGATATTTATTGTGATTTATTGGTGTTGTTAATTTGCTGTTCACTTTTGTGACTGATTTTCATGCTCGGTTTTAAAGTCAAGGAGGAACACAGGCACTTGCGCCGAGTAACCCTTGATTTTAAAACCGAGCGTTTATCCTGTTGGCAGGGGTTTATGAGCTGCCTCCCGGCGAGGGTGGGGTAAGCCTTCGCGGCTTAGGGGCGGAGCCCCTATTGAGCGTGATTTAGACCCACAGATCCCGCTAAGAGCCCATTGTTTTTATTTTTTTAACCTATGCTGTGGCAGCATGACTGAAAGAAAAAGCGCTTGACATCAATTCTTTGCGATCACAAGATAGGGCCGTTTTATGCTTAGAGATAAGCAGTTAGATCGCATACCATATTCAGAACTGGGTGTCTATTTATCGTTCTGGGTGTGATGATAGCCAGTGTCGTTAAATGCCTGGAAAAAGAAAGAAGGACAACTAGTGTTAAATTATGCTCGTTGGGCATTTAGGATTACAGCTAGACAAAAAATTGCTTGCAGCGAGAATAGGCAAATACCCTGGAATAGGAAATATCAGGAAATATATATAGTAGTGCAGTGATGCGTTGGCACGCCTAGAAGCCCAAGGCAAGCCGTTACGTTTCATACCAAATTCAAAAGCTTTTGGATCAAACTATGAAGGCTATGACCAACTCTATTTCGAAACCAGAAAATATCGAACAATTAAAAGAGTGGCTCATTGAAAACCGTATTGATGATGTGGAGTGTGTACTTCCAGATATAGTTGGTGTTGCTAGAGGTAAATCCAAACCTGCGGGGAAGTTTGCGAAGTTGGATTCCACCTTTATGCCGTATTCAATTTTTTTCCAAACAATTACAGGAGAATATATTGATTACGACTCCGAAAAGTATGAGATTGAAGTGGATTTAAAGCTGGAGCCGGATCTGGCTACAGTTCATCGGGTGCCCTGGGCAAATGACCCCACTGCGCAGGTGATTCACGATATCAACCATCTCGATGGCACCCCGGTGGGTTATGCGCCCCGCAATGTGTTAAAGCGGGTGTTAAAACTCTATGAAAATCAGGGTTGGGAGCCGGTAGTGGCGCCGGAGATGGAATTTTATCTTACCCAAAAGAATACCGATCCCGATTATCCTCTGGAGCCGCCAGTAGGTCGTTCAGGTCGTCAGAGTATCGGGCGTCAATCCTATAGCATTGCAGCAATAGACGAATATGATGCGATCATTGAGGATATTTATGATTATGCAGCGGCACAAGGGCTGCATATCGACAGCCTAATTCAGGAGGGCGGCCCTGCGCAGTTGGAGATCAATCTGTTGCATGGCAATGCTTTGGAGCTGGCAGATCAGGTGTTTATTTTCAAACGCTTGATTCGTGAGGCGGCATTTAAGCAGAACTGTTATGCCACCTTTATGGCCAAGCCAATGGATAATGAACCAGGCAGTGCCATGCATATTCATCAAAGTGTGGTTGATCGCCAAACTGGAGAAAATATATTTAGCAACACAGACGGCAATGCCAGCAAATTATTTCGTTACTTTATCGGTGGCCAGCAACAATTCCTTGGCGCGGCCTCTTGTATTATTGCACCCTACGTTAACTCTTATCGTAGGTTAGTGCCGGATCACTCCGCGCCTATCAATCTGGAGTGGGGGGTGGATAACCGCTCTGTGGGACTCAGAGTTCCCAATTCGGGCCCGGAGGCGCGTCGCATTGAAAGCCGCTTGGCTGGTGCCGATACCAATCCCTATTTGGCTATTGCAGCCAACCTGGCTTGTGGCTATTTGGGCATGATAAAAAAAATTGAGCCGCGCCAAGAGTGTACTGGAAGTGCTTATGAGGTGGTCAGTGATGGTCTGCCTAGAGATCTGCTGTCAGCACTGAATATGTTTGAGGAGTGTAAACCTTTGCAGGAATTATTGGGGGAAGATTTTTCCAGTCTTTATATTGCCCTCAAAGGCCATGAATACGAAGAGCAGATGCGTATCATTACGCCCTGGGAGCGAGAGCAACTACTGTTGACGGTTTGAGTATTGGCATAGTGAATAGAGTGTATGATTATGACGCTACAAATAAACGGGAACAGCTTTTATCGCCTGCAGGTATTTTAGAAGTAAATTTTTATGAGCAGTAATTTGTTATTCGCCAATGATAAACCGGGTCAACACGCGGATTCATACTACAAGGCCAGCGCAAATCAGCTACCGCAATATTCTACTCTTCAGGGCGCTCATCATTGTGATGTCTGTGTCATTGGTGCGGGTTATACTGGGCTCTCCAGTGCACTTCACTTGGCGAGCAAAGGATTTAATGTAATTTTACTGGAAGCTCACCGCATTGGCTGGGGAGCTTCCGGGCGCAACGGCGGTCAGGTGGCCAGCGGCCAGAGAGCGGAACAGGATGAGCTGGAAGCTTCTGTGGGGCTCGAACACGCGCGTCAGTTGTGGCAGCTGGCAGAAGAGTCCAAGCAACTGGTGAAAGATCTGGTAGCACAGCACGATATTCAGTGTGATTTGAAACCTGGAGTGTTGCATGTTGATCATAAAAAACGCTACGTACCGCACAGCCGAGCCTACGCCGAGAAGCTACAAAAAGAATACGATTACGCTGACATCCGTTTTGTAGATACCGAAGAGCTGCGTGATATGCTTGCTACACAAGCCTATTATGGTGGCACCATTGATAAAGGTGCTGCACATTTGCACCCATTAAATTATGCCCTTGGGCTCGGTAAGGCGGCGGAAGATGCCGGCGTAAGCATTTTTGAAAACGCACAGGTGTTGGATTATCGTGACGGTGAAAAGGTACGGATCCGAACGGCTTTGGGCGAAGTGGAAGCCAATACCGCTATATTTGCCTGTAATGGTTATTTGGAGCGGCTTAATGACCGGGTAGCATCGCGGGTGATGCCGATTAATAACTTCATTATCGCTACCGAACCATTGGACGAAGCAACAGCTCGATCATTGATTCGCGATGATGTAGCTGTTGCTGATTCAAAGTTTGTGATTAATTTCTATCGGTTGTCGGCAGATCGCCGCCTGCTTTTTGGTGGCAATGAAAGCTATGGTTACAAATTCCCCCAGGACATTAAAGCCTTTGTCCGCAAGCCCATGCTTAAAATTTATCCGCAACTGGAGAATACGGGTATCGACTACGGCTGGGGTGGAACTCTAGGGGTAACACTCAACCGTATGCCGTTTTTTGAACGGCTACAGGGTAATTTATTTAACGCTAGTGGTTTTTCTGGGCACGGTGTTGCCATGGCAACTCTGGCCGGTAAGCTGATGGCCGAAGCAGTCGATGGCACCATGGGACGTTTTGATATTATGGCTAAAGTCCCCACGCATCCTTTCCCAGGTGGAACTCATCTGCGCTCGCCGTTGCTCGTTCTGGGGATGCTTTATTATCGTATAAGGGACAGTCTATAGTGCAGAAATTTTAGTGACCTTTATTGTGTCACTATTTGAGAATAGTTGGTGGAAGGTATCAGCTACCCTTTGTGCTGTACCAGAAGCCTAAAAGCTATGATTAATTTCACTCGAGGAGAGAAAGGTTTAATTTAAAAGCAAGCTATAAAAGGCTTTGTTCTTACTTTAACGTTACAGATCAATAGGATTTTAAAAAATAATTTATTCCACCTAAAAATTGATGGTATTTTTATGGTTTCTATTCGTTATTTTTGTCTGGCAGCGGTCAGTAGCGCATTGATTTCTTGCTCAACAAACACATCAATAATCAATAAATCTGCTGATTTAGTGTTAAGCAATGCGCAGGTATATACGGTTGATCAAAACCAGCCTTGGGCAGAAGCGATCGCAGTTAAAGAGGGCAAAATAGTTTTTGTCGGTTCCAATGAAGCTGTACAATCGTGGGTGGGTGAAGGCACTAAACAACAAGATTTGCAAGGCAAATTGGTATTGCCGGGTTTTATCGATTCTCATGCACACCCTGTTTCCGGAGGTGCCTATGTGCGCAGCCTCGCATTGGATACTTACGCAGGGCCTGAAGACTGGTTAAAGGCTATCGCTGTATATGCCGTGGTTAATCCAGAGGCACCATTGTTATTTGGCTACGGATTTTTGGCCAGTTCTTTTGGTCTAGATGGTCCCACGGCCGCGCAACTGGATAGTGTTGTGGCAGACAGGCCGGTGTTTATTTTGGATGAAGGTTTTCATGGCGGTTGGGCAAATACTAAAGCTATGGAACTTCTAAATATTAATAAGTCTACCTCAGATCCAGTGCCGGGCTTTAGTTATTACAAACGTGATGCTGAAGGTAATCCAACCGGTTATTTTCTTGAAGGTACCGCTTTCGAAGCCATGGAGAAACTGGATGTTATCAATGCTCGCAGAGTAACTGTGGGAGCCAATGATGTGTTTGACATCATGAACAGCTACGGTATTACCGCAGTTTTTGATGCTGGAGCTTCGGATGTTGATGAATTTCAGGTAGAGGTTTTGGATAAACTTTATGAGCAGGGAGAGTTGACCCTGCGTATGGTGGCTTCACATGTGGTCGATAGTGTCGACAAACTTGACACAGCAATTGAGAAGATTAAAGAAAAGAAAAAGAATACCAAAAGGCCCATGTACCATATTAATACCTTAAAGATTATGAATGATGGCACCATTGAGGGGCGCACTGCAGGGATGTTTGAAGATTATCAAGGTGAGGAGGGTAACAATGGTGCAACTGTTTTCTCTCAGGAGCAGCTAAACAGCCTAATTACTCAGGCCGGCGGTGAAGAGATTGATGTGCATATTCACGCGTTGGGAGAGCGCACCATTGCTGAATCGTTGACGGCTATAGAAAAGGCCAAGAAAATGCACCCCAACAGTACCGCACGTTATGCGATTACCCATGTGCAAGTTATACGCGATGAAGAGATACAGCGGTTTACAGATCTGGGGGTCACTGTACAAAGCACACCACTATGGGCATCGTACGATACGTTTGGAGAACAATACGTTAGCAAAGATCAATTTAATCGTTATTTTCGCTTTAATAGCTTGAAGCAAGCTGGAGTTAAAATGGCCTTTGGCAGTGATTATCCTGCCACTGGCGCCGGTACTTTAGGTATGTCGCCGCTATACAATATTGAAATTGGACATACCCGTCAGGATCCCGGTGAGCCGAACGCCAAAGTACAGCCCAATGAGAATGAGCGCCTGGATCTTGAAACCTTAATTAAAGGTTACACTATTGATGGCGCCTACCAATTGCATATGGAGGATCAAATTGGTTCTATTACCGTAGGGAAGTTTGCAGATATGGTGGTCTTAGAAGATAATTTATTTGAAACTTCTCCCTATGAAATAGCAAAAATTAAAGTAGAGCAAACTTTTTTAGGCGGTGAAGTGGTTTACGAGCGAGGGCAATAAACTATTAAAGCAACCCTTGCAGAGTTAAGCAGTGTATTTAGTTTTGCTGGTGCAGATCAGGTCAGCCGATATTAAAAAAATCAGCAGGCTGATGCCCTGTAAAAAAGTATCATGGTGATCTACTTGATTGTGTCTGCTTGCCCCAATTAAATTTGGTTGCAAGTAGGCACAATTTTCTGTTGACTTCTCAGAACCATGGCTTAGACTCGATCCAAATACTCATTGAGACCGGCAGAGGGACAGGCCCTTTGAAGCCGGGGCAACCTTCGGAGCTAACCACTTCGAAAAGGTGCTAACTCCTGCGGAGCCAACGGTTCCGGGAAATGAGTGCGCAACCAGCACCTGCATGGTGATGGGGTCGTGCCCCCTCCTGTCAAATGGCCGGAGTTTCCAATGAGCTGACTATTTGGAAACCAGGCCGAACTCATGAACACATTATCGCTGCTCGCCGATACAGATGCGCTGTATTGTATTGATGATCGTCAGTTGACCATACCGGAGCCGTTCAGGCTCGGCTGTGGTGAATCGCTGAAATCAGTGCGCGTTGCAATGCGTATGTGTGGAAGACCTTCGGCGCCCGTCGTTATTGTCCTAGGCGGCATCTCTGCCAATCGAGTCCCTGTTATAAGTACACTCACAGAAGGCCAAGGTTGGTGGCAAGCTGTACTGGGGCATCAGGGCGTGGATATTCTTTCCCATTACCAGGTGTTGAGTATTGACTGGCTGGGTGGCAGCGGCGATACGAGCGGCCCCCCACAGTGGCAAGTGCAGGGTATGGAAAGCCCATCAATCGACACATCCGATCAGGCCGTGCTGCTTGCCGAGGTGCTGGATCAACTGCAGGTCAAGCGGGTCGAAGCCATTCTCGGAGCCTCTTATGGCGGCATGGTGGCAATGCATTTTGCACGCCTGTATCCCTCAAGGCTTCGGCGTCTGCTGGTGCTTGGATGCGCACATCGCCCTGAACCCATGGCAGTAGCCCGGCGTTACGTGCAAAAACAGATTCTCAAACTGGCTGAAAATGGGGCAGATAAAGATGCCGTGGCAGTAGCCAGGGCATTGGCTATCACTACCTACCGTTCGGCTGCAGAGTTTCGCAGTCGTTTTAGTGGGCCCCAAGGCCGCCAAGCCCTTGAATCTTACCTCGAGCACCAGAGCAGGAAGTTTGCCAAACGATTTGACCGCGAATCAACGCTAACCTTGGTGGACTCCATTGATAAACATTGGATCAGCCCGGCAGACATTAAAACACCGTTATGGCTGCTGGGTATCGATACCGATGAGCTGTGTCCACCACCTTTGATTCGTGAGTTTGCTGCAATGGTTTCCAGTACCTGCAAGCTGGCTGAAATCCATTCACTTTATGGCCACGACGCCTTCCTTTGTGAAGTGGAGCAGATTTCAGCGCTGATCATACAATTTCTAGAAGGAGCAGAAGCATGAGCCGTAGGCAGATTACATCAATGGTAAGGGCAGGGGTGGACAGTGATAATCAGTATGGCTCGGTTATGCCGCCACTGTATCTCTCATCGAATTACAGCTTCGAGGGGCTTTACGCAAAGCGTGAATACGATTATTCACGCAGTGGCAATCCAACCCGCGAGCTTCTGGGCAATGCATTGGCAGAGCTGGAAGGGGGTAGCGGGAGCATAGTGACCAATACCGGTATGTCTGCAGTGGTGTTGGTTACCTATTTGTTAACTGCAAAAGACACGATCATTGCGCCGCACAATTGTTATGGAGGCTGCTACCGGGTATTTGATTCTCTTTCTCAAACCGGGCGGTTCAAGGCCCGCTTCTCTGATTTTTCGGACCTGGATACATTGAGAGGAGAGTGTAGTTTGATTCGCCCGAAAGTAATTTGGGTAGAAACGCCGAGCAATCCGTTACTGCGCATAACCGACATTCAGAAAGTGGCGGCAATCGCTAGAGAATGCAATGCACTACTAGTGGTGGATAATACTTTTCTGACACCGCTCGGGCAGCAGCCTTTAACCTTGGGCGCGGATATCGTTGTCCATTCGACGACCAAATACATAAATGGTCACAGTGATGTTGTGGGTGGTGCAGTGATTGCTGCCGATGCGTCGCTACTTGAAAAACTGTCTTGGTGGGCCAACTGCGTGGGCTCGACTGCCTCGCCATTCGATTGCAGTCAAGTATTGAGGGGGTTGAGAACTCTGCATGCGCGATTGCGTTGCCACGAGGAGAACGCTCTACAGTTGGCGCATATACTAGCGGTACACCCGGTGGTTTCTTGCGTTCACTATCCTGGGCTAAACGACCATCCCGATCACCAGCTAGCCTCCAGGCAGCAATCCTGGAGTGGCGCCATTATTAGCTTTGAGCTTTACGGTGGAGAGCAGGCAGTGAAACTTCTGCTTGAGGGACTTGCTTGTTTCACCTTGGCAGAGTCCCTGGGTGGCGTAGAGAGCCTGATTTGCCACCCGGCGAGCATGACCCATGGGGCAATGAGCGAAGAGGCTCAGATTGAAGCTGGTATCGGCAAGGGTCTTTTGCGCCTTTCTGTAGGGATCGAGGATGGCCAAGACTTGGAAGAGGATCTCATAAGAGGCTTGGAAAAAGTGCAAAGTAGCATTTTGATTGCCGAGGCGGATTAAAATCGATTTATTGATGGCTTGAGCGATATTTCTAGATAAAGAGCACCATTAAACTTAGAAGCCGCAGTTGGGTGTGCAAAAGTTGTGTAAGTTATTGGTGTGCATGGCGAGTTTTAAAAATTCATGGCACCTTATGGTGATGAGAAGGTTTTAAACTGTGTCAGGTGCATCAAGAGTCTGTGCAGACTTGAAAGATCAAATTGTGGTCTTTAGGTGAAAATCTAAATATGCATTTGCACTGAGTATTGGTTGATACCATCTAGTCAAAAGCCTCAAGTGGGTCAGTTTTCAATTGTCGCTAGTGGGTCAGATTTGGATTGTCGTTGACACAATTACTTGCTCAGCAATTCCACTCGCATATGCACAACGCTTCCACTCACGCTTGTTAGCGATTCAATAGTGGTAACTGCATCTATTAACCGGCCTTCATGGGTGCAAGCGGTCAACAGGATCAGGGGTACCGAGTTTTCGTTTTGCTTAGGTTCTTTCTGGATAACCGCTTCCACACTGATACCGGTATCGCTGAGAATTTGGGTGATAGCTGCCAATACACCGGGTTTGTCCAGAGCTTTCATGCGCAGGTAGAATCCGCTCTCAACCTCCTCAATTGGCAGTATCTGCTCGTCCGAGAGATAAGGGTGGTGAAATGCCAGGTAAGGCACTTTATTTTCAATGCCATTGGCCAGGCTGCGCGCCACGTCGATGGTATCGGCAACTACCGCTGAGGCTGTGGCTTTTCCGCCAGCACCAGCCCCGCAATACAGGGTAGGGCCAGCGGCATCACCAGCCACCAGCACTGCATTCATGACGCCATTGATATTGGCTAGCAAGTGAGAGCAAGGCAGCAGCGTGGGATGCACCCGCAGCTCAATGCCATGATCGGTGCGACGAGCGATACCCAGGTGCTTGATGCAATAGCCCAGTTCCCTAGCGTAAGTGATATCTTGCAGTTCAATGGTGCTGATACCCTGGGTAAAAACCTTATCGAATTGCAACGGAATCCCAAAAGCGGTCGACGCCAAAATAGCGAGCTTGTGGGCCGCGTCGATACCTTCTAGGTCGAAGCTAGGATCGGCTTCTGCGTAACCTAATTGTTGCGCTTCAGACAATACCTCGTCAAAGGTGCGGCCCTTGCTTTGCATTTCGGAGAGGATAAAGTTAGCAGTGCCGTTGATGATTCCTGCCAACCACTCGATGCGATTGCCCGCCAGGCCCTCACGCACAGCCTTGATAATTGGAATACCGCCGGCAACAGCGGCTTCATAAACGATACTCACTCCCTTAGTGCGAGCGCGCTCGAAAAGGGCGTTGCCGTGCTCGGCGATCAACGCCTTGTTTGCGGTGACTACATGCTTGCCATTATCGATGGCATATTCCACCAACTCACGGGCCGTGCCGCAACCACCAATGGTTTCAATGAGGATATCGATGGTGGGTTCTGCTGCGATGGTAAAAATATCGCGGTGTATTATTGTATCGTCCACGGAGCAATTTGAATTGTTGCGGCGAGTGCCGATATGGGTGACGAGGATAGGGCGCCCCACTTGGGCTTCCACCAAGTGGGCGTTACGTGTTAATAGCTGAAAGGCACTACCACCTACGGTACCCAAACCGCAGATACCGATTTTAATAGGTTCTACCATGACAACCTCTTGTGTTACCCATAATAAATGGATGATATAAAACTGGAGCAGTGATTAAAAAGATCGCTTAAGAGGTATTTTTAAGCAACAAAATCGGCCAATAGCATCGGCGATTTACACGCCTTTATAGGAAACTAGTGTCGGCACAGTGAAAAACACAAGAAATTAGCTTTCACTGTGGCCGAAACTACTCCAAATTTTATAAATATTTAGTGGTATGAATGTGAATAAAACAGCTTTTACTGAGTGTTTATCATCAATTCAGTACTACCAAATTTTTCCACCCCATCGCCGTGTTCAATAATACCCAGTGCACGAGTACCGGAAGTGAGGCCAAACCACTCCAGATTAAGTGTGCCTGTTGTGCCTGCAACCGCAGTAGCGGGGTGGTTGATATTAGCCTTATTCGACTGGCCATTGAAATTAAAGTTAAACAGAGTATACGGTGTGGGCCCTGGCGCTGAGTTATAATTCACAACAATGGCACGATATTCACCCGGCGTTGGATTGGGGATATCGACTGCTTCTGTAGAGGCGCTGTTGCCGCTGGTGTCAATTAAGGGGAAGTCGGGCGCTGGGCCGTAAATTTGTAAATCGAGATCATCCGAGCCATTACCTTCACCAACGTCAGCATCGAACAAAGCAATACGTGCAAGTGTAGTGCCTTCTGGGATCGCAAAATAAACTTCCTTAAGTTCACCATCTTCAATTGTTCCTGGAAAGGTTACGCCTTCGGTCAGGCCGTTTAAAGACGCTTCGTAGTTACCGTTATAACTGAATGCCAATGGTATATCCAAGCTGCCATTGTTACCTTCTGCGGATACACTGCTTGCTACACCCAGAGGTACTGAGCGCACAGCAATGGGACTGCGCACATGGTTGATACTGCTGGACCAAGTGAGGGAGCCAAATGCCCACTGCCCTTGGCGGACATAGTCTGTTGGGCTGAAGGTCACAGTGTAGCTGGCAGTTTCTCCTTTTTTAATGCGCATCAGGCGGGGAGACACTTTAACTCGGAAGCCGGTAGGAGCCTCTACAGATGCCCAATACCAACGGGTACCAGGCGCCACACTGGTCACTTTGCGGGTTATGGTTTGGCTGCTTGCGAGCTCAGAAATTGCAATCGAAGGCAAGTTCAGATCACTGGAGTCGAGGGAAAAGCCAAGTTCCTGCAGTGCGGCGCAATCCTCGGCTGGTATCGTTTGCGGCTGCTGTTCTGCACCACATAAAAAGGCCTGATAGTCTTGCGGCCCGGCGTCGTATACCAATCCTGGAGAAAATGCCCGAGTAGGACGCATGATGCCTGCACCTACATCAAACGGATCAGCGGCGCTTGGGCCGAAGGTCTTGCGTATGTCTTGGCGTGCAGTGGTCATCAGTGCGGATTTGGCCATGGCTGGCGTCCAGTCTGGATGCGCTTGTTTTAACAGGGCCATCACCCCAGCTACATGTGGGCTCGCCATAGAAGTGCCGCTTAATGAGGCAAATAATTCGCCATTACTGGAAACAGGGGGGGCTCCGGCAAGGATGTTAACACCGGGTGCGGCAATATCAGGCTTAATAATATCAGGAGCGCCGCGGTTCATACCGCGAGAAGAGAAATCGGCTATACGATTTGCTCGTGAAATTTTAATATTCTCACTCAGAGTACCGGCGATCTCACTGCCGTTGAGTAGCCGATCTCCGTCCGGGTGAGCAATCATAATGCCGGGAATGGTGGCTTCAGTGGCCGACATTGTAATTGGGTCTATGCGATCAGCGGCAGTGCCATCGTTAAAGACCACAATTGCCTGAGCACCGGCCTCTGCAGCAGATTGGTATTTCTCGCCGAAACCACAATCACCGCGCATAACCAGAGCAATGTTGCCGGCCATATCTGCGGTATTAGTCAACGGAGCACAGGCATTGAGTGGCTCAGCAGTTACAACAGTGGCAGAAATAGTACCAATATCAGTCAGCTTTACCGGGCCGCCACCTTCTAACCCCTCTATAGTGCCCACAAGGTCTGCGGGCGCATCCAAGCGTAAGCCTGTGGCAAAGTTTTCATCGTCTTCAATTGCAGCAACCGCCGTTATCCAGGGTACGCTAGCTGGTGTGCCAGTAGTTGCAGCCCCTGGCCCAGAATTACCAGCGGAAGTAGCAACAAAAACCCCAGCGTTGGCAGCGTTTAAGAATGCGATATCATCGGGTTGATTGAACGAAGCGTCCGAGCCGCCCACAGAATAATTGATAATATCGACTCCATCAGCTACAGCTTGGTCTATGGCAGCCATAGCGTCTGATGAGAAGCATCCGTCATTATCAGGATTTAGCGCGTCCCAGCATACTTTATACACTGCAATGCGTGCCCGCGGTGCCATGCCGCTGAGTGTGCCAATGGATTCACCATTAATTGAGCCACGTACACCATAATTTCCAGCGGCGGTGGTTGCGGTGTGGGTGCCGTGACCGCCAGCATCTCGAGCTGAGAGGTATTCATGCTCTGCAAGCTCGGTTGTGCTTAAAAAGCCAGCTGAAAAAGACTGAGCCTTGATTAGTTTGTTATTGCACTCAAAAGGTAAATCTAACGGGTTGGCCGCGGTGTTTCCAAATTCACAGCCGGTACCGGTAAAACTTTTCGGCACTGGGCCATATGGAACCTTGAAGCCATAGCTGCCGCGCTTAGGAGTTCTATGATCAGCTACGCTGGGATGCTCCGGATGAATTCCAGAATCGATGACTCCGACTACGACATTCTCACCTGTAGCGCCCAATGCCCAGGGGCCTATTAATTTTTTGAGTCCTAAAAAAGAAGGCGTGGAGTTGGTTTGTAATTTTAGTCGCTTGTCCTCCCATATTTTGAGCACATCTTTGTGATTTTTTAGGCGCTCGAGATCGCTTTCGCTCATTTGCGCGGCAAAGCCGTTGAATGCAATCTTATAGTCATGTATTTTTTTGGCATTGGGGACCAATGCTATTGCTTGCCGGCGCTGCTCGGAAAGCTTGTTGGCATGCTTGCGATAGTTGGGGCTATTTGGGTCAATTTTTTTGTGTGCTTCGGTGAGTGCAAAAGCTGGCCTTGTCTGCCGATGGGTAGCTAAGGGTTTATCTTTAAGTTGTACGATATAGGTTTTAGCTAAGCTAGAGTTTTTTTGACTTAGATCGGTTGTGTTAGCTGAGGCAAAACCACTGCATATTAGTGCATAAATCAGGGTGGAAGTACAGGCTAATTTCATACTAACTTTTATCTCTCGTTAAAATTATAAAATGTGAAATATATAAGCCTGGAAGAACTGAAAGCTTCAGTAAGATAACTTAGAAACGAGCAGGAAAAGCATTTACTAGAAAGACAATGAGAGCTTCTGGTGCGATAATCTCAAGATATAAAGCTGCAAAAAAACGCATTGGCCTCTAAACTTTAATATGCCAGTTTATTGTTTCTTCATTAACAAATCCATTCACTTCAGGCTTGGTTTTCGAGTCTATACTAGTTGGTAAGGAAAACAACCATTTGTCGCAAATTTCATCTTAATGTTTTGTTGTTGTCTCCAGCCTATCGAGGCTGAAGCTGCCCTGTTTTTCAATAGAGTTAATCAGCAGTCAGTAGGCTGGCACTTAGCTAGGCTGAAGAAATATTTCAGCAAAAGTAAATGCTGTCGATATTTTTTTCGCCGCAGGTGTGGATCGTATCGGTAAACTACACAGCGAGTTTGTTTAAAGTTCGAACGGCGGAAAGTGGAAGCTGATGAAGAGCGTCACACCAATGTTTATGGTAAGCCATAAGGCGCTCCTGCTTCAGGGGTGTGAGTGCCATATCATCCAAGACAGCATCGTTAGCTACTTATGCTACCTTTTGGAGTTAGTCATTTCTCGGTGTTCGTAAACCCGGGAGGGGTAGCGTTTATCTCAAGGTCACGCGATTACGACTCTGTTCTTCTTTGCTATTGCTATTGCTGTGGTTGGGTTTCCGTAAGGGTTTCAATTGTGCGGAGCTTTGCGGGTTACATGACACCATTTAATATAGTTTCTATACGTTCCGTTTTTCTTTCGCTGATCTAAAGTTAAATGCTAGGGCAACACCAGTTACGGTAATATTTTGTGATGGAAGTACAATTGAAGTGTGGCGCCCAAACATATAGATAGAAAGCAGCTTGAAAACAAAGCAGCTTGAAAACTAAGAGGCAGTAATATTTGGTGTGTTTTCTGTATCTTTGAAAATAATTGACGACTAGTTTTAACGATTTTTACTGCGATCACAAACAGCCTCCAGGGTACGGTTTTTGCTCGGTGATGCTTCAGCTCTTCGATACGATTCTCGTTATCTTCACCGCTCGGGTTGTACCGATAAACGAATTTCCTTGGCGTTATTCTGCGCATCTAACTCCAGATCTATCTGGCCTTCAATGGTTTTTTTCCTGTGCTCCAGTTAAGCAATTTTTTTTCGAGTAAAAATCAGGCATCATTATCGAATATAACCTGCTTTTTTTTGAGTTTTGGGGGCTTCTATCTGGGCTTATGAGCCAATGCCTGTTTGACTTTTCCTCCATAAGAAGTTACACTTTTGTGTTGCGGGCTGTCAAAGTGGCTCCTAAGTAAGGGTGTTGCTCCACGTCAGCTCAGCTTTCTAAATTTCTTATTTCAAAACCGCTTGGCACAAAGAATTTAAGCTTGTCGGGCCTGCCAGTTTTGTAAAAAATTTACGCCTTCATCTGAGTGCTTTTATGTGTGCCGCGAATGCTATTGCTTCTAAAAAGTCGCTCCGTTGGCTGCCGGTATGCCTGGCTGCACTGGTGGCGCTCACCCCGTTTTCTATTGATAGTTACCTGCCGGCACTACCTGATATCGCTGCTGCTTTAAATAGTGGCGTCACACAGGTGCAGCATTCCATTTCAAGTTTTTTATTTGGTTTTGCTATTGGTCAGCTGCTGGGCGGGCCATTGTCGGATCGTTGGGGTCGGCGTCTTGTTGCCTTCATTGGTTTGATGATATATCTATTCACCACTATCGCGATTTTATTCATCAACCATGTGGAGCAGTTAGTAACGCTGCGTTTTTTTCAGGCCTTCGGTGGGGGTTTTGCTACTGTGATTGCCGCGGCCATAGTGCGAGATCTCTATAGCGGGCGGGAAGCAGCCAAAATTCTTTCCATCATTGGCACTATGATGTTACTGGCGCCATTGATCGCACCAGCGGTCGGTTCGGCACTACTGACAGTTGCTGGCTGGCAAAGTATTTTTATTTTCTTATTAATTTACGCGTTTGCTATGTTGTTAATGGTGCGCTGGTTGCTGCCGGAGACGGTGCCACGCTTTACGCATACACGTCGTCAGCAGTCAAAGCCACACAGTTTATTTAAAAACTATCAAGCGATACTGGGTAACAAGCGTGCGCTGGGTATTTTGTTTTCACAATCCTGTGTTGCTGGTTCATTATTTATCTACATTACTACCGCGTCGGTTGTATTTATTGAGCATTTCAAAGTGAGCAGCAGCCAGTTTCCGCTGCTTTTTTGTGCTGGCATACTGGGATATATTGCCATGATACAATTGAACATTCGGCTGCTGAAATTTTTCGAACCGAGAAAAATTTTATTGTCGGGAATTTGTATACAGTTACTGGGTTGTATATTTCTATTAGCAGCTGCGTTGATAGATGATCAGTCGCTGATGCTGTGGATGGTGCCGCTGGTACTGGTAATAGCCTGCGCAGGAATTACTGGGCCCAACGGACAAGCTTGTTACCTGGAATTTTTCCCAAAAATTAGTGGTAGCGCCAGTGCTATCTACGGCGCCACGCTGTTTTCTGCCGGTGGGGTTTTGGGGGCAGTTGCCAATGCCATGTATGCAGACGCATTGGCGCCACTTGCTGGAGCCATGCTGGGTTGTGCCAGTATGGCATTACTTGTCGCGTTGGTGGTGGCACAGATCTGGCGGCCTATCAAACCCTTTTGATTTCTGTTTGATTTTACAAAATCTTGCCAGTCCTTCCGTTATAATCCGCATTAAGAACTTCTACGCAATTTAGGAGCTGCTGTGTTGACAGGCACCCTCTATACTGTTTCTGCGCCCTCTGGGGCTGGGAAAACTAGCCTAGTTAAGGCTTTGGTGGAAAGCGACCAAAACGTCAGGGTCTCTGTGTCCCATACCACGCGCGCCATGCGTCCGGGTGAAGTTGATGGTACTAATTACCATTTTGTTGAATTGCAGCAATTTCTTGGAATGCTCAATGACAATGCTTTTCTGGAGTATGCGCAGGTTTTCGAAAATTATTATGGAACCTCCAAGGCCTGGGTCGAAGAAACCCTTCGCAGTGGCAGGGATGTAATCCTTGAAATCGATTGGCAGGGTGCCGCCCAGGTGCGTCGTCTGATGCCAGAAACGCTGAGCATTTTTATTTTACCGCCATCCCGACAGGCTTTGCGTGAACGTTTGATCGGCCGCGGGCAGGATGTGCCGAGCGTGATTGATAAGCGCATGGCTCAGGCTGTTGACGAGATGTCTCACTATGAAGACGCTGAGTATTTGATCGTCAATGACGATTTTGCCACGACGCTACAAGAATTAGCATCCATTGTGGTTGCCCAGCGTCAAACCTTGAAGCGGCAAAGGCGCTGCCATCAAGCCCTTTTGCAGGATTTAATGCACTATTGAAGGCTTCTGCCCAAGCGCTAATGGCTACACACCAGTTTGCCAATCTAACCTGTATTTACCTAAATGGTATACTGGGATGAATAGCTAGATTTGAGCGTTGGCATGGCTAGGGGAGAGGCTAGGTTCCCCGAGAGTTTAAAACTTTCAGCTGCCATCACAACGTGATTGTCGGCTAGTTCATAATAGCTACTTTGCGTACCTTACACTGCGCTGTACAATAGTTGCTCACTGTGGCTGCCAATGTAGCTAGGCCCTTGTCGGATTTACAAACTTCGCCCTCAGATGGGCACGTTAATGGAACAGAAGACTTATGGCACGTATTACCGTTGAAGATTGCCTTGAGCATGTAGACAACCGTTTTGCACTGGTGATTATCGGCAGCAAGCGCGCGCGCCAGCTCGCCACTGGCGGCCGCGACCCTCTGGTTGCCGAAGATAACGACAAGCCCACAGTGCTTGCCCTGCGTGAAATCGAAGAGGGGCTTATAAACAGCAGTATTCTCGACGAACCGGAAGATGATGTAATGCACCGGCCAATCCCTGCACCACTCTATGTGGCTGATCAGGATTCATAATCTAGCAATATGTGAGAAGGTTTGCTGCATCTTGTCTACTTTTGTTAATGCCGGGCTAGGGCTTATGCAACGCTATTATAGGTCGCTAACCCCGCAGTCTCACTTTCCCCCCGAACAACTGGGAGGCGCATTCGGCGTTGCACAACATCGATAGCTTGGCACATCGCCTTAGCTCCTACTTACCTCCTGACCAGATCCAGTTTGTTCGTCGAGCCTATTTTTATGCCGAACAGGCCCACGATGGCCAGCAACGCCGTTCTGGGGAACCTTATATTACCCATCCTCTGGCGGTGGCCTCGATTCTCGCTAGTATGCACATGGATGCCCAGAGCCTTGCTGCCGCCATGTTGCACGATGTGATTGAGGACACCGGGATTCCCAAAGCGGCCCTAACGGAGCAATTTGGCAGCGAGGTGGCGGACTTGGTGGATGGTGTTTCCAAGCTGACCCAATTCGAGACGGACAGCCCGGCGGAAAAGCAGGCGGAAAATTTTCAGAAAATGGCTCTGGCCATGGCGCGAGATCTTCGCGTGATATTGGTTAAGTTGGCGGACCGATTACACAATATGCGCACTTTGAGCGCACTTAAACCGACAAAGCGCGCGAGCATTGCCCGTGAAACACTGGAAATTTATGCTCCGATAGCCCACCGCCTGGGCATGAACGATGTGCGCATAGAATTTGAAGACCGCGCTTTTTTTGCGATTTACCCGCTGCGTGCCAGCCGTCTGCGTGCAGCGCTGGTTGCTGCACGTGGCAATCGCAAGGAACTGTTGGAAAAAATTCAGAACGCCATTAAATTGCGTTTGGAGCGGGAGGGTATTGATGCGCTAGTTATTGGCCGCGAAAAGCATTTGTACAGTATCTATTTAAAGATGCGCACGAAAAAAAAATCCTTTAAGGAAATCATGGATGTCTACGCTTTTCGCATTATCGTCGATAGTGCAGACACTAGTTATCGGGCACTCGGGGTTATCCACAATCTGTACAAACCGGTAATCAACGAGTTCAAAGATTATATTGCCATTCCAAAATCCAATGGTTATCAATCATTACACACCGTGTTGTTGGGTATGCACGGGGTGCCCATTGAAGTGCAGATTCGCACCGGGGAAATGGACAATATGGCCAACAGCGGTATTGCTGCTCACTGGCTCTACAAGGCCGCTGGTGATGAAGCATTGAACACTGGCGGTTCCAGTCAGGCGCGCGCGCGCCGTTGGGTTCAAGGGTTGCTGGAAATGCAGCAGCGCGCCGGTGATTCGCTGGAATTTATTGAGAACGTCAAGCTCGACCTGTTTCCCGATGAAGTATATGTATTTACTCCCAAAGGCAAGATCGTAGATCTACCCGCTGGTGCTACCGCAGTGGATTTTGCCTATTCGGTGCACACTGATGTAGGAAACTCCTGTGTCGCGGTGCGGATTAATCAGCGTCTGGCACCGCTTTCTCAGCCGCTGGAAAGCGGGCAGAAAATTGAGATCCTTACCCGTAAAAATGTACAGCCGAACCCCAACTGGCTCAACTTTGTGGCGACAGCCAAGGCCCGCAGTGCCATTCGTCATTTTCTCAAACATCAGCGCCACCATGACTCTGTTGCCCTCGGCCGCCGACTGCTAGAACAAGCGCTGGCTAAATTTAACACCCAGCTGGCCAAGCTCGGTGAAGATCAACTCAGCAAAGGTCTGCAGGAAGCCAAATACACCAGCCTGGACAAGCTGCTGGAAGATATAGGCCTCGGTAATCGTGTAGCCTTTTCTGCCGCCAAGCTGTTGGTTCCCAAAGCTATTGCCGAAAGTGCTGCCAGCAATATTTCCTCGCCACTGTCTATTGACGCCAAAGAGGGCATGATGACCAGCTTTGCGCGCTGTTGCCGGCCTATTCCCGGTGATACTATCATCGGCCATATTAGTTTTGGTAAGGGTTTAGTGGTGCACCGAGATACCTGCCGCAATACCATTGAGCTTCGGGAACATCCGGAAAATATTATGCCGATCAATTGGTCCGCTGATGTACAGGGGGATTTTCTAGCTGATATCCGCGTGGAAGTAGAATCTGAACGAGGCATGATTGCCAGTCTGGCTACCCGCATTACCGAAGGGGGTGCCAGTATTGAGCAAATTCATGTAGATGAAAAAGATGCACGTAACAGTGTTATCGCCATGACTTTGGAAGTAAACAACCGCGTGCATCTTGCAAGGGTAATGAAACGGTTGCGTACTTTGCCTACAGTCATTCGTATTGCACGTCCCGGTTGATCTCTTGACCATGGTAACCAAAATGATCCGCAAGTTCCATCGTTAGCGACGAGCACTTTATATTACTGCTGCCATTCGTCCAAAAATCACGTTATATTTATCCGCCTAAATAATTCAATAACCAATTACATTTAATCAATGGAGCGAGTATGTCTAATCGCGCAGTGATAAAAACCGATCGGGCTCCTGCGGCAATCGGTAGTTACTCTCAAGCAATCAAAGTCGATAATACAATCTATCTTTCCGGTCAGATTCCACTGGATCCGCAGAGTATGGAGATTGTGTCACAAAACTTTGATGAACAGGCACGTCAAGTATTTAAGAATCTAGCTGCGGTATGTGAAGCTTCTAACGGCTCATTAGCACATCTGGTCAAACTTAATCTGTATCTCACTGATCTGAGTTATTTTTCAGCAGTGAATACAGTGATGGCCGAATTTTTCGAAGAGCCTTATCCGGCGCGTGCCGCAGTTGGTGTTCGTGAACTGCCCAGGGGCGCATTAATAGAAGCGGAAGGTGTGATGGTTATTTGAGTAGTTATCCTTCAATTAAGCCTGGGTATATCAAAGCACAAGCTTGTTGATATGATTTCTAGGTTTAAGGGTGGGGTACAGCCGCATCGCACCTTCTCTCAATGGTTTTGATCCAGCAAAGTGCGATAGCCGCTACGATAATCGGGGTAACGCAGGCTATAGCCACTGTTGAGCATGCGCCGATTGCTTAACTTTTTTGAGCTACGTGGCTTGCTATAAGCCTCTTCACGCAAGTCAGCAGCGGTGTTCCCCATGGCTTCGGCCAGCCAAGATTGTAGCTTAAATATTTCCACCGGGGCGCAGTCGGTGCCGAGATAAAGCGGCTCTAACTTCAAGCCTCGACGCTGGCGTTCAATCAAATGAGCAATAAAACCCACTGCATCTTCAACGTGTATTCGATTGCTAAACCGGGCTGGGGTTGCTGGCTCACAGAGTCCCGAACGCACCTTGGCTAATAAGCGGTTGCGGCCGGGGCCGTAGATGCCAGGAAAACGCACTATGCAGGCCTCTGGTAAAGACTTTTGCACAATTTTCTCTGCTGCCAGCAGAGTTTCCCCCTGAAAACTATCGGGTTTAGGGGGGGTATTTTCATCGATTAACGCCTCACTACTCTGGCCGTAAACCCGTGTTGAAGACACCCAGATAAATAATCGCGGGGGGGGCTGCATAACCCTGAGCGTTTGAGTAAGCGCTTTAGCGGTATCGATATAGGCGTGTTGATAGCCGCGGGGAGTGTAATTGCTGGGTGTGAGCGTAGCGATAACAACGTCTGCACCCTCTGCGAACAGTTGCCCAAGGTCTTTTTTGTTGCTGACATCAGCTCGACGCCAGTGAAGCTTTGCAGCGCAGTGCTGGCTTGCCTGTACTAGTTGAGGGCTGCGCCGCACACCAAATACTTGGTATCTGTGTTGATCGAGTTCATCCACCAGACGCAAGCCAAGATCTCCACAGCCTGCAATCCAAATTTTTTCTTGATTCATTGTTTTTAGCTACTTTTAGGACAACGCCACGATGCTATTTGTGCTTCTTGGAGTTATCGGTGACATCGGTTTTTAAATTGGTTATCAAAGTGCCGACACCCGTGTCGGAGAATATTTCGAGCAAAAGTGCATGTGGAACACGACCATCAATAATATGCGCAGATTTAACCCCGGATTTTACCGCTTCCAGAGCACAGTTTATTTTGGGTAGCATGCCACCGTAAATGGTGCCATTGGCAATCAGCTCTTTTACCTCTAGGGCGCTGATTCCGCTGAGCAGCTTGCCTTGTTTGTCTTGCAGGCCGGAGATATTAGTCATCAAAATTATTTTTTCTGCCTTCATGCTCTCAGCAATTTTTCCGGCTACCAGATCGGCATTAATATTATACGAGGTGCCATTTTTATCTACGCCGATGGGTGCTATTACTGGAATAAAATCGGTATTCAATAGCATATCGATCACGTCGGTATTAACGTTCTGTACCTCACCCACATGACCAGTATCAATAATTTCTGAAGTGTATGCATCACTGGAAGCTTTTTTTTGATGGTGTAATTTTTTTGCTTGAAGTAAGAGGCCATCTTTGCCGGTGACACCAACGGCCCTGCCACCATTTTGGTTAATTAGATTGACAATCTGTTTGTTAACGGTGCCACCGAGAACCATCTCCACCACATCCATGGTTTCACTGTCGGTAACACGCATGCCATCGACGAATCTGGATTTTATATTAAGTTTTTCCAGCAGCTTGCCAATTTGTGGCCCTCCACCATGTACAACTACCGGATTGATGCCTACCAGCTTCATTAAAATAATATCGCGAGCAAAATTATTTTTTAAGGCTTCATCAACCATTGCGTTGCCGCCAAATTTAACCACAATGGTTTTGCCAGTAAAATGCTGAAGATAGGGTAGTGCCTCATTGAGCACCTGAGCAAAATCCAACGCAGATTTTTTATTTAAAGACATAAATCGCCTAATGTAAAATTAGTTTGGGATAACTAAGCTCGGATCTATTTTATTCAGCTGTTGGTCGACCAGAGCGCGAATTCTCTCTAATGCTGTGTCGCTTTCGGCTTCAAAACGTAAGGTCAAAGCAGCTCCGGTATTGGACGCACGCACCAGTCCCCAACCATCGGCAAACTCAATGCGTAAGCCATCTAAAGGGTTAATATCAGCATCGCCAAAGTCTCCCTCTAAGTGTAATTTATTAATTAACTCAAACTTCTTACTTTCTTCCACCGGCAAAAGAATTTCCGGGGTGTTAATCATTTGCGGTAGTGATTCAAGTAGCTCATCTAAGTTTTGTTCAGTTAATGCCATGATTTCCAGAATCCGTACCGCGGCATAGATACCATCGTCAAATCCGTACCAGCGATCCTTGATAAAAATGTGTCCAGATAATTCCCCTCCCAGTAGCGAACCGGTTTCAAGCATTTTAGCTCTCATTGGTGCATGCCCAGTTTTCCACATCAGTGGACGACCGCCACACTGGCTTATTACGTGGCCCAGAGCGCGTGAGCTTTTGATGTCAAATATAACATCGGTACCGGGATTGCGGGTCAAAATGTCTCGCGCCAGTAACATTACCAGCTGATCGGCCCAGGCAATACGCCCGCTGGCGGAGATCAATGTCACCCGATCACCATCACCATCTAGAGCAATACCCAAATTTGCATTTTCTGTACGCACGGCATCAATGAGAGTCTGCAGGTTTTCTGGGCGTGAAGGGTCGGGCGGGTGATTGGGAAAGTCGCCATCAAAGCTGCAAAACAATTTGCTAACCTGAAAACCCAGATGCTGGAACAGTCGCGGCGCCAACTTGGATGCAGCACCGTTGCCCGCATCAATCACAATATGCAACTGCCCAGCAAGCGCTGCGTCGTTGTAAATTTCATCGATATAATGGTCGCTAATATCCTGTTGTCGATGACGACCGCTGCCGCTTTTAAATGGACCGGCCTTCATCAATTCAAATAACCGTTCGAGTTTATCTTCGCTTAAAGGGCGGCCTTTAAGCACTATTTTAAAACCATTGTATTCGGCGGAGTTATGACTGGCAGTAACCATAACGCCACTACTGATGTTATGTCCTTTGGCACAGGCGTAATACACTAGCGGAGAGGGTACCAATCCGAGGTCAACAGCGTTGCAACCGGTATCGAGCACTCCTTCAAGTAGGCAACTGCTGAGCAGTTGGCTGCTATTGCGGTTATCGCGGCCCAAAACTAAAATGGTTTCGCCTGCATACTGCGCTAGCGTGCCAAGCGCGCGCCCTAACTGATAGGCAAAGGGCTCGTTTATTTCAGAGTTGGCAATACCGCGAATATCATAAGAACGGAAAACCTGGCGAGGAAAGTTGCTATTGGGTAGCTGTTTGGCACTTTCTATTGTCTCAGCAAAGGGCTTTCCCTCGCTGCTTGACACTTCCGCCGGCGATGGCGCTGTTTTTTGTTTCGGTAGGCTGTGAGCTTTTTCGATTTTTGGGGTATCCTCAATCAAATCCAGGAGATCAATCGCTATTGATTTGCCATCCTCTTCTTTTATCCTTCTTTTAGAAAATTTATTCCAGAAAGCCAATTGATCCCAGGGCCCTCTCTTGAATATTAAAAATAAGGAAAATAACAAACCGAGTGCCGTTGTAGCATAACTCCAATAGGGAGAAATACTATATTGGCTGGCAAATTTTTTCGAAGGTATGAACTTAACTTGTAAAAAGCTACCAGAAATTGGTGCATAGGCCTCGGTTAATGTATACCCAATAGTGTTGGTAGCCATGTTTTTAGGCTGCCAGAGAGTGCGTGGCCGGCTATCGATAAATTTTTGATTAATTTGAATTTTGCCAGCAGATAAATCGAGTTTATTGAGCTCACGGCTAAATATGCTAAAGGGCTGACTAATGAGCAGCGCTCCCTGTTCTAGCGCCACTGCGTCGTATAAATGCAACTTACCATTGCTATCTGCAAAAAATTCAGGCGTTAAAACTTTATTTTTTAGGCTGCGCCTGAGTAAGTCTACCATTGCAAAATTTAATGGCGGTTGACCGCTGCCGATAGATAGTTGTTGAGGTTTAAAAAACTGCAAGGATGCTTGCGGTAATAAATTGTTGTCAAAGTGACTCTCGGATTTTTGGTAATATTCCTTTTTAAAAGCCTGTATGCTTTGTGCACGGGCAGTAAAAAATTCCTGTAATTTTCCAGCAATTTGACTGGCATGGTGTTGGGCTGCAGCCTGTATTCGATCGGCACCCCAGGGGGCAAACCATTGAGTTTGAATCAAATACCCAGCCCCAAGCCAGACTGTAACACTCAGCAATACCTGTAATGACTTTTTGTGCTGAATCAATAGTTGGCGATCTATTTGCTGCAACGCAGCCATGAAATACTCCTGGGCGAATTTCGCTTACAAAGGTGTTGAGTATGAAATGGCACCGCTTATGGTGTCATTGCGTTATTTAAAAGCCCTGGCGACAATTTTCTCCAATAACGCTGCAGCTAACTCAGATTTTAGTGCCGCAGACATTGAGTATTCGCCTTCGTGGTCGATTACTACTACTTGGTTGTAATCGCTATTAAAACCATTATCGGGGTCGCTGATGTCATTGGCGATAATCATATCGAGCTTTTTGCGCGATAATTTTTCCCGGGCGTGTTTGATGAGCTTTTCAGTTTCCGCAGCAAAACCTACAGTAAATGGTCGTTTATGGTTGCGTTTGGCGATAGCAGCAACAATATCTGGGTTTTTTATCAACCTCAGTGTACCTTCGATATTGCCTTCACTTTTTTTAATTTTCTGCGATGAAATTTGTTGAGGGCGGAAATCTGCCACTGCGGCAGCGGCAATAAATAGGTCGCAGTGGTCTGCGGCCTGCTTGGCTGCTGCATGCATCTCAAGGGCATTGAGTACATCAATACGCTTGACCCCTCTAGGGGTAGGTAAATCAACCGGCCCGGCAATCAAAGTGACTTCAGCCCCAGCGTGATGGGCGGCGGCGGCCAAGGCAAATCCCATTTTACCTGAACTGTAATTGCTCAGGTAGCGTACCGGGTCTAGTGGCTCGCGAGTGGGACCTGCAGTAATGGCAATGTGTTTGCCCGTCAGCTGCCCCACCTCAGTTTGAGGGGTAAATAATGTTGCGATACGCTCGATTAATAGGTTTGGCTCAAGCATGCGCCCAGGGCCTACATCCCCACAGGCCTGGCTGCCGGATGCGGGTCCTAAAATCTGCGCGCCACGCTGCTGTAATGTTTGCACATTGGCTTGGGTGGCCGCATGTTGCCACATTGCTTGATTCATGGCTGGCGCTAGCACCAACGGCGCCTCACTGGCCAGACAAAGTGTAGTCAAAAGGTTATCTGCGAAACCAATGGCGAGTTTGGCCAGTAAATTGGCACTGACAGGGGCGATGAGCAGCAGCTGTGCCCATTTGGCAAGTTCAATATGTCCCATGGCCGCTTCGGCGGCAGTATCCAGTAAATCAGTATGCACTGGTTTGCCAGATAGGGCCTGAAAGGTTAGCGGAGACACAAATTCTTGTGCGCCAGGTGTCATAACCACCCGTATTTCGGCGCCGCGTTCGCGCAGGCGCCGCACTAGATCGGCAGTTTTATAAGCGGCGATACCACCGGCCACTCCCAGCAATATGCGCCTGTCAGTCAAGGATGTCATAAATTTTGTTTCCCAATGGCACGAGCGTTAAGATTAACATTTTAGGGAGCTTCTGAATAACTGGGTAACTTACCCCTACTGGGCTGTGGGGCCGTTATTCAAGGCTCGAACTCAGGGATGTGTTATGGCAATAAGTGACTGGCCAGAGAGCGAACAACCACGTGAAAAATTATTGGAGCAGGGTGCTGGAGCCTTGTCAGATGCGGAGCTGCTGGCCATTTTCTTACGCTGTGGTTTGCCCGGCCTTTCAGCCGTTGGTTTGGCTCGTCAATTACTGAATGATTTTGGCGGGCTGCGCCCACTGCTAAACGCTGATCGCAAACAATTTTGTTGCGCCAAGGGCTTAGGTGGTGCCAAATACGCGCAACTACAGGCATCTCTGGAGCTTGCCCGGCGCTATTTGGCAGAAAACTTGCAATATGGCAGTGTGCTGGGCAATCCAACGATGGTATGCGATTATCTGACCAGCCAGCTTCGCCACCGTCGCCAGGAAATTTTCTGTTGCCTGTATCTCGATACCCGGCATCGTCTAATTGCTTTTGAAGAACTGTTTAAAGGCACCCTGAATGCCGCCCCTGTATACCCTAGAGAAGTGGTGCAGGCAGCGCTCAATCGCAA
>JAHZJJ010000146.1 GCA_022600975.1 Gammaproteobacteria bacterium
CAATCAGTCTAACCGTGACCTGCTTCTAAATCATCTACAGGCGAATGGCGAATTTACAGAAAGGATGATGCACTACCTATTATTTTAGATAATGCCCGCTATCACTATTCCAAGACCGTTAAAGAGTGGGTGGAGGGGAATGGTCGAATCAACTTAGTGTTTTTACCAGTTTATTCTCCTGAGTTGAATTTGATTGAACGGTTATGGAGGTTTTTCAAAAAAATGTCCTATACAATAAGTACCATGAGAATTTGGATGTGTTCAGGAAATCATTGATAAAATTTTTCCGAGAAATTGGTCAGGAAAAAGAGCAATTAGCAACTCTACTCGATGGAGGGTTTTAGGGTTTTTGATTTATTTCTAAAATCTAATTTTCAAACGCTTTGGGTATATTTCACACAAGCTTCCGCAATATTATCGATTTCCTCACGATTACAGCTATAGCAATAGCTGTAATCGTGAGTCTGCTTCGTTTTGAATTACCAATCCAGCATCTTTACTCTTGATTCAGTTTCTAGTAATCTTCCAGGCTTTCTCTTACCGAAACAAGAGCGTATAGCTAGCTGATTGATTTTTATAATATTATTGAGATATTATCTTTAAATTTAAGCCGTAAAATAAAATGATAAATTTTTTTCTTATGGATGCCAACCTTGTTTTTGGCGTTACCTGTGTATTGATACTAATGATCTCTGCACTGGAAATACTAGGCCTTTTATTGGGCTTTAGTCTAATGGGACTAATGGACGATTTCCTGTCTGCGGATGGAGCCGTCGAGATTTCTGACGGTGGCCTGTCAACCTTATTAGGATGGCTTTACCTGGGCAAGCTTCCCTTTTTAATTTGGTTTATGTTATTTTTAACCAGCTTTACCATCCTCGGCTACTCCAGTAACTTTGCTGGCCTTAAACTGCTTAGTAAACCTCTGTCCGGGTTTGTGATTTACCCACTGGTATTGATTTTATCCTTAATCATCACCCGATATATGAGCCAGATTTTAGCAAAAATATTGCCCAAGAATGAAAGCTCAGCAGTTTCCTCTCATTCATTTTCAGGGCAACTGGCCAAAATTACCATAGGAAGAGCGACAATTGGCAACCCCTGTGAAGCTGTACTCCAGGATCAATATCAAAAAAAGCATTATATTATGGTGTCTCCCAATTCCAATAAAGCTACTTTTTCAACGGGAGATAAAGTGGTGCTGCTAGAGAAACACCCCGGTTTCTGGACGGCTATTCCATTCGATAATTGATTCTCTTTTAGTAAATAGTACCGACAACAAGCCACCTAAAGCATTAACAGGAGCACTACTAATGGCCACATCCAATCTAACCTATATCCTTATCATAGGGGGGCTGGGATTATTAGCTTTATTCACTATCGGCATCATCTTTGCCAAGCTTTATGTTAGGTCGACTAAGGAGATTGCTTTTGTTCGCACGGGTTTAGGTGGAGAGAGGGTTATCAAAGACGGGGGCTGTATTTGCTTACCGATACTTCACGAAACCATGTTGGTCAGTATGAAGACAATTCGCATTGAAGTGGAAAAAGTGCGTAAAGATGCGTTGATAACCAAAGATCGCATGCGGGTTGATGTTCGCGCTGATTTTTATCTGCGAGTAGCCCATAGCGAAGAAGGTATTTCTATGGCTGCCCAGACCCTTGGCCAAAGAACACTACAGGTAGAAGAGCTTAAACAGTTGATGGAATCCAAGTTTGTCGATGTATTGCGAGCCGTAGCTGCGGAAATGAGCATGACTGAAATGCACGAACAACGCGCTGAATTTGTACAAAAGGTTCAGCAGAGTGTTGCTAACGATTTGGAAAAAAATGGTCTTGAACTCGAATCTGTCTCCCTGACTGGCTTTGACCAGACTGACCTAGAGTTTTTCAATGATAACAATGCCTTTGATGCTGAAGGGCGCTCAAGACTAGCGAAAATCATTGAGGAAAAACGTAAAGAGACCAACGATATAGAACAAGAAAACCGTATCCAAATAGAGCGTCGAAACCTCGAAGCAGAGCGGCAGTCTTTGGAAATCAAACAAGAAGAGGAGCAGGCTAGGCTCGCTCAGGAGCAGGTACTGGAGTTCAAGCGAGTAGAACAAAAAGCTGAAATTGTTAAAACCAGAGAGATAAAAGAGCAGGAAGAGCGCCAGGCAGAAATTGCCAAGCAGCGCGCAATTGAACTCTCAGAAATTGAAAAAACGAAAGAAATTGAAACCCGGGAAATAGAAAAGCATAAATCGCTTCAGCAAGCCAGAATTCATCAACAAAGAGATATAGAAGTTGCAGCCCAGGAAAAACAAATAGCCATTGCTGTTAAATCAGAAGAGGAATCAGCGGCTCAAGCTAAAGCTGCCGGGGCAGAAAAAGATAAGGTAGAGAAATCAGAGGCAGTAATTACTGCCCGCGAGGTGGCGGAAGCCAATCGCCGCAAGGAAATCGAAGTAATTGATGCCAAGAAAGAAGCTGCAAAAATTGCGGTAGGTGTCACCGTACAGGCTGAGGCTGAAAAACAGGCAGCAGAAGATCGTTCGGAAGCGATTTTGACCGAAGCCAAAGCCGATGCCGATGCCAAAAAACTCACTGCTGCAGCCAATGAAAAAGTATTTGCAGTTGAGGCCGCTGGTAAAATGGCCCTGCATCAAGCGGAAAATACACTAAATCAAAATCAAATTGAATTACAAAAGGCATTGGCCATTTTAAAGGTACTGCCTGAAATTGTCGCCAATGCAGTGAAACCGCTGGAAAATATAGAGGGTATCAAGATTCTTCAGGGATATGGTTCCGGCATGGCAACTGTGGCGTCGGATGGCTCCAGCACTAAAGAGTCGATAGCCGACCAGGTAACCACCGCGGCGCTCAATTATCGAGCCAATGCCCCCGTGGTTGATGCCATGTTACAAGAGTTAGGATTAGTAGAAAAAGAGAATGGAACTCTGAATGACTTGCTAACAGGTAAAAATCAGTTAACGGAAGAGGCCAGAAAGGTGATTAAAACGGCTAGCTCGAAAGAACAGCTAGCGGATCTCGTCGAGCAGGCTTAGCGTGGAGCGCATAGATTGGGTTTCAGGTCCAATCTGTTTAGCGTAGTAGAGGGCTTTGGTTACGCACTAGTTTTGTGTTGCCCGGGCTCCTCTATTGCCAATAGCTCGACCAGCTGTCCACGATTTGAAATAAGATCGGCCAGTGTATATTTATCAAGCACCCCAAGAAAGGACACCATTGCTTCAGCCAGTACCCGCTTTAATTGGCATCCCTGAGACAAGCGGCAAGGCGGCTGGTCGCAATTGGTCAATACCAGAGAATTTTCTAGCTGCCGAATGAGTTGGCCGATATTGATCAACTCTGGCGCTCTGCCTAATTTAAAACCGCCACCTTTACCTCGAATGGTTTTCAAATAACCCAATTGTCCCAACTTTTGTACAATTTTCATAACATGATTACGCGACAAGGCGTAGACGTCTGTGGCCTGCTGAATAGAAAGCAGCTCTTCACCGGTTGTAAGAGAAGCGTAAATCAAAATTCGCAGTGCATAATCGGTCTGTTTGTTTAACTTCATTAGCATCTCAAAGCTTAAGGCTATTTTTTGGGTGCCCGCATTATCACCTTGTCTGAGCCTATCGTGGTAAACGGACGTGGACAACCCTTAAAAGAGTATATAGTATGCATCTCTATGTAAACATTCATATAATATGCTTCTTTTTAAGAGGGTACGATAATGTCGCTTAGTCAAGACACCATTAGAACTGTCAAGTCCACAGCGCCTGTGTTAGCACGGCATGGCGAAGCCATTACTCAGCTTTTCTACCACAATATGTTTAAGGCTCACCCTGAGTTACTCAATATTTTTAATGGTACGAACCAAAAGACCGGTGATCAGTCCCGCGCCCTGGCCGCTGCTGTGTACGCTTATGCTGCCAACATCGACAATCTGGAAGCTCTGAAGAGTGCTCTAGAACGCATAGCTCACAAACACGCAAATTTGAATATACAGCCTGAGCACTACCCGATTGTTGGCAAGTATTTGTTAGGCGCGGTGGCAGAGGTGCTGGGTGAAGCTGCCACGGATGAGATTCTTCAATCGTGGGCGAAAGCTTATGAGTTTCTGGCTCAACTATTTATCAATCTAGAAAGGGATATCTATAAGCGTTCTATTGAGCAGCCCGGCGGTTGGTATGGCACCCGAGAATTTCATATAGCCAGAAAAGTCCCAGAGAGTGCAGTTATCACCTCTTTTTACTTAGAGCCTGTCGATGGCAAGCCGGTGGCCAGCTATAAGCCAGGTCAATTTATTGGTATTTATCTTAAGCCAGAAGGGCAACAATATCAGAAGATTCGCCAATATAGCTTATCCTGCGCCCCCAACGGCAAAAGCTATCGCATTTCTGTTAAGCGTGAACTTGGTGATGGCCATTCAGGGCTAGTTTCTAATTATCTGCACGATAAGATAAAAGAGGGAAGTATTGTAAAATTAAGCCCTCCCAGTGGCAGTTTTTATCTGGATATGCGTTGCCATTCGCCGGTGATCTTGATCAGTGGCGGTGTGGGTTTAACACCGATGATGAGTATGTTTAACAGCCTTATCGCTGAGGGCCAAAGCAGAGAAGTCCGCTATATACACAGTGCTATTAATAGCCGAACCCATGCGTTTGCCAAGCATATAAAAAATGCAGCAAAACAACATAACCATATTCAGAGCTTCCTATTTTATGATCAGCCCGAAGCCCAGGATAGATTGCACGATTACGCGGGGCAAATGGATCTAAATACTATTCGAGAAGCCATTCAGCTGCCTGATGCGCATTATTATTTTTGTGGGCCTATAGGTTTTATGTTGATAGTAAAAAATACATTACAAGGCTGGGGAGTGCCTGAGAAGCATATTCATTACGAGGTCTTTGGCCCACACAAGAACCTTTAAACCTAGAAGCCGCAGTTAAATCACGCAACTCTGCACAAGCTCTTGATGCACTCAAGCTTCGTCGCTATCTGCAGTGTCACTCTTGCGGCCACCAATTGCGGTTGCCGCTGCAGTAAAGGGCCCTTTAAAAAAGTGAGTAATTAATAAGCGGGCCGCCTATCTGCCAGCACTACCCAACCGCGAATAACCCGGTAAACTACCCAAATCCAACTAATACCCCAAACTACAAAGCCTAGTCCCAGTATCCACACCGTGGACCAGCCGATGATAAGCCATAGGATACTGAACCAGAAAGTGCGAATCTGCCAACGGAAATGCGATTCGGCTATTGTACCGTGCACATCGCCGCGTTTAGCGTAATTAACAATTACGGCAATAAAAAAGGGGAGGGCGGTGACCAGGCTGATAGTCTGTATTAAATAGACCAAAGTGGCCAGATTGTACGCAGAGCGCTCGTGTTGCTCCGTTGTATTTAGAGGGAATTGTTCTGTCATGTTATCTGCTCATTTTATTTCACTGCATTGCATAATGATTATGCCCTGCAGATATAATGTGGCTTTACAGTATAAAATCAAGCGCACGACCTATTCACGCTTTTAATTGTGCCCAAGGTAGCCAAAGATTGACTTGAAGCCCTCCCTGAGCGCGATTATATAATTGCAATTTGCCGTTGTGGGCTTCGACTATCTCGTTGCACAACGCCAGCCCGAGACCAACGCCCTGCGTCTTAGTGGAGTAAAAGGGCAGTAATGCCTGCTGTAAGCCCTTCTCACTCATACCACTGCCACGGTCACGAACCGAGAGCAGCTGGCCTTGATGATCGGTTTTGAAAGCAAGAGCAATATGCTCTGGTGCACTGCCAGATTCGGCAGCGTTTTTAAGTAAATTCAGCAATGCTTGCTCAATTTGTACCGGGTCAAAATAACCACGTTGCGCAGGGATTTCTCCCTCCACAAGGAAACTTTGCAATGGTTGTAAATTGTTAATCAGCTGTTGCCAGGGCACTGCTTTGCAACTAGGTGATGGCAACCGGGCAAAGCGGGCGTAACCCTGAGTAAATTCGGTTAGATGTTGGCAGCGTTCGGCGATCACGTCGAACACCTGAGCCAGCGCGTGTGCTTGAGGTGCCTGAAGAGAAAGCTGTTTGCCACTGAAGGCCATAGAAGAAATAGGGGCGAGAGAATTATTCAATTCGTGGCTGACCAAGCGAATGGCCTTTTTCCACACCTGTATTTCCGCGCGAGTTAATTCCTGAGACATCTCCTTCAAGAGAATCAAGCGATGAGGCTGCATATTGAGATTGAAGGCACTGTTACTAACATGCAAAGTGCAGTTCCATCCTGCATCGCGATAACTAAACAGTCCATCCTGCTGCTGCTCTATTGCGCGCGCCAGCTCGACCGGGCAACTGGATAATAAGCTTTTTAAGCGCAGGCCCTGCATAGCTTTGCCGTTATTGAGCAGATGGTGAGCCCGGGTGTTGGCGTAGAGGATATGTCCGCGGTGGTCGATGAGCATCAGCGCTAGAGGCGAGCTTTGGATGATGGTATCCAGCAAGAGTTCTCGTTGTGCAATATGTGCGCGCTCACATCGCAAGATCTCTCCCACTTCATTGTACAGTTGCAATAACTCGCTGAAAGGGTTGTTGCGGCGGCGGACTAGCGAAATGGAAAAGGCTCCATCGCGAAAATTAAGCAGCCCGGCATGCAATGCTTCGAGGCTATAGCTAAGAGAACGGTTAGCCAGGTTCAGCAGGAATATTAATAAAACCAGTGCGATCAATAAGCTTGCGGACCAAGCAAACCAGGGCCCAGTATTCAGTTGCAATAACAACAAAGGCGCACTACTGGCGACGATGAGCGGCAACGATGCCGCTGCAAAAATACGCCCTTGCAGAGAAAATGCGCAGGGTTGGTTTTCTATAGACAAGTAACAGTACCTAGCATTGGATTTTATGCTTCGCCAGGCGTCTGTAGAGCGCCTGGCGGCTCAGCCCCAGTTCTCGGGCGGCCTGAGCGATGACTCCATTACAGTCGGCCAGGGTCTGTAACAGTAATTCACGGCTGGGCTCAAAGTCTAGGACTGGCGCTTTTGTGTTGTCGTGAGCGGGTAGAGCAAGAATTTGTTCGTCGATAACCTTCCCGTGGCTCAGTAATGCCACCCGCTGCATCATGTTTTGTAATTCACGCACATTGCCAGGCCAAGGGTAGCGAATCAACGCATCTTGGGCCTGGGGTGAAAATTGTTTGCCGCCGTCCGCTGCCGCTTTGAGAAAAGCCTGCGCCAATGGCAGTATGTCTTCAACTCTGTCTTTTAGAGGCGGCAACGGCAATTCAATGACATTGAGGCGGTAAAATAAATCCTGACGGAATTTACCCTTGGCAATTAATTGTGGTAAATCACTATTGGTGGCACTGATAACCCGCACCTGAGTACGACGGGTTTGATTGCTGCCCAGGCGCTGATATTCTCCGCTTTGCAAAACCCGCAACAATTTCACCTGGCCACCGGGAGAGAGCTCGCCGATCTCGTCAAGAAACAAAGTGCCCCCATCGGCGGCCTCAAAGCGCCCCTGGCGCAGGCGGTTGCCAGCACCGGTAAAAGCGCCGGCTTCGGCACCAAATAATTCAGCTTCCATCAGCTCTTCCGGCAGCGCCGCCACATTGACTTTTAGATAGGGCCGCTCCCGCAGCGGTGAGTTTGCTTGCACAATATCGGCAATTTTTTCCTTGCCAGCGCCATTGGGCCCGGTGATCAGCACAGCTACCTCGGCGCGTGCCACCTGAGTGGTCATTTCGAGCAATTTTTGCATTTTGTCGCTGCGATAAATAATCCCTTGCAGGTCAAAACTTTGATGCAGATGGTGCCGCGCCTGCTGCACCAATAACTGGGATTGGCGCTGTTGCAACTGAAGTTCATGCAATTCCAGCAAGTTTTTTACTGTAGCGACAAGCTTATGATCATCCCAGGGTTTACCGAGGTAATCGGCGGCCCCAGCTCGAACCAGCTCCACTGCCATTTCCAACTGAGTCCAGGCGGTGAGCAGAATAATCGGCAGATCCGGTTCAATTTCTCGGATGGCAAAAAATAATTCGCGCCCCTCATCCCCAGAAGTGGTATCCGTACTGAAATTCATATCCTGAATAACCAGGCCAATGTCCTGCCGCTGTTGCAACAATTGGATACCAGCTTGGGGGGTGATGGCGCTCAGAGTTTCAATTTGATGTAACGAGAACAACAGTTCCAGTGCGGAAATAATGCTGGGGTTGTCGTCGATGACGAGTACTTTGTCCATAGCGAAATCCAACGGCTAAAGTCACAGTCTTTGGTGTTGTTGTACAGTGGCACTCACAGCGGCAGCTGTGGTTAAACACTGCGAGTGGCCAGTGCCGGGGAAATATTGGCGGCACGCAGAGCGGGCGACAACGCCGCCCCCAGGCTGATCACGAGCAGTATTAGGGCACAACCTAACAGCAGCGGCAAGGGCAGCGCAGGCTGATTGAAATACATGACCAACACCTTGTTGGCGAGCTGGGCAGCGGCTAAGCCGAGGGCGATGCCGGTGCCGGCAACCATCAGGTTCTCTATTAAAAAGTAGCGGGCAATGGCGCGGCGGCTGGCACCCAAAGCGCGGCGCACGCCGATCTGTTTGCGGCGTTGGCTGACCCAAAAGCTGGTGAGGCCAAGGATACCCAGAGCGATGATAGTGGCCAGCAGGGTTATCACGGTAGCGAGTACCTCGATAGTAGTATTGTCCGCCCGATAGCTACGCTTTTTATACGCTTCGAGGGTGCGCAAACTAATGATTCGCTGCGGATCACGGACTCTCAGTTTTCCTTCAAGCTGATTAAAGACCTCCTGAAGCTGGCCCGGTTCGCTGCGGACTAAATAAGTCATCGAAGCGCTGCCATCAACGACCATCAATTGAGGGAAAAATACAGTGTTCCCGGCCATAGCTTGATGGAGGTGAGGACCGAGGTTACGCGCCACTATGCCGATAATTTTTATCGGTTGGTTATTGTTGCCTGTGTACAAATATTTTCCCACCGCATGCGCATCTGGATAGAGTTGCCGGGCGAACTGCTGAGTGACGATAACGGCATTCAGGGTATTTCGGGAAGTGTGGTCGCCAACTTGTACATCCGTTGCCTTGAAATCACGCCCAGCGATCAATTCCATGCCCAATGCCTCGGTTACCCCGGCACCAACGTAGAAGTAACTGGCACTGAATCCACCTTTATTGGCGTTTGGTTCAAGAAACAAACTCAACGATTCGCCACTGCCCGACAGTGGAATTTTATGGCTATGGGTGGCTTCAATAACGCTGGGGATTGAGCGTATCAGTGCCAAATCAGCATCCACTGCTGCGGGCATCTCATAGTTTTTAGCCAGTGCTGAGAAATTGACAGCGAGGATGTCTTTTTCCGCCATGCCGGTAGGACGGGCGATTTTTTCTTGACGGTTGTGAATAAACAGCGCGGCATTACTGACAATGGTTAAAGTCAACATCAATTGTAAAGCGATCAGCAACGCGGCAGTTTTGCTCTGCCAGAGCGCGGATAAAATGGGTCTCAATTCCAACATGATCATTTACCTAAACGCATTATTGGGTTTTCAGATAGGCCGAAGAGCTGCTGTGGCTAATGCGCCAAGCCGGGTAGAGTCCGGCCAGTATGCTGGCGATGAGCGCCAAAACAATGGCCGCAGACATCATTACCCAATCCATCGACGCTATCTGATCGAGGCTGCCCATTTGCAGTTGGCGCAACCGCGCCAAACCGACTATCGCAAGTAAAATACCGCCGATTCCACCCAGTAACCCGATGCAACCGCTCTCGATCAGGTGCTGACTGAAGACGGCATTGCGGCTGGCACCAAGGGCGCGGCGTATCCCCATTTCCGGCGCCTTGCGCAAAAACTTCACCAATAACAGCGCCGTGGCGTTGATCACACAAACCAACAAGAAGGCGAGCGCCAACCAGCCCAGCATGCGGTCGTCATCTGCCAATACTTCGTTGACCCGCAACCATTCAGAAGGGCGGCTGAGGCGGAATTTTAGCGGGCGAGGGTACAACCCCTCCGCTTTTTGCTGTTTTATGTAAGCGGTAAGAAAATGCTCATACGCTTTTTTCTGCTCAGCATCTTTTAGCTCCACCCAATACTGAGTCCACACTAGGTGGCTATTGAGGAAATCTTGGTAGTTTTTGGGGATTTCATTCCACCAGGCATCGTAGTTACCCCAGGTATAGATTTGTAGCTGGTGGTGGAGCCCAAATGGGATATAGAGCGCCTCAGAATCTTTAAAGGCGCCATTGATAAGATCGTACACCTTAGGTGAGGGGTTCCAGTGCTTGAGCACGCCGATGACGGTGAAGACTTCCCCATTTAAGTTCACTGGTTGTCCGACACTGTTGTCGCCATTAAATAATCGCTCGTTCATGGCTTGGGACAATACCACCTGGCGCGCTGGGCTTTCATCGGCGCTCTGCTCCCAGCGGTTACCGTAAAGAAAGGGAATATCAAACAACGGAAAAAAGTCCCGGGTGCTAACGCGAATTTCCGCTTGTAAGGGGCTCTGCTCAGAATTTTCCCGGGTCAACGTAGCGCCCCAACGGTGCATGGCTACCTGACGCTGGGGAATATCTGAGCGCAGTAGTGCTTTGGCATCCCGATAGCTTAATTGATCAGGCATTTGATAAGGCCCTTCGGCAGACTCATCAGGGCCCCAACTATCCAACTGCACCGCATAAAGCACATCGTCTTTATGGGCCAATGCATTGCGCGACATCATATAATTTAAGGTCAGGGTGGTCATGGCAGCACCCACCCCCACGGCGATGGCCGCCACCATCAGCGCACTCAATATCGGCGTGCGCTGTAAACTGCGTAACGCCAATACCATATAATATGCCAACATCACCCAACCTTTTTTTGAAGTATTTTGCCAATTCACCGTAACGATTATGCTCAGCCATTACCCATCATAAACTGCGTGTCACCGTGGCTGGCGAAATATTGGCGGCGCGCAGGGACGGAATCAGCGCCGCAACTAGGCTGATGAGCACCAACGCCAAAGCACAGCTAGCAACTGTGGCCGGTGGTAGTGGGGGTTGGTTGAAAGCACTGACGAGGAAATGATTGAAAATTTGTGCCGCGGCCACGCCGAAGGAAATGCCGGTGGTGGCAATCATCAGGTTTTCCAGTAGAAAGTAGCGGCAAATAGTACTGCGGTTAGCCCCCAGGGCTCTGCGCACACCAATTTGCTTCTGCCGCTGGGCAACCCAGAAAACGGTTAGGCCGATAATGCCAAGGGCGACAATAAAGGTCAGCAAGCCCACCACGCCGCTGAGCATAGTGATCAATGTGTTGTCCCCAGCGTAATAGCGATTTTTCTGTTCTTCTAAGGTTTTAACGGTAATTACGCGTTCGGAATCGCGCTCGGCCAGCTTTTCCTCCAGCAGTTTCACCAGCCCATCCCGTTGCCCCGGTGCGGCGCGGACGATAAAGTCGTGCTTCTGGGTATCCATAAGGATAGGGAGAAATATGGCGTTGCCAGCCCTCGTGCTATTAGGCCAGGGGCCTAGATTGCGCGCCACTATACCGACAACTTCCATCGGGTTATCTTCGCCACTAAAGTAAATGGCCTTGCCCAATGCTTGCGTATTGGCAAAAAACTTGTCGGCCAATTGCTGAGTAATGATCACCGTATTTGATCGCCAGCTGGTGGTTTCACTGGCCTCGCCAATTTCTTCTGCCGCAAAAGTGCGGCCGGCTACCAGCTGCATGCCCAGGGCGTCGATAAAGTGCTCATCGACCATGAAAATGGCAGCAGGGGTTGCACCCACCTCCCGATTGGGTTCGGCCTGGACGCCAGAGGAAGATCCGCTACCGGTCAGTGGCGCCCGGCTTACGGTAGCGGCAACCACTTCGGGCAGCGCGCGAATCATGGCCAGATCGAGGCGGAATGCTTGTAGTAAGTCATAGTCCTTAGCAACAGGGGCAATATGTGCGGTAACAATGTCAGCCACGGCCACGCCGGTGGGCCGGGTTACCTGTTGTATCCGTTCTTGTACTATCACGGCGGCGTTACTGATGACCGCGAGGGTCAACCCCAACTGCAGAGCAATCAGCAATGCAGAAACCTTGTGGCGCCAAAGCGCCGATAGAATGGGTCTCAATTCCAGCATGATTGTGTCCTCACTGGGTTTTTAAATAAATGGAGGGGTTGGTGCGGCTGATGCGCCAAGCGGGATAGAGGCCAGCCAGCAGACTCGATAGAATCGCCAGGCCGATGGCAGCAGACATCATCAACCAATCCATTGCCGCCACGCTATCCAACGCACCCATTTGCAGCTGGCGCATTAGCGCCAGAGTAGCCGTAGTCAAGAAAATACCGACAAGGCCGCCGGCGAGGCCGATGCAGCCGCTCTCCACCAGATGTTGGGTAAATATCGCCCGACGGTTTGCCCCCAGGGCGCGGCGCACCCCGGCCTCCGACGCCTTGCGCAGAAATTTGGCCAACAGCAGCGCCACAGCGTTGACTAGGCACACCAACAAAAAGGCGAGGGACAACCAGTTCAGCATATAATCGTCGTCTTCAACGACTTCATTGAGTTGAAGCCACTGGGAGGGCCGGCTGAGGCCAAATTTCAGCGGCCGCGGAAAGCGCCCTTGGGCTTTCTGTTGGCGAATAAAACCGGTTAAATAATCCCGGTAATCCTCCAATTGCTGGGCGCTGTCCAACTGCACCCAATATTGAATCCACACATACTCACTGCCCAAGTGTGTCTCGTAGCTGTCGATTACTTCTCCTTTCCAACCGTTGGTATTGCCCCAAGAGTAAATCTCAAAACTGCGATGTAGCCCGAAGGGTAAAAATACTTCTGCGGACTTTTTGAAATTTCCATTATTCAAATCATGTACTTTGGGGCTGGGCTGCCAGTACTCGGTTACACCTACTACGGTAAAAGGCGCACCATTGAAATTTACGGTGCGCCCCACACTGTTTTCGCCATTGAACAATTTTTCGTTGGTTTGCTGTGACAGCACTATCTGGTAGACGGGGTTGCTGTCAGCATCACTGCTCCAGCTCCCGCCGTAGATAAACGGGACATCAAACAGCGCAAAGAAATCACGGCTAGTAACCCTGGCCTCGGCACTATAGGGGCGCAGTTCTGAATCTTCTCGACTGAGGGGCCCACCCCAACGATGCATCGCCACCTGATAGGTGGGAATGTCGGAATGCAGTAGACTGATGGCGTCCTTATAATTGATCTCCCACGGCATTTCATTGGGGCTTTGCCAGCCCCGGTCGGGAGCCCAGTTGTCCAATTGCATCGCATAAAGCACATCGTCTTTGTGCGCCAGTGCATTGCGCGACATCATGTAATTGAGAGTCAGAGTGGTCATGGCAGCACCCACCCCCACGGCGATGGCCGCCACCATCAGCGCACTCAATATGGGCGTGGTGCGCAGGCTGCGCAGTGCCAGAGCAATATAATAACCAAACATTGTGTTCTCCTCAGGCGCTGAGCGCGGCTGGGTTGGCGTGATATTCCAGATCGGCCACCTGGCCATCGACTATCTGAATATTACGCTCGGCGCGGCGGGCCAGATCCGGATCGTGGGTGACCATAACGATGGTGGTGCCCCAGTCGTTAACCAGCTCCAACAGCTCCATCACCTGGCGGGCCATGAGTGAATCGAGGTTACCGGTGGGCTCATCCGCGAGCAAAAATCGTGGTTCACCCGCCAAAGCGCGGGCGATGGCAATGCGCTGCTGCTGACCACCAGATAGCTGTGACGGTAGATATTTTGCCCGCGCCGCCAGGCCCACCTGTTGCAGTACCTTATCGATGCGACGGCGACGCTCGCTAGCTTTAAAACCACGATAACGCAGTGGCACATCGATATTGTCGAACAAATTGAGATCGGGAATCAGATTAAAACCCTGGAAAATAAAGCCAATTTTCTCATTGCGCAGGCGCGAGCGTTGGCGATCATTGAGCCCGCTGACATCATCGCCATCGAGTAGATACTGGCCGCCACTGTGGGCTTCGAGTAGGCCGGCGATATTTAAAAAGGTGGTTTTACCGGAACCGCTGGGGCCGGTCACGGCAATAAACTCTCCCTCTTTAACTTCCAGATTAAAGTCACGCAGAGCATGGGTTTCGATGGTGTCGGTGCGAAAGCTTTTGCGAACTTTGTGCATTTTTAACATGATGCTTTCCTATTCTTAAAAGATTTTTAAAAGTGGTTCAGTGCAGTTTTTATTGCGGGAGTTATTCTTTCAGGGCAATCAATTGGGCATTTTCCAGCATCTCATTGGCAGAGATGATGATCTGATCCCCCTCTTCCAGGCCAGAGACAATTTCCACCTGCTTGAGCCCCAGAGCGCCAATCTGAATGGAAACCCGTTCTGCTTGCTGTTGATCGTTGAGGCGGAAGGCATAGCGACCGCCGCTCTGATCGATAAAGCCACCGCGTTTGACCAGCATGACATCACTGCGGCTTTCCAGCAGAATGCGGGCAGTAAGCCGCAGATTCTGGCGCAGGTTGGACGGCTGTCCATCACTAAAACGCACTCGTGCCTGCACCTGGTTATCAATAACCTCCGGTGCTATGGCGGTAATTTCCCCAGGTATTTTGTTGCCGTTTAAATTGATTTCCACCGCCATGGCCAACCCTAGGTCATCGGCCTGATTCTGCGGCACCGCCGCCTCCAGCTCAAAACTGGTGAGATCTACCACGGTGATCAGCGCTACATTGGCGGCAACAGCACTGCGTTGGGTAACGGCGAGGCTGCCGACGGTACCGCTCACCGGTGATTTGATCGCCAGTTCACTGACCTTGCGCTTCAGCTCTTCCATTTGCAGCTTTTGTTGTGAGAGTTGCAGCTCCAAAGTTTGCGTTTCAAATGCTAGAGATTCTGAGTCTAAGGCAGCGTTCTGTTCCGCCTGGGCGTATTCCAGTTGTGCGCGAGCGAGATCGTCTTCGGCTTTTTCAAAATCCTGTTGCGACAAAATCTGCTTTTTGATAGAGCGTTCAGCCCGTTGGAGTTCCCGTTTAGCAGCGAAGAGGGTGACAGCGGCAAGGTCCACCTGCTGACGGTTCTCTAAACGCTGGCGCTTGGCTTCAATTTTTTGTCGTTGTAGGGCCACACTCAATTCATTGAAAGAGGCACTTTCCTGAGCAAACTGATTATTGACCGTAGGGCTGTCGATGCTAGCCAATAATTGGCCGCGTTCGACTCTATCCCCGGCTTTGACTTCAAAATTGACGATGCCTTGGGCAGGGCTAAACAGTGTCGGGCTGTTAGCGGCAACGACCTTGCCCTGAACCACGAGATCACGCACCAGCTCACCACGTTCGACTTTGGCGATGCGGAGCTTAGCCAGTGATAGGCTGCCGTCTATCTGCCCGCTGTAAACATAGGCATTAAAACCCCAAATAAGAAAAGCGACGAACAATATAGCGGTAGCCACCGTACCCAGTAAGCGCGGGTTTCTCCAGCGGGCCACAGGTGCCAGGGTGTTATCTTGGGCGGAAGTGTCTTTGATCATTAATGGTGCTTCTTTTGTTGTTGCCAGTGCCACAATAAAGTTTTCACACGGCTAAAGGTCTTTAAACAGGCTGTTTGGTCGCGTTGCGTTAATGTTAAGGCAAATATTGTGCCAGTTTTTGATGGTCATTTAACTTATTGTTATCACTGAATTTTTTTAATGTCATTGGGTTTGATGCGTTATTTATGTGTCCACAGCGGGTGTCCGCTGTCCGGGTAAAAGCCGGCCGGACTAATGGCCAAGTTATTATCCGGGAGCGAAATTCAGGCTTGCCTGAGATGCCTTCTTGACGCAAGCTTCTGTTAACTGCCCACCATCCTTGGAGCACTCCACACCGATTTTGCCTGCCACTTTGGAGGCTAGCGCCTTGTGAGTCTTTGTGTTTGCGGGCTATGGCGAAACGTCCAACAACTCTTGAGTAACAATTGGAATACTATGGATTGGGCTGGCTGGTTCTCTCTCTCATTGATATGCGCCGTCTTGGCAACCTTAATATTTACACGCCTGCAGGCACATTTGGTCATGATGGCTGCGTTAACGCTGCTCAGCGTGAGCGGCATTCTCACGCCCGCAGAAGCGTTGTCTGGCTTTAGTAACAGTGGCCTGATTACCGTAGCGGCGATGTTTGTGGTAGCTGCAGGTTTCCACGCCTCCGGCGGCATTGACTTAGTGATTGAGCACCTGCTGGGCAGCCCCCGCTCTAACCGTAAAGCGATGCTGCGGATGTTTACCCCAGTACTGGCGCTTTCCGGCTGTCTTAACAATACGCCGGTGGTTGCCACTATGATTCCGGCGGTTAATATCTGGGCCAAGCGCATTGGCATAACCCCATCAAAATTAATGATCCCACTGAGCTATGGAGCGATTCTCGGCGGCACCCTAACAATGATTGGCTCCAGCACCAATCTGGTGGTAAATGGCCAATATCAGGCTATTACCGGCAACCAGGGATTCTCGATTTTTGCCATTACTGTGGTGGGCTTGCCAGCGGCACTGGCGGGCTCAATTTTTATGCTAATTTTTTTCCCCCGTTGGTTACCGGATCGGCGCAAGCAGCAGCCATTTGGCAACCTGCGAGAATTTACTTTAGAAGTGCTGGTGGCCGAGGACGGACCGCTGGTGGGCCAATCTGTAGAAACGGCAGGATTGCGGGGATTGCAGCGTATTTATCTCGTGGAAATTGAGCGTGCGAGCCGCATCATTACCCCGGTTCGCTCAACAGAAGTTCTGCGCGGCGGTGACCGCTTGGTGTTTGCTGGGGATACAGAAGCCATTTCCGATCTGCTGCGCATGCGTGGCATCTTGCCCTCGGCAGGGCACGACAATGCCAGCCCTCGTTTCACTGCGACGGCGGGTGGTCGGCGACTGGTGGAAGTGGTGGTATCCCCCCATTGCGATATTATCGGCACCAGTATTCGCGATGCGGAATTTCGCAGTCGTTATGGGGCCGCGGTACTGGCAGTGGCACGCAACGGTGAACGATTGCGAAGCAACCTCGGCAGTACACGCCTTAAGGCCGGTGATTCACTGCTGCTGGAAGCACACCCAGGATTTATTGTACGACAGCGCTACAATCGTGATTTCCTACTGGTCAATGACCTGGATACAGAGACGCCGGACCACGAAAAAGGGTTGCTGGCCTGGGGCATACTAATTTGTATTGTGATTGCCGCAGGTAGTGGTTTGACCAGCATGTTGAATGCCTCGCTGGTCGGTGCCGGAGCCATGCTGGTGGGCGGCTGTTGCTCGCTAGGTCAGGCACAAAAAAGCCTAGATCTGACGATTATTATTACCATCGCAGCCTCCTTTGCCCTGGGAGCGGCAGTACAAAAAACCGGTGCTGCTGGGCTGCTGGCACATAGTGTGATTGAGCTGAGCGGCGATCGCCCCTGGTTGATACTGATACTGGTGTATCTGTGCGTGTCCCTGCTAACTGAAATGATTACCAACAACGCCGCGGCCATTATCATGGTGCCAATTGTGCTGCAAATTACCGGGGATGCTGGCTTAAATCCCGAACCCTTTATGTTTGCGGTGATGATGGCAGCTTCCGCCAGCTTCGCCACCCCGCTGGGCTACCAGACCAACTTAATGGTGTACGGTCCCGGCAATTACCAATTTTCAGATTATTTGCGTGTCGGTATTCCAATGAATTTATTGGTGGGCCTAGTGAGTGTTGGCGTTTTACTCAGTGGTTGGAAATTGGTGATTTAAGTATCAGTGGCCATAGAAAAATACGATATGTTGTTGCGCATAATCACATTCGTAAGGTGCTAATTATGGAGCAAATCAACAATCAAAGACTAAATTTAAAGCGCATGCCTTAGAGGTGTTAAGGGATATTTAGCAGAGCGGCCGGCCTCTAATTATAAATATTTTTCAATAACCGCAGCTAAAACGATTAAAGATACCTTGGTTAACGGTAGCGAAGTGATTATGTCCTCTATATCGGCATGGTAAATTTCCATGTTGATAGAAAGAAGCCGTTTAAGCTTGAGCATGGACGTTGAGAACTGGATCAATGAAGTCACCCAAATAGACGGCGTTCGCTTTGTGCCGGTCGGTAATGAAATTAGCATTAAGTCAACTAGGTTACCGGGTGAATTCCACAAAGACCCAGCTGATCATCATAGTGGCGACAGCTCGAAAACTGGATGCCCCTTGGGGGGCCACTGATGAAAAAATTATTAATTACGAACACATCAAAACCATTTGGTAATTTTTTTATGTTCACGGATTGACGCATTAAGCGGCGCCATCTTCCAAAAGTAGTAGTTATAATTGCTAATATAAAGCCTAAAAAATGCCACTCTCAGCAGACACAATAATTTAACTACCCTTTAAACAAACCGTAACTCGAAATAACCAAGATGCCCTCGGAATCGATAAATCTTCAATGTTTAAAGGATTAAATAATGGATACAAAACTTAACCGTCGCCGATTTTTAAACTACGGAGCGGCGTTAACTGGCGGCCTGGCGTTTGCAACCCCATTGGCTGCCTTACAGGCGCGACAAAAACATAACCACAGCGTTAGCATAAGTAACGACTATGGCCCTTTACAGCCAGTTGAAGATAATTCAACCGGGCTGCCGTTATTAAAATTACCTGAAGGGTTTCAATATCAAAGTTTTAGCTGGACCGGTGATCTCATGGATGACGACGCGCCAACACCAGCGCGTCATGATGGTATGGCTGTGATTTCAATGAGTAAAGACGGCCGTGAACTGGTATTAATGCGAAACCATGAAAACAATATACACACAGTAGGTGGCCTGCCACTAATTCGAGGAGCGGCGAGTATCTACGATGACTGGAGTTTTCCTGAAGTCGGCCTAGCCGGATTTGCGGGTGGTACCAGCGCTTTATTTTTTACTGATGGCCAGTTCACCGGAGCACAGGCCACATTAGGTGGTACTGCTGTTAATTGTGCTGGCGGCCCAACACCTTGGGGTTCCTGGCTAAGCTGTGAAGAAACACGTCAGCGAGGATCATTGCTCGGTGCCAAAGATCACGGCTATGTATTTGAAGTACCAAACCCAAAAGTAGCAGCGGCAAGCGCCATACCTATCAAAGAAATGGGGTTTATGAAACACGAAGCTGTGGCTATCGACCCGGCCACGGGGTTTGCATACCTCACAGAAGACAATGGCCCTAATTCTGGTGTCTATCGTTTTCGCCCAAATAATACCAGCCCCGAAATCGGCGCCTTAGAGCAAGGCGGCGTATTGGAAATGCTTAAAGTGGTTGATCAAAATAATGCTAACCTAAGGGACGTTAACCTCGGAGATGATTTTGCAGTGGAGTGGGTGCGCGTGGAACAGCCTGATGCCGACTCAGAATTTATGCAATCACCCCAGCAGAATTTGCCAAAGATTGAAGCCCTGGGAAAATCTGGGCCTTACCTACAAGGTGAAGTAAAAGGCGGAGCGCGCTTTTATCGCATGGAAGGGTGTTGGTATCAAAATGGGGTTATTTATCTGACCGATACGGGCGCCGGGCCGGCCCAAAAAGGTGTTGTGTGGGCACTGCTTCCCGCAACGAGCAATGATGATAAATATGATTATTTAAGAGTACTGTATGCCTCGCCATCTCAAATGGTAATGGATTCGCCCGATAATATAACCAGCAACCATCGCGGTGGTATATTGATTTGTGAAGATGGTGGCGGGCACACCGATGCTAATGGCCAACAGCGGGGCACACGTCTTATTGGTGTGGAAACTAGTGGAGAAAGTTACGAATTTGCTGAAAATAATGTGCTCTTAACTTCTGCCATTCCAGGCCATCAGCAAGTTCCAATGGGTGATTATCGCACATCAGAATTTTGCGGGGCTTGTTTCGACCCTACCGGTAGCTATTTGTTTGTTAACATTCAATCCCCTGGGGTCACGTTTTTGATTACTGGGCCCTGGTCTCGAGGAAGTTTATAACTATCAAGAAGCTAGTCCATTGATACTCTAAATGGAGTGCGCAATCTAGCTGTACTCCATTCAAAACTAGCCCACAGCTTTTACTGGCAAGACAAAATACTTTAATAGCAAAAGGTAGCTTATTAGGCCAAAGGTAAAGTGAAACTATTAGTGAACTGATTGCTGCCGAGCAATCCCAATTCGAAGAATTAAAGATATTTAACCTTCAGCGCATTTTTCGGCGCCTAATGCCTTACTTTAATTGCACTTTTCATAAAAACCGATTACGGTATTCGGCACTGCCCTGACGCCCAAGCTAAAACCAGTGCAAGCAAGAGAAAAGCAAAAGAAAAACAAACGAAAACGATTAAGCATATACCCAATGGTGTGACCCAAGCCGCGAGGCCTCAAACCACAGAAGCCCTCGCGGAAACCAAACCCATAAATAGCTGAAGAAGAACCACAACATGATCGTGTGAACTTGAGATAACGCCACCCCCCAGTGTTCGCGCACCGAGAGATGGCTAACCCCAAAAGATACAAGACTATCTAGAGAGGCTATCTTGGATGATACGCTAATCACACGCTCGCCTTCAATAAAGTTGTTTGTAGCGCTGAGCAATTTCACCCGCTCTCACCTTTGGTGCCGGAGTGCGTTGTGGTGTGCCGTGAAACTTGGTGTGGTTCTCTACTTCAGCCGCGGCCCGCCCGCCCCTGCACTTCAAACATTCAGTAAATTAACCTTACATTGAATCTAGATAGATTACGCCTGTGGCGAGCATGCATTGTAAGCGTGCATGCGTTCTGAAATTTCGCGTCACAGGCTTTTTTTAAGGAGATTGTAAAATGTTAGAAGTAGACTGTAAATTATTACAACGTGTTCACCTGGGCGGAATTTTCACCGTCACGCCGGTATGGATGGGGGACGACATCGTAAGGCTATACATAGTGGCCTGCGATGGTGGTCAACTGATGATCCATGAGCAGACCTTGCCCAAAGCAAAAAAACCTCAACAACCAGAAGACCCTCAAACCACCCAAGCCCCTGGAGATAACCAACCCCCTAAACCTCCCAGCGATGATTCAGACCCGCTGCACTGAAGCCCAGAGCAAGGCTAGCCACCCTTGCCTCTAAGCCGTAGTAAAAATGCTGGCATCCCCATACTACGGTTGTTGGGATGCCAGCAGGTTGGTATCAATCGGCTAGTTTAATGCAATTTTTCTTAACCTACTCTCTGGATTTCACGAGGGCTCATGCTTTTAGGCATATTAAATTCTGTTAAACCTGGAGTGATTTATATCCGTATTTTTTAGCTTTTGATATTCAAAATGCCGTGTACTCAGGCGTACAACCAGATGTTGTGATTATATTATAATCCACAAAAACAATATATATTCCGTTAATGTATTAACATGGGGAATATACCCCCTATCGTTGCATAAAATTTACTATTTTTTGAGTAAAACATCTATATTTACAGGTTTAAAGATGCTTTTAATTTAATTCCTGGATTTCACCCTGGGTGAAATCCAGGAGTCTCGAAATAGTTCAATATCAACCTACATATAAAGTGTAAAAAACGTACTCGGGTCGATTTTTATGCAACTATAAGGTCTACATAAGATCGTAATGTTTCTTCATCAAGAAAAAATTTTTCGCGAACTGCTTTTAAATTCCATCCAGCACCAAGAAGAATAACCGAGTTGATTTTATAGGAGGCATTACGATTGCGTTCGGCTTTGTGGTCCTCGCGCAATTCCATAATTTGATCATCTGTTAGCCAAAAATTCTTTATGTGTCGAAAGATAAATAAAACCAATATTAATTTCAACAACTTTTTAAAACCTAATTTTCAAACACTTTGGGTATATTAGAAATCAGGGGAAGGAAGATCGCCTAGTCGATCAATTGAGGTTAATTTAGGAGAGATGCCCCCTTTGGGGGATCAAGGACCGTAGGCCCGTAAAAGCCGTTTTGAGTGGCTCACAAATTTAAAGCCCCCGGCTTTGCCGGGAGCTAGTTACTACACTTTAGGGTAATGGGCACCTTTAAAGCTGATAAAATCTCAAGACCTCAAAGTCAAATTTAGAGCAACAGTATGTCTTTTTGCTGAAAACCTGAGGGAAGTACAATCTTTGCGGCAGAAACGTTTTCATTCAGGGCTTTTATAAACTTGGCCTACAACCCCTTCATATTTCCAGGTTGAATTGCCAGATCCTAATTCATTGAAATCTGGTGTGTAAAAGTGATCTTTAACACTGTTTGCATAGTATCTATATAGCGACTGTGTTTTAGAGCTCGGAAGAGGTAAATAACCAGCATCCTGTTCTTTACGCCAAACTTCATTGCCTTGACCTAATTCACCATAGTTAGTAGTGTAAAAGTGGTCGCTGTCTTTACTACTGTAATATCTGTATAGAACTTTACTTCCATTCTGACTAATAATGCTGATGTAGCCAACAATGCCTTCAAGCTGCCATTCTGATGAATGTCCTGAGCCTAATTCATTCCAGTTTGTTGTGTAAAAGTGATCATTAATCCCAGAATACCTAAAAAATGGAACTATTCCATTTGTTTTCTCTTTAGAGTAAGCAAGCAGGTTGGGAGTATCTGCTTGCTTATCGGTAACCAATCCATATGTAACTGAATACATAACGTTTCGAACAACGTCATTAGGCGAAACTGACGGTCGATCCTGTAGGTATAGAGCCGCGATTCCTGCAACATGAGGAGCTGCCATTGAAGTGCCAGACAAAGTACGCGAACCGGTAGTAGAGGTATGAGAGGCAGAGGTTATTTCGTGTCCTGGGGCGAATAGGTCTACGCACTGCCCGTAATTTGAAAAGCTTGCCCTTTTGTCATTTTTATCTATTGCTCCAACTGTCAATGCATCGGCTACGTCAGCTGGTGATCTGTTACAAGCGTCGAGATTTTCATTTCCGGCTGAAATGATGAACGTGAAGCCCCTATTGATCGCACCATTAACTGCATCTTTCAAGGGTTGGGATTTACCTCCACCGAGGCTCATATTTACAACTGCTGGCCTTATGCCATTTGATCCAACCCAATCAACTGCCTTTATTACATTAGATATAGAAGTACTTCCATCGCAACCAAATACCCTCACAGATAAAAGATTAGATTGTTTAGCGACGCCCCAATTAGAGCCACCTATGGTTCCAGCCACATGCGTGCCATGGCCGCTGCAGTCCTGACGCCCATCATTCACCAAATCTATAGCAACTTTTGCCCTGCCACCGAAGTCTATATGATTAGTATTTATTCCGCTGTCAACTACATATACATTTACACCAGCGCCAGTTTTCGTATATTGGTATTCACCATTTAAGTTGCGCCCTCTTTGATCTATTCTATCAAGCCCCCATGTGGCATTAGTTTGAATGGTACTTGTATAGACAAAACCATCTTCTGCCACATACTCTATTCTAGGATCATTGGCTAGTAGATTGGCTTGAGATTCATCTAATTGAATAGAAAAACCCTTAAAAACTGTATCGTAATGATTTTTAATAACTCCTCCATATTGGGAAGAAATATTTAGACTCTGAAATTTAACTGCATTCTCTACATCAATTTTTGAATGGCTTCCTCGAGGTAAAATCGAGTCAATGGTCTCTTCTTTAAGCTTAACGATGTAGCTATCTTTGATTCTATCCTCAGGATTGAAGACTAATATTTCGACCGCATTGACACTAGCATGAAAGGAAGAGAACAATACTGCGAGAAAAAATCCAACCCAATTTAATTTATTCATTATAAAAATCCTTATTTAATTCCAAAAATAATCCCGGAAATACTTAGGTGAGTGGTAGTGTAGAATATACCAACTCCTCAAAATAGCCACACTGCTATCTCCTTTAAGGGGGGACGCTGGCAGACTCTAGACTGCTTTTTTAGTTTATACCTATGAGCAAACCGTCAGTCAAGAAAAAGTTTAAAACTCACTGATTTTTGATAAATATACCCATGACGTTTTAAATTTAGGCTTAGGAAACGGTTGAAAAGCCTTAAAAGCTCGTATCAGTAGAATTTACAGAACCTAAATCTCAAGCACTATGGGTATATACCCGTAGCATTTTAAAATTCAGTTTTACAAAAGGCCATATTCTGTTGAAGTTATAAAAAATTTTGGCTGACAGAAAATCAAATCCAAGAACTGCGCGAGGCCGACAGAGCCGAGCGCAATCTCCGTGATGCCTACAAAATAAATGCGGTTATTCTGCTTGGCACGGGCTGGAAGTTAAAGGCGATTCGAAAAGCGTTATTGATTGATGACGAAACGTTAAGATTTTATATAGAAAAATACCAATCAGGTGACATTGTGGAGTTGCTCAAAACGGGTGTGCTCTCAAAATAATATTTAACTATAGACGTATGGTCAATCAGAATCCGCTAAAACACTATGCCACTACAGGAAATCCATATTGGTCAATATTGCTCCAGAATTGATTCCACCGACAATTCGTATGCGCTAAACTTCTTAGCGATATCACGGCTGCCGCACCCTTTTCTTTCCATCGCATTCCCGAACTGCACAAGCGCTGCTTGATTAACGTTTTGCAAGCTGCCTCCGTTACCCCTGACCCAATGGGATGCTTATTTTCTATATTGCGAGCATAAGTCATACGTGATTTATTGTTCTTAAAATAGCTAATTCTGAGAGCACACCCAGACAGAGTCGCAATAAACACGGAAAATGTCATTGCGATCTTCTAAGGTGGCAAGGCGAATGTTGAAATGCTTCATGTTTTACTGCACTTAAATTTATTTTATTGCTTTACTGCATACTCAAGGCCAGACACCGGAGAAAAACTAAACTTTCAAGGCACACCAGAAAATTTCTTCGCGCCGCCCGACAGACAATAAACTAACCCCAGTACTATGCCGCAAATAAAGCCGCCCAGGTGCGCTGCATTGGCGATGCCGCCACTGATAACATAATCCACCGCTCCAGTGGCACACAGGAGCAACCAGATAACAGCGAGCCATATAAGGGCAGTGGGTATCTCTGTCCATTGGGGCTGCCAACGCTGTATTACCGCCACTGCGCCCACCAAAGCATACGTCACGCCAGACATGCCGCCAAACATGATTTGCGGTGTCCAATAGTATTGGCTCAAATTGGCAATAGCAGCGCTCACCAACACTAGGGTGGCAAATGCTAGAGTGCCCGCGCGGGCTTCCAATGGGCGGCCGAGAACCCAAATCCACAAGGCATTAAAGAGTGCGTGGGGTAGGGAGAAATGCAGGATTGCTGGCGTCCACAGGCGCCAATATTCCCCCTGTAGCCAATGTTGCGCCAGGGTGGAACTGGCCAAATCAAAGGTATTGCCCCGTTCCGGGTAAATGACCAATGGCCCTACCCAGCCTTGCCGCACCAACAACCAGCCAATAAAACACAGTGCAATTAACACCAGACTGAATGGGGTAGCGCGCCACGGCCAGGTCGATAGAGACGGCGGCTTTGAGGCCTCTTGTGTTTTGCTTGCAGTGTGTTGCTGGCCGCTATGGGGTGAAATATTGCCGGTTTGTGCTTCTCGCTCTGGCGCAATCTGATCTAGTTGTACTTCGCCCTTGCGCCAACGTGCCAACAGCTCGCGCATGGGTTCCACCAATGGTTCGCTGAGGCTGATAAGCCTCTGGGTGCCATCGGTTTCAATAATGCGCAGGGGTAACTGGTGATGTTGAATAAACCGTGCCAACTCGCTGAGATCTTCTTGGGCAGGAAAATCACAGATGGGAATCCATTTAGCCAAAATTAACGCCTTTTCTCATTTAAATTGCCATGGCGCGCATAATAATATGTTTTTTTAGCAATGGGCTGGTATCCACCAGATTAAACCCACTGTTGCGCAGCCAACGCCAATGGGGCGCTTTGGCGCCAAAGAGTGTTTTAAATCCGCTCATGGCGTTGAGTGTGATTGCATTTTCCCCGCGCCGACGGCGTTGATAGCGCGAGAGTGTAGAGTCATGCCCCGGTGCAAGGCCCCGCCTTAGTGCGCGGCCAATTTCATCGTCAAGCACTCGCGCATCCATTAAACCCAGATTGGCACCCTGGCCTGCCAACGGGTGAATATTGTGTGCTGCATCGCCGATAATAACTCCATTGGCGGCCCGATATGTTTCTGCATGACGGGCCTGTAAAGGGAAAGCATGGCGCCGGCTGACCGATTCAATTCGGCCCAGTTTACTTTCAAAAGTTTGCTCTAGTCTCAAACTAAACTCAGCGTCATTTAAGTTTGTCAGTTCCCCAGCCAGGGTCTTGTCTGCGGACCAAACGATGGCACAGTGATGGTGATCTTCGGTTCCCGCTAGAGGTAAGAAGGCCAGTGGGCCCGTATCTAAGAAACGCTGCCAGGCGGTGTGCTGGTGTGACTTTTGGCAGCGCACCGTACACACTATGGCCGCTTGCTGATAATCGGTATCCCGAGTGTGAATACCCAGTAAATCACGCACTTTGGAATGGATACCATCGGCGCCTATTAAAAGGCGAGTGGTATGCACTGGTAGGCTATCGGCAGAGCTAGTGGAATCAATTTGTGGCCGCAGGTGCCAAATGGCATCTTTGTACCAGCCTTTGTCGAGATCAAAACCAGTCGTCAGCTCTATATTTGGCAGGCTTTCCATGCGTGTGCGCAAGGCAGAAATAATCGCATTATTTTCAAGGATATAGCCGAGATTAGGCCGCTTAACATCGCGGCAATTAAAGTGCACTGAACCGGTGCCCTCGGCATCCCAAACAACCATTTGAGTGTAGGAGCACTTGCGAAATTCTGGCAGCTGTTCCCAGACTCCCACCTCTTCGAGGAGCGTTTGCGAGGCTTTGGTCAGCGCCACTACTCGCGCATCATAGCCATCTACACTGGCCTGGGGCAGTTTTGTAGCGGATTCAAGTACGGCGATGTGTAACTGTGGATAATGTATAGCCAACAGTAATGCTTGTGTCAGACCGATCAGGCCAGCACCGATAACCGTCACGTCTGCGGGGTGTTTATTCATAGATAGCTGCTCGTTGCCAAATGCTGAACACTTTAGGGTTAAATACCGAGGCCCGCAGCCTGACGCACAAAGCTAGTGCGCAGCGAAGGTATTAACATCAGGCCCAACAGCCCCGTTTGGCGAAGTGCGCGGGCGCAGAACCCGGGCGCAGCAAACAGTGCGGGGATTTGGTCACTAAAGCCGATAGTTAATTGTTGATCCCGTTGGCGTTTTCGCCAATAAGCTTGGAGTATATCTACCGCGCCGATACCGCTATTGGCACGGTAATTGGCTGCTTTCAGTTTATCGGCGACTATCTCTGTCAGGCTGTAACAATCCCGCAGGGTGAGATTGAATCCCTGCCCAGCGACAGGGTGCAGAAAATGCGCACAATTGCCCACTAATACAACACCGCGGCGATATTGTTCATCGGCAAGCGATAAGCTGAGAGGGTAGCTATGGATTCTGCCAGCGCGCGCAATACGCCCGGCACGCCAACCAAAATTTTGCTGTAAACGCCGAATAAAAGCTTCTTCAGGCAGCGCAGCAATTTCTTCGGCCTCGTCACCAGTGCAGGTCCACACCAGCGTCGCACGGGGGCTACCATTGCGTGTGGGCAACGGCAACAATGCCATAGGGCCGCTTTCGGCAAAGCGTTCATAAGCAGTGCCACAGTGATTTTGTTGTAGGCCCAGCGTGGTTATGAGTGCTTGCTGATTGTAATTTGTACGTTTGGTGGTAATCCCCAGCTGAGTACACACTGGCGAATTAACCCCGTCGGCTGCCACCAGCAATTTTGCGCTTAATTGTTGAACTGGTGCCTCGGCTCCTGTGCGCCACTGTATTTGTGCGCCCTCAGCTTTTATTGTTACTCTGCATACTTGCGCCGGAGATAAAAGCTGGACAAGGGTATTATGCAGTGCGCGATACAGTATTGGCCCCAATGCAGCGTTTTCCACCACAGCGCCCAGTAGACCATGAAAGCTTGTGTGCGGTTTTTGCCCGGCTGCAAGCGCGGCTCCCAAACTATGCCCGCGATCGGATACCTCTACTCGAGTAATAGCGGCGGCGTGCTCTCGCAGCTGTGGCCAGAGTCCGAGCTGGTCAAAAATCTGTAAGCTGCCAGCGGCAATAGCGGTGGCGCGAGCGTCAAAGCTAGGCAGTTGCAAAGCAGCCTGGAAATCTGGTGGCGGATGTTGCTCCAGTAGTGCTACCGTTAGCTGCGGGCAGAATTTCGCCAACATCAACGCGAGGCTGGCTCCAGCCATGCCGCCGCCAACAATGGCAATATCTACCTGGGTGATGGTTGCCACAAGATCTCCTGCTCAATTGCTTTAATTGCTAGAATGCGGGGTTTGCCCTAGAGGGCATCAGTGCACTTGGTGATTTTCTATGTCAACGTCAATGTCACCTGAGCATTCAATAAAAATATTCAAGGCGGCAACGCGCACATATTCCTGTACTTCAAATAATTGTGCGTCAGTTTCTGTGTCGGCGTCCGGCAGTTCGGTATCCAGTTGGGCAATCTCGGCAAAGTCTGTCAATGCTTCACTGCTGGTGGGTAGCAGTTTTCCAGTAAATTTACCGATACCAAAGCCGTGTAAAAACCCTTCACACCAAGTGCACAGGTTTTGACAAATTTCTCTCGATACCTCTGTATCCGGTAGCAACAGTTGAAAATTAAATTCTTTGTCGCACAATTTTTGCAAGCATACCTCGGCCAGTTGTGCAGCTTGTTGACCGAAATCTGCGGGTACGGATGCTAGATCGAGCATTGCCGCCAATTCTTTTTTCCAGTATTGACGGTCGGGGCGGGCACCTGTGGCCAGCACACCGCAAATAAATCCATGGAGTTCGCCTACTGTAACGGAGGTTTTTTCAGCTAGAATCATTCCAGCTAGATTTTTGATGGTGTCGGTATAATTTTCAAGCCCGGACATTGGTTTAGCCCCCCTAATTGGGCAGTTTAAAATAGCAGGCTCACAAATGGAGTATGCAGAGTGTGGTGCACAAGCTTGTGGCCCTAAGAGATGCTTTCTTCAGGTTTTCCCGAGCTGGCAATTTTTCTGGTCAGCGAGGCGATTGACCAGTTAATGTACGGGCAATATAGTAGCGGAATCTTCCGTCATGCGCAGTTCGAACAGAGAGCTGACCGCTAAAATGGTAGTCGCTGTCGGCAATCTCAGTAGCTACCCATAAGGATAGCGGTGTCAGATTTACCCAGGTAACTCAAAATTGCAGAGATTATGGACAAATTACAAGCACTGGAAGGCACCATAGATGTACTCATTGATCACTGCCAGCAGCTGGCTGCGGACAATGGAAAATTGCGCGCCAAAGAAGCTCAGTGGCAGTGGGAGCGCGAGCAACTGATAAAAAAAAATGAGGTCGCCCGCAGTCGGGTCGAGGCCATGATCAACCGTTTAAAAGGGCTGAAACCAGAAAACCCATGAGCGACACAACCCTGAATTTGTCTGAAGTCACTGTTTCGATCCTTGACAAGGAATATCGGGTAACCTGCCCTGAAAAAGATCGAGCCGGACTGGAGGCATCAGTCAATCTTCTTAACGAGCGCATGGAGCCTATTCGCAGTGGGGGTTCGGTGGTCGGCAGTGAGCGTATTGTCGTCATGGCTGCACTGAACCTCGCCCACGAATTGTTACAAACCAAGGCCAGATTGGCACGCCAGCCCGTCGAGGAGCAGATGCTCGAGCGGCTTCAGGAAAAAATCCAGGCAGTGCTAGGCAAATTAAAAGAACATAATCTGGAAGATCGCTGAAACAACAATTGGCATATTAATACACATCATGGCCTTTTACCCTCCCCGGGTTTATACTTTCATAGCCCTGAGATGTTGGCCAGCGGACCATGTCCTCGAGCCGATATTATCATCCTGGGGGTTGCCTGAGGATGCTGGTGCGCAAGCCCGCCCTGAAGCGGGAAGCCTTTTGTATCCCGGCGACCACCACCTTGAACCCTACGGTTCAAGGCCTGTGTTTGCAGCCGCATTCTCGGGGTCCTCGCAGCAACTGCACCTACTGCAAAAAGATCCCGCAAAAACCCCATGATTACAGAGCCAGTTGAAAACAAAGTTCAGCTGCGCCGCCGCATGCGCCGTGCCCGCCGAAGCCTCAGTGTTTACAAGCAACGACTGGCGGCCATAGAGCTCGCACGATTGTTGGGGCGCTG
>JAHZJJ010000147.1 GCA_022600975.1 Gammaproteobacteria bacterium
GCCTGCTCCTGCAGCGGCTTTGGTTTGAGATTGACCGTTTTTTCGGGCTTTCATGTAGAGGGTTACCTGTGTGAGCTTGACTGCCATGTGAGCTCCTTGATGGGGAGTGAATCGGGGCAATCACGTTATCAGGAAACCGGCCAATCTAGTTGTCGCCAACCGGCCATTCTAATTGTCGTTTGATACCGCTCATTTATATGATTGAAACAAGCATTGCGGAACTCGTATTTTTATTTAGAAAAAATAACTTAAAATTTAATTTAATTAAAATTTAAGTGCTAAAAAATATACTTTATTGTTAACCTTGTTCCCAGGCTCTCTACGCACATGAAAAAACGACGACATTTTCATGCTATACTTATGAAGTAATATATTTTTGGAACTTATCAATAATAAACTTAGTATATCCAATTAATTACACATATATTTAATCCAACTCGAACAGTTGAGTGCACATGTTTATTTTAGAGGGCACCAAAAGCGCGACCAGTGCTATTTTTTTTATTTCAAAAATTCAGAAAAAATATAAAAAAACAAATTTAATTATCAATAGGCAACTAGCAAGATGCCTCTTAGAATTTTGATTGTTGCCTACTTCCATAGGCGGAGCCTTTATCGGATGTACTACAATCCCGAGAGCAAGTTAGCGAACGGTTTCATTCGGGCGGGCCATCACGTCATGTGCTTCTCTGATCGAGATCACGCTAGAGAATCTACCATCTTGAACACACAAAAGCTTGGTAAAACCAAAATGGAAGCTAAGCTTTTAGATACTGCAGAACATTACCAGCCCCATTTAATTTTATTTGGGCATACCGAGATTTTGCAACAGCAAACCTACAATCAAATTCGTGAGAAGGTTAAAGGTGTTAAGTTAGCTACCTTTTGTGTCGATGCGGTATTTTGTCATAAGACTATGACAGCCTTTAAAAGCCGAGCAGAAATGTGTGATGCGGCCTTCATCACTACCGCAGATGAGCAGGCATTAGCAGCTCTTGGTATACCAGGTGAAAAGTTACATTTTTTGCCGAATGCAGTTGATAACAGCATTGAAACAGCACGTATATTTGATATCCCTAGAACACAATTAACACTTGATGGTCAGTTTCTTGGAAACTGCCTAGGGATGCGTAAAAAACAACTAATGTATATTGAAAAAAATCTTCCACAAAATTATCGTTTTTATCATGGCGGTCAGGGTTTGGGCGTTAAACATTATACTAGCACTCAATTTTTATCGAAATTGTGTGAAGCACCCGTACCACTCAATCTACCAAGAGATGACACAGTCTCTGAAATGATGCCTTACCTTTATTCCTCAGATCGTATAGCACAGTTACTAGGTCAGGGGGTTACCGCCCTCAGCCCTGCCAAAAGCAAGCTTTCCGATCTCTATGAAGATGGAATTGTTGAATATAATAACCGCGATGATTTAATCGAAAAGATGGTTGAACTCTACGAAAATGATGGTCTCCGTCGACGTATTGGCAAGCTCGGTCACCGTATTGCTCACACTAAAACAAACGCAACAAAAGTTGCTAAAACTATCATATCCAATGTTTTTAATTGCGGCACATAAAATCCATCACTGCTAGCTCCAACGCTTTCACTAACGTGAATACCTTCCAGCGTAACCGTTTTTCTGCTAGCAGTAAAAAGCGTCTTCTTGTCAGACAGTTACCATGACCCTAAAAACCCTAGTTGGATCGCGCAAATCTGCACAGAAAAGCAGCTTTAACGATTAATCCAAACTGAGCGCTTTAACTGGGGGAAAACGATTGAGTATCTGCGCCGCTTCCTCACGCAACAATTGATAAGCCTCTTCAGGCTTTCGTTTCCCAGGCTGCATTACTAAGCTGCCGCGCCATAAGGGTGAGCGAGAAGGTGATAATACATCTACTATTAAAGTGGATTCACGGTATTGACTTGATCGCAGCGGAGCACCAAAGCCCCAATAGTTCCAGCGGCTGTAACCACCATAAACAACCATTGGGTCCTGCTGAAGTGTTGTTTGCTCCACTGTCTGCAACTGAACTTGCACCAAAAAATCTGCACTTGCCGCTGAGTCAGCAACTAAATAACGGCGGCGCAAGGTTTCATCAACCGCTTGATTAGCACGCTTCATTTCCAACGGTGACACTAGCTCATCGACCAGTGGTTCAAGTAAATAGAAAGTCTCCAAGTGGGTTAAATCTGCTTGTGGGTCATAATCCACAGCTACTGGTTTGGTATTGGCACAACCACCGATCCATAACAACATAGATAGCACAAAAGCTATCGATAGATATCTGCACAACACAGCGAACATTTTAATCTCCTGTTATTTATTTGAAAGCAAACGTCCATGTTGGGAGTTAGAGTGCTCAGTCTAGAGGATTAATCTCGATAAATGCAAAAAAAGTCACACCATCACTGCGAGTATTTAGGGCGCGGGAGGCAAATTGTTCAGCAGCTCGCTCACAGCATTGCTAACCATACGCTTGCGCTCAGGTTGCTCTTCCGGGCGCGTTATATTTTTAGTAGCTTTACCACCCCAGAGTGCCGGGCCACCTTTAGGGCCAAGGCTTACGAACAAAACAAGCTGCTTTGTAGTCATGTTAATGGGGAGGGGAGCCTCTCCTACAATGGCATTACTATCAAATTGCGCCTCCCAGCCACTGGAGGTTTGCTCACTAACAGACTGCTCCTCAGTAATTAACACACTATAATCGAGGATCATATCCGCGCGCTTAGTATCCTTTGATAGTCGATATCCCTGCGCCTGCATAAACTCACCCAGAGCAAGCCGCAAATCGTTATCAAATTCTACCAATTGTGCGGAAACGTCAGATGCCCCAACAAGAGATGTCGTGTCAAAAGCATAGGTCTTAAAAGGTACTGGGGTAGTGTTTACAATCCGTTGCACTTGGGTGTCTGCACAGGAGGCAAGAATGATAGTGCTTATCAGTACCACGATCAAAAGGTGTTTTTTAATAGCCATAGTGTGTTCCCATGCTGTTATTGATGAAATATTTACTGAATACTTGTGTCAAATTGCCTGTCCTTCTCTTCGTCGGCGGGTATGGCAATTTCTGGACGCCACAACAACCACTCGGGCTTGGCTTCAGAATACAATGGGAAATGGCTGCCGGACTCCACTTGCAACCCCATTTGCGGTGGCTCCGGAGTGGCAAAAGCCAGGCCGCCATCCAGCAGTGCACGCACCGATTCTGTATGCACATCTAAACCGCGCAACAAACCGAAGTTCACATCCACTCCACTGGTATTCCAGAATACAGAATTTTCACGCACTAGGCTGCGATAGCGCGGCTCTATTTGTAAATAGATGTACACCCGATCAGCCAACTCTCCTAAATCATAGCCGGTTACGACCCCAACTTGAATCTGTCGGTAATATACCGGGCTGCCACGATTAAGCGAACCACGGCGCGGCGCATCTAAAATTAATGCCAGCCCCGGCCCTTGCATGGCTTCGGCAAAATTTTCACGCGGCGGTGCTTGCAATGCTGTAAATTCTGTATGCAAAGCGCCCTGCCCCGGACTCAACGCTAGATAACGGCCACTGATTAAAGTGTCCAAATTTTTAACCCCATCGAAATCTATTTGCGGCCCCACCGCCCACATCTGTGTGCCTTGACGAGCAAAGTGCTTGGCACGACGGTAGAGCTTGGCATGAGCCAGCACTTGATTGAGATTTTCCCCAAGCCCCATATGGATAATTTCACCCACCTGTATACCGCGGTAGCGCAAGGCAGCACCCGACTTAAGTCCTTCCTTGCCCGTCAGCGCAATAGTGATATCGACACCCTCCTCCAAAGCAGCCTCGCGGTTAGCATAGAGGGTAAAACTATCACCTTGATTCGTCGATTGCGCGGTTTTTGTTGCTCGGGGGCCGCTGCCAAAGGCAATTCCACCGCGCACTAAAGACAACAGCGAATCTGTTTGCAGTTTGATGCCACTCAAATTAGCGCTGGCGCGCAGGCCGCTGACATTCCAAAAGCGGCTATGGCTGTTAACTAAATGCATATAAGGTGGATCAATCACCACATAAACCGATACTTTGGAGCCATCACTATTCAGCGCCATGCCCTGAACCCGGCCAACTTCAATGCTCCGGTAATACACAGATGCATCGCGCTGTATTGATCCGCCATTTGGCGCCACCAAACGCAATTTCAGGCCGGGCACGCGCGGGTCAAAAGGTGGTGCCTCAGTTTTAGCGTCAAATTCCCGCACAGAGCGTTGGCCCCGGCGCAAATCAACTTCAATATGATTCCCCTTCAGAAAGCTTTTAAGACCAGCGGTGAGATTAATCGAAGGCGCTGCCAGCCAAAAACGCGTATTTTCACTGAGCAGTACATCCGTAGCCGGATCCATCATCACTTGTATTTTCATGCCATCAATCGCGGAATTAGCTTTAACACTTTGAACTTCCCCCACTTTAATATTGCGATAGAATACCTGGGTGCTACCGGCATCAATATTTACTCCGCGATCAAAATTCAATGTGATCAAGATGCCGGCATTGGCCGCGGCAAAGTTTTTATACAGTTTAAAAACTTTGCCGTCTTTGGCCTCGGCGCTATGCTCTGCCGATTGGGGTGTATAAAAACTGACCCCGCCAGCAATCAGCGATGCCAGGGATTCAAATTCTACGTCAATACCACTAATATCACCTTTTATGGAGATGCCCGAGGTGTTCCAAAAGCGGCTACCGTTATGCACCAAGTGTGCGTATTCACGGTGGATAAACAAGTCGATATTCAACCGGGTATCATTATCCGCCAAGCGATAATCCTCCACCTCTCCCACTGCAAGCTGGCGATAGTAAACTGGTGAACCGCGGCTCAAGGAGGCCAGCCGTGGAGCCTGTAGTGTTATCCGCAAACCATCTCCACGCACATAAGCGGGGGGTTTATCGACGGCGACAAATTTTCGCTGTGGCTCGCCACTACCTGGCTCCAAAGCGATATAGTTGCCCGAAACCAGGGTTTCCAAGCCCCGCACCCCCATCAAAGACACCTCCGGTTTCACCACCCAAAACTTGCTGCCCTGCACCAACAAATAGTTGGCGCTGTGATTAAAAGACACCTCTGCCAGCACACCATCGCTTCCACCCAGCTCAGAAGCTTTAGGCACCAGGCGAAAATCTTTTACCAAACCAATGCTAACCCCAGAATATTTCACCGCCGTTTTGCCCCGCACCAGGCCGTCGCCCGAAGAAAAGAGGATCGTTGCACTGATATCTCCCTGGGTTAAATCCTTATACAGTAGCCAGATGCCGATCAGTGCCGCCAGCACTGGCAACAGCCACACCAGCGACAAGCCATAGCTACGGCCCACCAGCCCTTCGGCTTGATGATCAGATTCCGGCGTACTCACGCAGGCCCCTCGGCGGCTTTAGCCGCAATGGCACTGTAGCTATCCCACAGCAATCGCGGATCGAAACAACGCGACGCTATCATCGTCACCACTACCACCGTAGCAAACGCTGTACTCCCCGGCTCAGCCTGCACCTCTGCGGCTTCGCCCATTTGCACGAGTGCCACCAAAATGGAAATCATAAATAAATCCAATAGCGACCAACGGCCAATAGCGTTAACCACCCGATAGATACGCATCGCCTGTGCCGGTGCAATAGGCAGCTGCCATTGCACTGTCAGACACAGCAACGCCAAACCTACCAACTTCATCAACGGCACCACCACACTGGCCACAAAAACGATAATCGCAATGCCCCAGTATCCCGCCTGATGAAGTTGCATCACCCCGCTGATAATGGTGTTCGGTTCCCCTGCACCTAAGTAAACAACCGTCATCACCGGTAAAACATTGGCCGGAATCAGCAGCAATGCCCCGGTGAGAGTAAGCGCCCAAGTGAACATCAAGCTGGCCTCAATGCGCGGGTGCACCCGCGCCCCACAGCGCGGGCAACGGGCTGGCGCTCGAGTAGCTGCCGGCAGCAGAAAATGGCAGCTAAGGCAGGTCCATACATTGTGTTCGAGCCCTGTTGCACCGCTCATAAATCGGGCTCCCCAGAGGTGCCCGCGACCCGTTGGCCCTCGGCTGAGGCGAGGCGCGACCATACCGCCTCGGGGTCAAAACTGATTGCTGTGGCAGTGGCCATCAACATCATGGCGCTAAAACAATAGAGACCCGGTTCTACGCTAATGCTGCCCAGGTCGGTCATTTTCACCAGTGCGACCAAGATGCCCAACAGATACACATCCAGCATGCCCCACTTATAAAGGTGCTGATACCAACGTAGGGCACTGGCCACCGGGCGCGCCAATTTGCCCCAGCCACAACCCCAACAAATAAAAGATAACAGCAAAAATTTACCCAGCGGCGCCAACACACTACAAAACAACACCAGTGTGGCAAGCCAGATATAGCCCTCACCAAACAGTGACGCCACACCATTAAATAGCGTATTATCGGCATCGAATACGTAAAAAGAAAAGTGCAATAATGGCAAAGTCGCGGCAGGCAAAAAAAGCAATAATCCGGTAAAACTATATATCGCTGTATAGAGAATACTATGGGGGAAATGGGTATGCAGGGCAGCGCCACAGCGAGGGCAAAGTAGTTTTGTGCCCTCCGGTGCCAGAGCGCGTGTCAGCAGCAGATCACACTGATAACAGGCGCGCCGCCAGGGCCTTGCCGCGGTTGCACCAGAGGGGGAATCTACTGCTCGCTCCATGCCAAATGGGTTTCCGCTGTAAGCTCTGAAAAAAAATCCACTGCCTATAGAGTGTAGAATCTGTACTGGCTGACGTAGTTGGCGCCTAGGAGCCTGTCGGACTTAACCGGCCGTAGCGAGAAAAAGACCAGTTTGAGCCATTTTTTATGATGATGCGAGGCTAAATAGTGGTTCTATTTAACGAGAATCAGCATAAAAAAATGGTCAAATCCGGCTTTTTCGCAGTAGGCCAGTGTTAAGTCCGACAGGCTCCTAGCAGAACTTGAGTGATTTATTTTGGGCTGGCTGGCCAATAGTCGCAGAGATGGGTCGTCCTAACGCAGATAGACAAATTACCCCCCCTCATTGTCTCGACGCCTCAGCGCCACAGAGGTACACTCCCGCGTCAGGCGATCGGAACTGGGCCCGTTGCCCCTATTTCTGCAACCCGCCAGTGGACCGACTGGCTATTTTAAGACCGCACCCGCCACAGGAACGAGAGATAAATGAAAAGTAAAGAGTTAAGCCGCAAACATAACTGGCGCCCCTTAAAAACCCTATTCGCCGCCGTCGCCATCAGCTTCGGCAGCGTACAAGCACAGGCTGAAACACTGTGGGAAATTTATCAGCTGGCCCTAGAGCACGACCCACAGCTGGCCGCAGATCGCGCAACCTATCGCGCTGGCCTGGAAAATAAAAATATTGCGCGCGCTGCGTTATTACCGCAAATAACCGCTACAGCAAGCGCAAATAACACTCAGCTTCCAAATCAAAATAACCCATCCTCTCCTGGGCTAAAGAATAAAACTCGGAAAAGCCGTGGATATCAAGCAACTTTAGATCAAACCCTGTTTAACCTTGAAAGCTGGTTTAGTTATCAGGGAGGTAAGCTCGATAGCGAGCTGGCGGCAGCACAATTTAGCGCCAATCAGCAAGCCATGATGATTCGGGTTGCCCAAGCATACTTTGCTGTTTTGAGTGCAGCCGACGATCTTGAAACTGCTCAGGCTGAAGAGGAGGCGCTAGCCAAGCAACTGGAGCAAACCCAGCAACGTTTTGAAGTGGGCCTCACTGCCATCACGGATGTATACAATGCCCGCGCTTCCCATGACACCGCTGTAGCGAGTTTACTAGACGCAAAAGATACGCTGTTAAACAATTTTGACGCGTTAACGGTGCTCACCGGCCAGCAGCACGAGACGATTGCGCCGCTGGCCAGTGACTTTGCCGTTGTCGCCCCAGTACCCGCCGAACGCGCTGCCTGGGTGGAGTTTGCACTAAAGAACAATTTTAGTCTCAAGGCAGCCCGCCTGAACGCGGATTCGTCGCGCTATAAGGCCCGCGCCAGCGCCAGCGCCCACCTGCCCACCTTATCGGGCGAGCTATCTTATAGTGACGATATTGGAGATGCTGGCAACTTCTCAAATGGAAGCAGCAGTTTCTTAGCAGAACCAGGGGCAACAAAAAGTGCTTCAATTTCTCTTAATGTGCCGCTCTTTACAGGTGGCAGAACTAGCGCCCAACGCCGCCAAACTCGCAACCAAGCCCTCCAGGCAGAAGACCAGCGCAATCTGACCGAACGGCAAACAATAGAAAACGCGCGCACCCAACACCGCAACGTGGTCACTGATGCAACACGTGTCGCCGCACGCCAACAGGCGGTTATTTCCAATGAAAGCTCCGTAGAGGCCACTCAGGCAGGTTATGAAGTCGGCACACGTAATCTGGTCGATGTATTAGATGCACAGAGGTTGTTATATCAAGCACGCCGTGACTATTCCGCTTCGTTGTACAGCTATATCACAAACACCCTAGATCTAAATGAAACAGCGGGGCTACTGTCTCCAGAAGACTTACAACGGCTAAACGCCAAACTCAACCCCGTCAGCCCCATCTCCCGCACCGACGCGCTGAATGTAGGCCCAACTATGATTAAGTAGTCACTCTCCAGCTGGTGCGACAACCCTTTATTGTGATTGTCGCGCCAGCAAAGCCTCTACCTCCAGCGCCAGGCGCTGCAGCGCGCCACTACTTTTCTCTACCTCCCTATGCGCGCACTCACCCGCCACGCGGCGCGCCACATCATCTTTGAGCCAGCTACTCACCTGTGCGGCAAGCCCAGCACTGTCCTGTACCACCACCATGCCTCCAGCGCTGCACAACCTGTCCGCAACCGCGGCAAAATTGAAAAGCTGCGGGCCGCACACAATCGGTACATTCCAGGCCGCCGCTTCAATCATATTGTGGCCACCCACCGGCACTAGGCTACCACCCACAAACGCCACATCGCTGGCACCGTAAAATCGCAGCAACTCGCCCATGGTATCCCCCAGCAATACTTGATGCGCCGCGTTCGGTATGCCGTCATCGCTGCGCCGGCACAGTCGCAATTGGCGCTGCCGCACCAACCGCGCCACGCCATTAAAACGCTGGGGATGGCGCGGCACCAACACCAGAAGCAAATCTGGAAATTGTAACAAAAGCTGGGTGAAGGCCTCTAACACCTGTTCGTCTTCACCACTATGGGTGCTGGCAGCCAGCCATACGCGTCGCCCACTCGCACCACGCCATTGGTGTGCCAGCACCTGGGTGGCACTGATCAAACCCGAGTCTAGCTGTATGTCAAATTTGATATTGCCACTGATAACCATACGCTGACGCGGCACCCCGAGCGCAACAAAGCGTTCGCCGTCAGAAGAATATTGCGCTACAACAACGCTAAGCTGCTGCAATGTGGAAGCTGTGAAGCCGGCAAACTTTTTGTAGCCTGCAGCAGATTTTGCACTCAAGCGCCCATTGGCCAACAGAGTAGGTATTTTTCGTGCGCTACAGCGAGCCAGTAAATTGGGCCACAATTCTGTTTCCATAATGATCAGCACCCGGGGCCGCAGTGCTGTGATAAAGCGATCGATAAAACTGGGCAGATCATAAGGAAGGTAGTAGTGCAACAGGCGTTCGCCGAGTAACGGCGACAACTCTGCGCGCACCCGCCCAGAGCCTGTGACTGTGGTTGTGGTAACCAACCATTGCCAGTTCGGATGGCGCGAAGCCAGTTTTACGATCAACGGCACCGCCGCCAGAGTTTCTCCCACCGACACGGCGTGCAACCAGATCAATGGCGCGCGGCTAGCGCGGGCTGGTACCCGTCCAAAACGCTCTCCTAAACGATGCCAAAACTGGCCGCCATTACGCCACCAAGAGCGCACTAGAATCAGCGGTAACAGGAACCGAAACAGGCAACTGTAAATAAAACGCATGCAGGCCCAGCCAGTTAGTATGCCATAGGTTTTTCGCCCGCTAAGTACATAGGCATTGTTTGGCGCGAATCAAAATTTATGCATTATTATCCGCTATTTTTTCGTCCCCGGGGAATAGTTTTATTCAATCTCAGAAGCCGCTGAACCCTCAGCCGCAAACAGGCTTGTCTTCGCCGTGATGACGCAATGCTTTGGGCAGCGAGAAGCGAATACTTTCTGCCCGCCCGGGCAACTCTCGTGGCAATTCAGCACCCAACTGTTGCAGCCGTACAATGACTTGCTGCACCAACACTTCCGGCGCCGAAGCCCCGGCGGTGATACCGATGGCCGAAATGCCCTCCAGCCAAGATGGCACAATATCATCGGCGCCATCAATCAATTCGGCCCGAGCCCCACAGCGCTCGGCCAGTTCCCGCAGACGGTTTGAATTGGAACTGTTGGGGCTTCCCACCACCAGTACCAGCTCACTTTCCAACGCCAGCTGTTTGACCGCATCCTGACGGTTCTGGGTGGCATAGCAAATATCGTCTTTGCGAGGACCACGAATACGGGGAAATTTAACCCGCAAAGCGCCAATAACTCGCGCAGTATCATCCATCGACAAAGTGGTTTGGGTGACATAGGTAAGATTATCCGGGTCCATTACCTGCAGATCACGCACACTCTCCTCATCTTCCACTAAGTAGATGGCACCACCAGCGGCGGTATCATATTGCCCCATGGTGCCCTCCACTTCCGGATGACCGGCATGGCCGATGAGAATGCACTCACTGCCCTCAGCGCTAAACTTGCTCACTTCCATATGCACTTTGGTCACCAGTGGACAGGTGGCATCAAACACCCGCAGGCCGCGGGTGGCGGCCTCCTGCTGCACGACTCTGGAAACCCCATGAGCGCTGAAAATAACAATAGCGGCATCGGGAACTTCACTCAGCTGATCCACAAATCGCGCGCCCCGTGCGCGCAAACTGTCCACCACAAATTTGTTGTGCACTACTTCGTGCCGCACATAGATGGGCGCACCGAAGACATCCAAAGCACGATTGACAATATCAATGGCGCGATCAACTCCGGCACAAAAACCACGGGGATTAGCGAGGCGAATCTGCATGAAAAATAACTCTAGTTGACCGATGCCACAGCGATAATTTTCACTGCAAACAGTATTGTCTGTCCCGCCAGTGGATGATTGAAGTCCACCGTTACTTCATCGTCATCAAAGGCCCGAACCACACCGGGCAATTCGCCACTGCCATTATCAAACGACACCACCAGCCCGGGGGTTAGTGTCAGTTCGGGGGAAAAATGATCGCGACGTACACGTTGTACATTTGAGGGGTTGCGCTGCCCGAAACCCGCTTCCGGCGCTACTTCTATTTCTGTCTCATCGCCGCTTTTGAGCCCAAACAATGCACGCTCGAAGCCCGGCAATAAACTGCCATCACCAACGGTAAAGGTGGCGGGATCTTTTTCCATCGTGGAATCCACCAAAGTGCCATCTTCCAGCTTTAAGCTAAAATGCAATGTCACTCGGCTGTGCTCGCCGATTAGGTTATCGCTCATACAATTGCGCGCTCTTAATTTTTGTTGTCCACGCTGTTTTTTCCACTATAAAACAGCAGCTCGACAATCAGCATGACAGCACCGACACTAATCGCCATATCCGCAACATTAAAAACCGGAAAACTCCAGCTGCCGTAATACACGGAGATGAAATCGCGCACATAACCCAACAGCACTCGGTCCCATAAATTGCCGAGGGCACCGCCGAGAATCAGTGCCAGAGCACTGGGTTCCCAGCGTTTTGCCGACGGCAACCGCCACAGCCATACACTAATGAGAACACTGAAAGCCAGCGCAATAACACCAAAGAACCAGCGCTGCCAACCGCCAGCCTGGGCGAGAAAACTGAAGGCTGCACCAGTATTTTCAGCGTAGGTAAACTGTAGCAAACCCGGAATAAGCTGAAGCGACGGGCCGTATTTAAAGTGTTCCACCGCCCACACTTTGGTGGCGATATCGGCCGCCACTATCAACACGGCCAGCCCATACCAGCGCCAGGGCACAGACAACAGCCTAAGCATAGTGCCTTACCTCACCCGCTCCAAAGACGTTATCGATGCAGCGGCTGCAGAGTTCAGGGTGCGCTTGACTGACCCCTACATCCTCGCGGTGATGCCAACAGCGACCACATTTGGGGGCCGCTACTTTGTGCACACTAATGCGCAGACCAGTAACTTCGGTTTCTTCTGCACCGGCAGCATCACTCAGCGGTTGCACCGAGGTGGCAGAGCAAATCAACACAAAGCGTAACTCGTCGTTCAGTGCCGTCAGTTTTTGCAGCAGACTCTGGTCGGCGTAAAGGGTCACTGCCGCCTGTAATGAGCCGCCGATAGCACCGGCGTTGCGCTGTACTTCCAGCACTTTGTTGACGGCAGTTTTTACTGCGGCTATTTCGCTCCAAAAAGCATCATTCATGATTCCATCGGAATCCGCCGTGGGGATCTGATGCCACTCCTGCAAAAATATACTTTCGCCCTTGCGAGCCTCGCTATCAGGCATAAACTGCCACACTTCTTCAGCGGTAAAACTCAAAATCGGGGCTATCCAGCGCACAAAGGCGTGTACTGTGTGATAGAGCGCAGTCTGTGCCGAAAGGCGCGTAATACTTTTTTCCGATGTGGTGTACTGGCGATCCTTAATAATATCCAGATAAAAGCCACCCATATCTATCACACAGAAATTGTGCAACTTTTGATAGATTTGATGGAAGTTATAATTGTCGTAAGCGGCAATGATTTCTTGTTGCAGCCGTGCCACCCGAGCCAGTGCCCAGCGGTCTAGCGCCAGCAACTGGTTTGTGGGCAGCAAATCTCGCTCTGGATCAAAACCCGCCAGGTTGGAGAGAAAAAACCGCGCCGTATTGCGCAGGCGGCGATAGGAGTCCGCCACGCGCTTAAAAATCTCATCAGATACACTCATCTCACCGCTAAAATCCGTGGCGGCAACCCAAAGCCGCAGTATGTCGGCACCGAGTTTATTGATCACACTTTGAGGCGCCACTGTATTGCCTATGGACTTGGACATTTTGCGGCCCTCGGCATCGACGGTAAAACCATGGGTCAACACTTGACGATAAGGGGCAGCGTTGCGAATGGCAATGGCGGTTTTCAATGAGGATTGAAAAAAGCCTCGGTGCTGGTCGGAGCCCTCCAGATACAAATCGGCGGGGAAGCGCAGCGCACTGCGGCGTTCGAGTACCGCTTGATGACTCACTCCGGCATCAAACCAAACATCCAGAGTATCGGTAACCTTCTGGTAATGTTCTGCGTCCGCGCCCAGCAGTTCAGTAGCGTCGAGCTCAAACCACACTTCCATGCCCTCCGCTTCCACGCGCTCGGCAATTTTGGCAATAAGATTCGGCGTATCGGGATGAATTTCATGGGTTTTTCGGTGTACGAAAAGAGTTATCGGCACACCCCAGGTGCGCTGCCGGGAGATACACCAATCGGGGCTAGTATCCAACATTGAATCAATACGCGCCCGGCCCCAGTTGGGAATCCAACGCACCTCTGTCGTCGCCTCACAAGCGTGTTTCAGCAGATCATTTTGACGCATGCTGATAAACCACTGTGGTGTGGCACGATAAATTAGCGGGGTTTTGGTGCGCCAGCAGTGCGGATAGCTGTGTACTAATTTTTCCTCATGCAGCAAAGTGCCTTTTTGCTGTAGCAATTCGACGATACCAGCGTCCACTTTATAAACATGCTGACCGGCAAACAAAGGCACATTATCGCGGTAAAGGCCTTTGTCATCGATATAATTCAGCGTGTCGATGGCGTATTTTTTCCCCACCAGAAAATCATCCGGACCGTGGTCCGGTGCTGTGTGTACACAACCCGTACCGGCCTCGATGGTGACGTGATCACCGAGCACAATGGGGACTTCTTTCACGTAAAAAGGGTGGTGCACGCTCAAATGCTCCAATGCTGCACCGCGGATTTTTCCCACTACCTGCCCTGCCAATCCCACGCGCTGAAGCAGTGTATCTACCAGGGCCTCAGCCACCAGCAAGCGCCGCTCGCCCACTTGAATGACCACATATTCCAGCGCTGCGTTAACTGCTACCGCCTGACTCGACGGCAAGGTCCAAGGGGTAGTGGTCCAAATCACCACCGACAGCGGGCCGCTGCCCGCATGCCCGCCCGCAGCGTCCGCAATCGCCAATGCTGATGCGTCTGTCACTGGATAGCAGACATCGATGGAAAAAGAGGTTTTATCGCGATACTCAACTTCCGCTTCCGCCAACGCGGAAGCGCCCACCACACTCCAATAAACAGGCTTATTGCCCCGCGCCAAATGACCATTGGCAGCGATGCGACCAAAGGCGCGAATGATGTCCGCCTCATAGGCATAACTCATTGTCAGGTAAGGGTTGTCCCAATCACCCAACACCCCTAGCCGAATAAAATCCTTCTTCTGCCCTTGAATTTGTTTCGCAGCGTAATCGCGACACTGCTGGCGAAAGCGTTTTTTATCAACCTTCACTCCCGCCTTACCGATTTTTTTTTCAACCTGGTGCTCAATCGGCAGACCGTGACAGTCCCAGCCCGGCACATAGGGCGCATCAAAACCACTCATGGTTTTCGACTTGATAATAATATCCTTGAGGATTTTATTCAGTGCATGCCCCAGGTGGACATCACCGTTGGCGTAGGGAGGACCGTCATGCAGGATAAATTGCTCACGCCCAGCTCGCGCGGCACGAATTTTTTCGTAAAGATTATGCTGCTGCCAGTGTTGTAAAATGCCTGGTTCCCGCTGTGGTAAATTGCCGCGCATTGGGAATTCGGTAGCAGGTAGGTTCAGGGTACTTTTATAGTCGGTCATCGATTATCCACTTGAGAGTTTAAAGGCGAAAATTCACAATTTACGCCTTTGAAGCAAACCAGTGCCGGGCATTGGCAATGTCCTCGGCAATCTTTGTCTCGAGCATTTCCAGTGAGGCAAATTTCTCTTCTTCACGCAGCTTATGGCAAAATTGCACGCTTAGCTCGCGGCCATACAGAGGACCATTAAAGTCCAGTAGATGCACCTCCAACAGAGGTTGCAGGCCCGGTCTTGAAGCTTCCACTGTAGGGCGAAAACCTACATTGGCGACGCCAGGCAAAAGCGCATTATCACCGCCCAGACGCGAGCCTTTCAGCGCTCGCACCAGCACTGTAAACACCCCCACCAACGGCGAACGGTAGCGGTGCAAGCGCACATTGGCAGTAGGAGCCCCCAACTTATGCCCCAAGGCCCGGCCATAGCTCACTCGACCGCTAATACAATAGGGTCGGCCCAACAACGTTTGCGCAAGGGCAAAATTGCCAGCTTGCAGTGCCCGGCGAATACGTGTACTGCTGACTCGTGCACCCGCTATTTCCAGGGTCGTCGTATTTTCCACACTAAACCCATGAGCACGGCCAGCTTGCTGCAGCAATTGGTAATCGCCACTGCGATCGCAACCGAAACGAAAATCATCCCCCAGTACCAAGTGCTTGATGTCGAGCCCATTCAGGAGTACGCGCTGAATAAACTCCTCGCCCGTAAGCTTGCGCAAGCTGTCATTGAACTGCAGGCACAGCACTTGATCGATGCCCGCATCAAACAGTGCCAACACTTTTTCCTTAAAGCGCATCAATCGCGCTGGAGCCTTTTCTGCGGCAAAATATTCGTGCGGCTGAGGCTCAAAAATAATCCCAGTGGAAGGCAGCTGAAGCGCCTGCGCACATGCGCGCAAACGTTCAATAATCGCCTGATGACCGCGGTGAACACCATCAAATGAGCCGATGGTTGCCACGCACTTGCGGTGCTGCGGCTGTAGGTTATACAACCCGCGAATCAGTTGTCGCTCCACTGGCTTTCACTCGTCCTGAAAAATAAAACGGCACAGTATAGCGGATAATCAAAACGCCAGCACTCACACCCTGGCCCAATGTGTACAAAGCCTTCGCCGTGCCTCGCATGCTAGCTGATAGCACGAAAATGCTGTGGTCGCAGCCCACTGGCAAACAATACTAGAGCGTAGCAACCGCCGCCGCCTACCACCAATATACCCATATGCCAACAGCGCTCCCACCAGGACCAAGCACTCCAGTCCACCCAGTAGTAAAGCCCTGCCATTAACAACCCGGCCATGGCTACACTTGCCAATAGCAGGCGCCCCAGATAGGCGCCCCAACCGGGCTCCGGCCGATAAGCATCTTGGCGCCGCAAACCCTGGTACAACAGCCAAGCATTGATGGCCGCCTGGGCCGCAGTGGCCAGTGCCAGCCCCATGTGGCCGAGCTTAAAGTACAAATTGAGAGGAACAACCAAGGCAATACTTAGAACCATTTTGGCAGCAATGGCGATTAGCCCAATACGCACCGGAGTGGCGGTATCCTGGCGAGCAAAATAACCTGGCGCTAGTACCTTGATCAACATAAAAGACAACAACCCCAGCGCATAAGCACGCAGCGACCAAGCGGCCATGTGCATATCTCGCGGTGTCATAACACCATATTGAAACAGTGTCGTCAGCAGCGGCTCGGCGAGAATAACCAGTGCCACCATTGCCGGCAACGATATCAGCACAACACTACGCAGCGCCCAGTCGAGGGTGTGCCGAAAGCGCCGTGGATCACCTTTGGCATGTAGCCGCGACAGACTGGGCAAAATCACCGTGGCTACCGCGACACCGAATACTCCCAGCGGCAATTCCGTGAGGCGATCAGAATAATATAACCAGCTAACACTGCCACTGGGTAAAAACGAAGCCAAGAACGTATCCAGTACCAAACTGATCTGGGTCACGGAAACACCAAAGATGGCTGGCGCCATCAAGCGCAGAATCTTGCGCACGCCCGGGTACTGCCAATCCCAGCGCGGCCTGGGCAGCAGCCCAGATCGCATCAAAAAAGGTAGCTGAAACAACAACTGTACCACCCCTGCTAGCAAAACTCCCCAAGCCAGTATCTCTGCTTGGGGCTGCAACCAATTCGTCGCTGAGGTCGCCGCGGCGATCAACACAATATTTAACAGTGCCGGAGTCAGTGCCGGCACTGCAAAACGATCAAAGCTATTGAGCAGGGCCCCGGCAAAACCAGTCAGCGAAATCAGCATCAAATAGGGAAAGGTGATACGCAACATGTCACTGACCAGCGCGAATTTACCCAGTTCGCCACCATACCACCAACCAAAAGCAAAGATACCCGCCAATAACGGCGCACAGAGCACCCCAAACAACGTCACCACCAGTAGCGTACCCCCTAGGGCGCCAGCTACCCGGTCGTTAAGTTCTCGTACTGCGGCGAGTCCACCGCTCTGCCGATACTCTGCCAGTACCGGCACAAATGCCTGTGAAAAGGCACCCTCTGCGAACAAGCGACGGAAAAAATTGGGGATTTTAAACGCGACATAAAAGGCATCCGCAGAATCACTGGCACCAATAAAGCGCGCCAACGCTACATCTCGCACTAACCCCAACAGGCGCGACAACAGAGTACCGCCACCAACCACAGAGCTGCTGCGCAGCAGACCGCCACTTCGCTGTTGCGCCGAATCCGTCAAAGCTTTTTCCTTATATTTGCCACTTGGCTATTACCGAGTAGTCATTAAGATTTTATCTGTGGCCGGCAATAGTAATGAGCGTTTTGATAGGGTGCAATTTACTGCTCACCACTTTCGTGCACCGCTCTACTCTCAATGGAGTTACTTATGGCTGAGATTTACACACAAGTTAACCGAAAAAACATTCTTGCCTTGTGAATATCCTGCCCTCTCACCTCAAGCTCAGTTAGTAAACTGCATCCACTCTATTGGGGCTCAATGAAATCAAGCTCTGGTATCTATAACAGAAAAAACTACACTCAAGGTTAGATATGTCGCAAGATTACACAAAATTTTGTGACTGTGGCGCTATGGGTAGAGCATCAACATGACCACACCGCAATTGCCTAAGCACTGCACCGCATCCGATAGCCTGGTGCAAGCACCGCAACTTGATGTTAGTAGCGGTCAGCAAAGCGTATTGCAATTTCAACTGATGTTCACCGCCGGCGATGATCGCCTACGGGCCAACCATTATACCCAACTGATGACACTGGCCAATTTGCTCGACCATCACGCTCACCTAGAAGTACGACTTGAAGGATATGCTGATCCTCGCGGCAGTGAAGACTATAATCATGTGCTCTCCGATCAGCGCGCGCTCAGTGTGCAACACACTCTTGAGACACTCGGCGTGGCCCCTGTCCGCATTCGCCGCCTGGCCCTGGGATTCAGTCAGTCACAAGCACCAAAAGGCGATATAGGCGCCTACGCACTAGAGCGCCGAGTGGACATCCACCTTGTGGCACCCACATCGATGACGCAAAGTTCCTAATCTTTGCCGTTAACCTTTAACGACTTGCGGTACGCTTGCAGCAGCAAATAACCATGCACTGCTCACTAGCTGTTGACAAATATCCTGCGGCGGGGATAATGTCGCGTCCGTTACGGGCTCCCGGCCCGCATTTGCCGTTTTTAGAGATTCCAGACAGGAGCATCCGGTGGCCAACTCACCTCAAGCGAAGAAGCGCGCCCGCCAAAACGAAAAGCGCCGCACTCACAATGCCAGCCTGCGCTCCATGGTGCGCACCTACATCAAAAAAGTAGTTGCCGCCATTGATGCCGGCGATGCTGAAAAAGCCAAAACCGCTTACGCAGCTGCGGTTCCAGTTATCGACCGCATGGCTGACAAAGGCATTATTCACAAGAATAAAGCCGCGCGACACAAGAGCCGTCTTAACGCCCAAGTTAAAAAACTAGCGGCATAAGCGATAATATGCCTACAACTAGGCATATTACTCTCGTCTAGCAACACAAAAAGGCCCCTTTATTGAGGGCTTTTTTGTGTGCTACAAAAACAGCAAATACAGCGGCAGATCAGGCCTTCTTTGATCATTAGGATCGGTACTCTATATCGATATCCGACGCATCGTCTTCCGAATCACCGCCATTTCCTTGATCCAGCCCCTCACTGCCTTTGTGGCGAGCCAGGCGCTGCAACTCAATGCGCTCACGCGCCTCCTGCTGCATCTGCTTTTGCTCGGCAATTTCAGCCTCAAACACCTCTGCATCCAACATCTCAGCCGCTTTGCACCCATCAATAAACGTCATCAGCGCCGCGCACAACGGCTCGCCGCCCTCCGCACTAATAGCGGCAACCCGAAACACTGGCCCACGCCAGTTAAGTGCATCGACAACAGACTGACAGCGTGCATCTAACTCCTCTTTTGGCACCAGATCTGTTTTATTCAGCACTAACCAGCGCTCGCGACCGGCCAGAGTCGGACTGAAAGCCGCCAGCTCGCGCTCAATAGTAAGCGCATTTTGTGCCGAATCTGAACCGTCGAAAGGCGCCAAATCCACCAAATGTAATAATACGCGACAGCGGGTCAAATGCTTGAGAAAGCGGATACCCAAGCCCGCTCCGGCGGCAGCACCCGCAATCAAACCAGGAATATCGGCGATAACAAAGCTGCGATATTGCTCCACCTTGACTACACCGAGATTGGGCACCAGGGTGGTGAACGGGTAGTCGGCCACCTTAGGCCTAGCCGCAGAAACTGCACGAATAAAAGTAGACTTCCCCGCATTGGGCAACCCCAACATACCCACATCGGCCAACACTTTCAGCTCCAACTTAAGTTGGTGGCATTCACCCGTTGAACCAGCACTGGTCTGGCGCGGGGCGCGATTGGTGCTGGATTTAAAGCGCGTATTGCCGAGGCCATGAAAACCACCTTGCGCCACCAGCAGCCGCTGACCGTCTTTGGTCAAATCACCTACAATAGCACCACTATCGCAATCAATAGCAGTGGTGCCTACCGGCACCCTCAGTTCCAAGTCGCCCCCTTTGGCCCCGCTACAATTACGGCCGCGACCCGCCTCGCCATTGCGGGCGCGATAGCGAGGTTGGTAACGGTAATCCACTAACGTGTTAAGCGTGTCGTCTGCGAGCAGATACACCGAGCCACCATCACCACCATCGCCGCCATCAGGGCCACCCTTGGCGACAAATTTTTCACGCCGAAAACTCAGGCAACCGTTGCCGCCATTGCCCGCTTGCACGCTAATCTGTGCTTCATCTACAAACTTCATACTCTTTTACCGACCCCGGGGCTAACAGTGACTTGACCTGCCGCCATCGCTGCGAACCGTTGCAGTCAGGCGCGACTGCGATGCACCAAACCCAGTTACAAAAAAGCCCCGCAGGTGCGGGGCTTTTTATCATTAGCTCAAGGCACTCAAGCGGTTTCGATGGAAACAAACTTGCGATTATTGGCACCTTTCACTTCGAATTTCACTACTCCGTCGGCGGTGGCGAACAGTGTGTGATCCCTGCCCATACCAACATTAACCCCGGCATGAAATTTGGTGCCACGCTGACGTACGATAATACTACCCGCAGCAACAGCTTGACCGCCAAAGCGCTTTACACCTAGGCGTTTACTTTCGGAATCGCGACCATTGCGCGTACTACCACCAGCTTTCTTGTGAGCCATATGTCATTACTCCTCTTCTCTTTCCCGGTGACTAGGCATTGATGCCAGTGATTTTAACCTCGGTATACCACTGACGGTGGCCCTGACGCTTTAGCGAGTGCTTACGGCGACGGAATTTGATGATTTTCACCTTTTCACCGCGACCATGATGCAATACTTCCGCGGTTACTTTGGCGCCTTCCACCAAAGGTGCACCAATATTGATACTTTCGCCATCCACCAGCATCAAGACTTGATCAAAATCAACTGTCTCCCCGGTAGCTATTTCAATTTTTTCAAGGCGAAGCACTTCACCTTCAGTTACACGGTGCTGTTTGCCACCACTTTCAATGACTGCGTACATATTTCTATGCTCCAATTATGGACGACACGAAGCAGCGGCTAATATCTGTGCTTGTATGAGCACGGAGCCGGCGTTTCGAGAGCTTGCGCCGTATGCTGTAAATTCATCGGACCCCGCCAACCAGAAGCTGATGCAGCCTGCAAGAGAACAGGAATCGCGGGGCGCAGATTCTAATCAATTCAAGTAGCTTATACAATAGCGGGCTTTTGTGGCGCAGACGCGAAATAATGCGCTCTAGCAATCACCCCATTCAAAGCCCGTTAAGGGATTGTATCCGCGCAAGGAAAACCTTTATGTTACCGTTTCATCAGCTTGTAGCCGACGATTTCGCTGCAATTAACCAGCGTATTTTTGATCAGCTGCACTCCAATGTTCCGCTGGTGGAAAATATTGGCCACTATTTAGTGGAGGCGGGAGGTAAGCGTTTGCGGCCGATGTTGGTACTTCTTTGCGCTCGCGCCAGTGGTTATGCCGACACCAAACATATCGATCTAGCCGCTATTATCGAGTTCATCCACACCGCCACTCTGCTTCACGACGATGTTGTGGACACCTCTGCAATGCGCCGTGGGCGCCTAACCGCCAATGCCAAGTGGGGCAATGCACCCAGTGTGCTGGTGGGAGATTTTCTTTATTCGCGCGCATTTCAAATGATGGTTGCATTGCAGGATATGGATATCATGTCAATTCTTTCCAACACCACTAACACCATTGCCGAAGGAGAAGTAGAACAACTGGTCAACGCCGGTGATCCGGCTGTGACCGCAGAGGGTTATTTAAGTGTGATTCATAAAAAGACCGGTGCCTTATTTGAGGCCGCCTGTGAAACAGCCGCAATGCTA
>JAHZJJ010000148.1 GCA_022600975.1 Gammaproteobacteria bacterium
AGAAAACGGATGAGGCAACGGTCATTTCAATTGCCAGCTGGAAACGCCGCAAGTTCAATCAGCATCTTATGGATAGGCTTTTTGACGAGTTAGAATTAGACCTAAGATGTGAAAAAGTTGCCAAGGTTTACGAACGGTACAGTGACTACGGGGCTATAGCCGCATGAAACTGTCCGAAGTATTGAGGGTATAAAACCATCAACGAACTGGCAGCCGAGTTTGGCGTTTACGCCACGCAGGTCAACCAATGGAAAAAGCAGCTGCTCTAAGGTTCGGATGACATATTCAGCAAGGGACGGAAACAGCAAGTAGCCAAGCATGAAGAGGAAAAGGACAAACTCTACAACCAGATAGGCCGACTGAAGGTTGAAGTTGACTGGTTAAAAAAAGACGGGGCATCTCGATTAAGCGTTCAGAAAAAGGTCGCCATGATAGACCTTCTGAACGACAGACTAAGTATAGCGAGGCAGTGCGATCTATTGAATCTGCCCCGTGCCAGTTACTACAGGAAAGTCGGGAAATCCACGGAATCAAAGCTTAACCTTGAATAAATGCGCCTGCTGGACGAGGAGTGCACGCGCCACCCCTTCTACGGCAGCCGCAAACTGTATCAATACTTGAAGGGTCAAGGGGGTATAGGGTTACCGCAAGCGTGTGCAAAGGCTGATGAGGGTGATGGGCATCCATTCAGTGGCACCTGGCCCGAATGCACAAGCCCTGCCCGCAGCACAAGCTATATCCGTATCTCCTACGGGATCTGGCGATTAATCGGGCAAACCAGGCGTGGTGTACTGATATCACTTATGTGAGACTCAAGGGCGGTTTTGTCTATCTGGTGGCTATTATGGACTGGTATAGCCGTAAGGTTCTCTCATGGGAGCTGTCGGCGACCATGGATGACAGCTTCTGTGTCAGCGCCCTTGAAAGGGCATTAAGGTTATACCCGAAGCCTGAAATCTTCAACTCCGATCAGGGGTCACAGTTTACAGGCAAGGCTTTCACCGGAGTTCTGAAAGATGTCGGTATCAGGATCAGCATAGATGGTAAAGGTCGCTGCATGGATAACATATTCATAGAGCGACTGTGGCGCAGCATTAAATAAGGGGAGGTGTATCTAAATGAGTACGAATCCGCAGAGCATTTGAGACAGGCGCTGGGCAAGTACTTCTACTTTTACAATGAGGAAAGGCCGCACCAACTCAAGCAGAGGCGTGTGCATGAGCCATTGACAACATCCCTGTTGCCAACAACTCACACTCACTCTTGAGCTTATCGACAACAAGACATTCTATTTAAATATTAATTTATTGTCTCGACAAGCGGGGTCACTTCACTTTAATAGGGTATTGCGCTGTGCGTAGTGAAATTAAGCCATCAAATTTCTATAAAAGATAGTGGCAAAGTAGTTGTTTTAAATGGGATTGGGCGGCAAGTTTTTATTGCCAAAGTAATTTCTTATGAGCTTAAACCTTTGTTTTTGAGTGAGTCCTTAAGTTAAACGATTGGAGCTTGGAGATAAAAGCATGAGAGAATCATTAAAGACCTTGGGATGCATCTTGATTTTTGCTGGTACAGCAATCGGTGCAGGCATGCTGGCTCTCCCATTGACTACTGCAGCCGTTGGCTTTCCTATTGCCATGGTACTGCTAATCATTTGTTGGTTGGTAATGAGTTTAACGGCACTTCTAATTCTGGAGGCAAATCTCTCCTTTCCCGACGGTGCCAGCTTTAACACTATGGCACGCTTCACTCTGGGCCGTGGCGGTCAAGTCACGACCTGGTTATCTTTTTTATTACTTCTCTACGCTCTAACTGCTGCTTATGTTTCTGGAGGCTCCTCTATATTAAGCTCTGTGATTAAATTAATAAGTGGGGCTACTTGGCCACATTGGATTAACACCCTTATCTTTACTATCGCTCTTGGTGGTATCGTCGTGCTAGGGACGCGTTCAGTTGATTTTATTAACCGAGGCCTCATGGCGATTAAAGGTTTCGCATTTTTTTCTATTTTCTTCTTGATATTTCCAGATATTAAAGTACATCATTTAGTTAGCTCAGCCCAGCAACTCCCTTATGTTTGGTATACATTGCCTATTTTAATTACTGCCTATGGCTCACATACAGTAATACCATCGATTCGCAACTATATTGGCCCTGATGTCAAAAGATTACGTCTTATCATTGTGTCCGGATGTTTGTTGCCTTTAATTATTTATACTTGCTGGGAAATCATTACCCTCGGTGTCTTGCCCCTTTATGGCGCTAACAGCTTTCACGCAATTGCTTCCAAGCATGGCTCTATCAATGATATGGTTTTATCTTTACAGAATATTGTCAACAAAAAAACCATTGATCTTGGTGTTAACATATTTACCGATGTGGCGATTACTACCTCATTTTTAGGTGTAACCATGAGCCTATTTGACTTCCTTGCAGATGCATTTAGGGTTAAATCTAATAAATTTTATGATCGTTTTATCATCGGCTTACTTACTTTTACTCCCGCGGTTTTATTTGCGTTATTGTATCCTAAAGGTTTTGTTTTGGCTTTAGGGTATGCCAGTATTTTTTGTTCCATTTTATTGATCATTTTACCACCGCTAATGGTGCTTAATTTACGGAGAAAAAACAAAAAAAAGGTATATCGAACTTGGCAAACCACTCCGGTATTATGGGTATTAGTCATAGTTGGAGTTGGAATTATTGTGTTGCAGATTTTAAATAGCTTAAATATGCTGCCAGTTTTCTCATAAAAAAACTATTAAATGTCAATTATTTTGGCCGGCACATTGACTCATTAAAAACCTCACTACTTTAGAGCTGATGGCTCATCTAAAATCTTACCACTTTGGCAGAATGATGGGGTTTAGATGACAAAATTCATGAGTTTAACTGCCCGTAAGGAAATGCTGAACAGTCTGCGGCAGAAATACCAAGATTCAAGCTGGGCGAACAAAGGAAAAATATTGGATGGATTTGTCGTCGCTACAGGTTATGAAAGAAAGTATGCCATTGGGCTTTTGAACAGCACTGAAGATTCTATAAAGCCAAAGCCGCGTCAGGCGAACCTGAAGTACGATGAGCAAGTTCGCCAAGCACTACTGTCGGTGCGGTATGCAGCCAACCAAATTTGCTCCAAGCGCCTCGTCCCGTTTTTATCTGAGCTTGTGCCGGCCATGGAACGTCATGGCCATCTACGGTTACCAGCGGATGTGAGAGCACGGTTACTCAGTATGAGTTCTGTAACAGTAGATCGTCTGCTTAAGCCGGAACGAAAGGAGATTAAGCTGGGCACCAGCACCACGTGTTCTGGCAACTTACTGAAACATAAAATCCAAGTGCGCACATTTGCCGATTGGGACGATGTTATTCCCGGCTTTCTGGAGGCTGAGTTAGTCGCTCACTGCGGGGGAAACACCCAAGGCACTTTATTAAACACTTTGGTTTTAGTCGATACCGATACTACGAAAAAACGCGAGTGATGTTATTGACGGCCTGCGCATTGCTGAAAAGTTACTGCCCTTTACGTGATTAGGGCTAAATGCCGATTGTGGCAGTGAGTTTATTAATTACGATCTATTGGATTATTGTGAGGAAAAGTTTATCACTTTTACTCGGGCTCGAACACATCGGAAAAATGACCAAGCACATGTTGAAGAAAAGAACGGTTCAGTGGTACACAAGTTGGTGGGTTATGGTCGTTTTGAAGGCAGAAAAGTTTGGGAAGCACTGGCTAAGCTTTATCGTGTGCTTAGAAAGTATATCTATTTTTTCAACCTTCATTGAAACTGTTAAAAAAGAGGGATTGGGCGCAAAGATTTCTAAAAAGTATGACCAAGCCAAAACATCCTACCAACGTATTTTGCTGTCTGAGCACATCAGTCAAGCCCAGAAAGATGCACTCGCAAAAGAATATAAATCACTCGACCCGGTTGATCTGCTTGCTCAGTTGGAAGCTATGCAGGATTACCTATGGACATTTTCTTGGGACAAAAGTGGCAATACACACACGCATCTTGAGGTGGCCGCCGAGAAAGTTGTTGATAAAACTGATGCTAACGTAAGCCAAGAGATGTCATCGACACTGTAAAACTGACCCATTAACGACAATCGAAAACTGACCCACCTGAGGCAAACTTTCCGCTTTTCTGATTAAGGAAGGCGGGTTTAGTAAGATGTTGACTCAGGAGAACTCAGTGGAAATACAGGTTTTACATCGACAAGGGATGAGCATCCGCGCCATTGCCAGAGAACTTGGACTGTCACGCAACACTGTACGTCGCTATTTACGCACTCAGACATTGGCTCCAAACTATGGGCCACGTGATATTCGCCCCTCAAAGCTTTATATCAAAAAGCGAATAGAGGCAAAGTCTTGGGCAAAATAACCCCAAAGCCTTTTGATAGTCTTCAGGGAATGTGGCGTAAACTACAGATCAAAACTGCGGGCAACCGAAAACAGCAGACGGGCATCAGCAGTATTGCGCTTGAGGCTGGTGTCTTCGGCGGCAACATTAAAATCAAAGCCGCTCCAAGAGGTTGAGTATTCAACCCGGTAATGGTTGTAGGATTGATCAGCATCCCACATCCACTTATCTTCATCCAGAGAAGTGGAGCGATCCGCACTCAGGCGCAAATGATGCCCTTCACTCAATTCAAAAGTATGGGCGAGCATCAGCACATAGTGATTGGCGCCGGAGCCAAAGTAGTTTGAGGTATAGGAGTTGTTCAACTCGGTATCACCGAAAGTGGAGTTGTAATTGAATTTGGCATACATTTCGGGATAAGCGTATTCATCAGAAGCGCCATCACCGTGGTAAGTGAAGTAAGAGATACCCGCATCAAGACTTAGGTTGTCAGTGAGTTGTAGTACTTTACCGGCAGAAAAATCCCATTCCAGAATAGTGTCATCCCCATCGCCAAAATCTACATTGGATGCAAAGCTACTCAGATAAAAACCATTCGCTAACGCATAATCTAGATTTAGCTGTAGTGCCGGATTGTTCTCAGTCTGACTAATGCCGTTGAAGGTGTAGTCGGAGAGTAATGTTACGGTGGAAGAAAGTTCAGCCTGTGATTGTTGCGATAGCACCAGCAGTGAGCAGGCCAGGGTCGATAGTTTCAGTTTCATAGCATGTTCCTTCTACATCATTTGTTGTTCATGCCCCCAGGAAAGACAGGGTTGGTTGCGTGAAAGTAGTCAGTTTGCCAATTTAATTTTTGTAAAATCGATTTGGTTTTCTTTGGGTGAGGAATCAATTGTGGAGACTTCCCGATAACGTACCATAAACATGTAACTAAGGCAGCAGAAGAAAATGCCGATCACCAGGGCACCGATCCACTGAATTTTCAAGAAATTCAGTTTAAACAGTAATGTGAGTAGGCTCAGAGCTGCGAGGTTGAGAATAATATATTTCAGCTTGCCAAGGCGGGCTACGGTTATACCCAGATTGTCGGTATACAGGCGGATTAGCGAATCCAGCGAATTAATGACAAAGGTGATACCCACTACAACCATTGCCAAATTGTAAAAACCACTGATATCTAGGCTCTGGCTGCTGTAGTAATAGAGTACGGTAAACCACAGGGCGATGGGAATCGACGGTAGGATCAACATCGCAGCGAGCACTTGGTAGCTGCGCAATCCGCCCACAAAACGCGAGGTGAATTGGCCGATCATAATGCTCCAGGCAAACCACCATAAAAGATAAAATTCGTGGTTATCGTTCATGGGTAACACGAATTGATGGATGTTGCCAAAGTAATCGCCAAGCAGGCTGAAGGTAGAGGCAAAGTCTCCCAGGTTTCCATGTTCACCGCTAAAGGCCCCAACCCACATCAACACAATCAGGCCGATAAACAGCCAAGTGGTAGCGAGGCTGAGAAAGCGCACATAGCGCAAGTTGGTGGACGAGTAGACAGCCACGGCGATAACCGCAAATACGATTAGATAAAAGCTATCTACGATAGTTTTTCCATCACCCACTTGCGGCAGGTACCAAGGCAGGTTACTCAGTAACAGATAGGCGGTAAAGGCACAGGTGCCAATGATCACAGCATTGTTGATCAGTTTTACCGGGCCCAACTCAAAGAACTTTACTTTGGGCTCAATGATGCAAAAGTAAAAACAGGTAAGGAAGTAAAAAGCCCAGATTAAAAAGGCCCAAAACCCAAATTCAATAGCCAAGGGATTGCTAAATCCATATTCGGGGTTGTTGAACAAATCCCCGTAACCGGCAAATTCGGTAAGCGGAAACATGATCAAGCCGACATCCAGGCCCGAGGTAAACAAAATGGCGATGAAAGTGAAGGTGCGGACAGGTGTGACCCCTACCAGCTTTACGTTTCCCCAGCGAATTAAAATAAATATTATTGCTGTAAATGTAAACAATATCCCCGCGGAAAGCCAAAGTGTCATCGTTGTGTTCCCATTTGTGCTATTACTGTGCCGGTATTTATAGCGGTCTGTGTTGTATAAGCTTCGAATAGCCCCTCAATAGAAGGAGCAGTTGAATTCTGGCCACACATATCGCTAGTCGTTAATATGCTGGCCGCTGGGGGCGGCCAGGTCGCTGAGCGCCGGTAGCTACAGAGGCTGCCGGTGCTTCGGAAGGCGCCAGGCAGGGGCGCCCCAGAATGATGTCGGCAGCGCGTTCGGCCACCATAATGGTGGGTGCGTTTAGATTGCCGTTGGGTATGGTTGGGAAGATGGAGGAGTCTACAACTCGCAAACCCTGCAAACCGTGAACTCGAGTTTCGGGGTCTACGACTGCCATGGCATCTGTACCCATTTTGCAGGAGCAGGATGGGTGATAGGCACTCTCGACAGCCTCGCGCACGAACGCATCAATTGCTTCATCGGTCTGCACCTCAAGGCCGGGTTGGATTTCATCGCCGCGAAAGTCGTCAAAGGCAGCTTGATGAATAATTTCTCTGGTGAGGTGTACACAGGCACGAAAGCCTTCGATATCCTCTTGGTGTTGTAAATAGTTAAAGCGGATAGCGGGTGATTGTTTGGGGTTATTGCTGAGGGGCTTGATCCAACCGCGGCTTTTCGGCTTGTTGTGACCGATATGCACTTGAAAGCCGTGGCCATCAAAGGCTTCTTTGCCATCGTAGCGCATGGCCGCCGGCAGAAAATGATACTGAAGATCTGGCCATTGAACCTTTTCTTTGGAGCGAATAAAACCACAAGATTCGAAGTGGTTACTTGCTCCCAGGCCATCTTTCTTTAGCAGCCAGCGCGCGCCGATCAGAAACTTGTTCCACAGATCCAATTTGCCATTTAAAGAAATTGGCTGTTTGCAGCGAAACTGAAAATAAAATTCCAGGTGGTCCTGCAGATTTTGGCCCACGCCGGGTAGCGCGAGATGAGTTTCAATGCCGGCCTGAGCCAGGGTTTGAGGGTCGCCGATACCGGAGAGTTGTAACAAGTGGGGAGAACCGATGGGCCCCGCGCTTAAGATGATCTCTTGGCGTGCTTTATACTCGAGGGTTTTACCTTTGCGCTCAAGTTTAATGCCGGTTGCCTGCGTTCCATCTAAAAGTATTTTGTCTACGGTTGCATGGGTTAGGACGGTTAGGTTTGAGCGGCTCATGGCGGGCTTTAGGTAGGCATTGGCCGTGGACCAGCGCCTGCCATGTTTAACCGTCATATGCATAGGGCCGAAGCCTTCTTGCTGCTTGCCATTGTAGTCGGCGGCGTAATCGTAACCGGCCTCTTGGCCCGCAGCAATAAAGGCCCGGTAAAGGGGGTTAGCCATCTGGTTGCCGTTATTGACGCCCAGCGGCCCTTGATCACCACGGTATTCATCGCTGCCAAATGCCCAGTTTTCTGAGCGCTTGAAGTAGGGTAGGCAGTGGGCATAGTCCCAGCCATCGGCGCCGCACTCGGCCCACTCATCAAAATCTTTTGCGTGCCCACGTACATAGACCATGCCGTTAATCGATGAGGATCCGCCGAGCACCTTGCCCCTGGGGCAGTGCATGCTGCGATTGTTGAGGTAGGGCTCTGGTTCGGTCATAAACTGCCAGGCATATTTTTTGGTGTTCATGGGAATCGACAGAGCGGTGGGCATCTGTATAAAGATACTGCGGTCACTGCCTCCGGTTTCCACCAGCAACACATTTTTGTCCCGCTGTTCTGATAAGCGGTTTGCCAATACGCAGCCAGCAGAACCAGCACCCACAATGATGTAGTCGAACTCAGTCATAACTAGCTCCGCTTAAAATGGACTCTCTAGCGGGGCCAGTCCAATGTATACCGCTTTGAGTTGGGTGTAATGGTTGAGCGTTGCCAGTCCATTTTCGCGACCAATGCCCGAGAGTTTGTAGCCACCCACTGGCATTTGCGCCGGAGAGGCGCCATAGGCATTAATCCAGCAGATTCCCGCCTGTATTTTGTGGATCACCCGGTGGGCGCGTTTGATATCGCGGGTAAAGACTCCAGCTGCCAAGCCCAGGCGGGTGTCATTGGCGCGCCGGATTACTTCGTCTTCATCGTCGAATACCAGCACGGACATAACGGGGCCGAAAATTTCCTCTCGGCAGATCGCCATATCATCGCGGCAGTCGACGAACACGGTTGGCGCCACAAAGTTGCCATTGGGTGCATTGTCGGGAGTTAGGCTGTGACCACCACACAATAGGGTGGCACCTTCTTCTAAAGCTTTGTGGATATAGTCCAGCACCAACTGGCGATGTTTGGCAGAGATCAAGGCGCCGAAATTGGTCTCGGGGTGCATCGGGTCGCCAATAATAATGTTGTTTTCAACCCGCGCTTTTAGCTGCTCGAGAAACTGATCATAAACGGCGCGTTGAACAAATACTCGGGTGCCGTTGGTGCAGATTTCGCCCTGAGTGTAGAAATTGCCGAGCATCGCCGCGGAAACAGCTTGTTCCAAGTCTGCATCGTCAAAGATGACCAGGGGGGATTTACCTCCCAATTCCATCGTCACTTCTTTGAGGCTGGAAGCTGCGGCTGCCATCACTTTTTGGCCGGTGCTCACCTCTCCAGTGAAAGAGATTTTGGCAATATCCGGATGTTCGCTGAGCCAGGCGCCGACCTTGCCATCGCCCTGGATAACATTGAATACGCCGGGAGGCATGCCTGCCTCGATAAAGATTTCGGCCAGCTTTAGTGCGCCTTTGGGGGTTTCCTCGGAGGGTTTGAAAATCATAGCGTTGCCGCTGGCCAGCGCCGGGGCGGCTTTCCAGCAGGCAATTTGCAATGGGTAGTTCCAGGCGCCGATGCCGGCGCAGATACCCAAGGGTTCGCGGCGACTGTAGTAAAAATCCTCACCCACCTGCTGCTGGTTACCTTCAATACCCGCAGCCAGCCCGGCGAAGAATTCAATCGAATCGGCACCGGTGGCCACATCCACGGCACGCGCCTCTTGCCAGGGTTTGCCGGTGTCAATCACCTCAATTGCAGCTAACTCATCGTTGCGTTCTCGGAGAAGTTGTACGGCCTTCAGCAGGATGCGGCTGCGTTCACTGGGAGTCATATTGGACCAGCGCTGGAAGCCGTGCTTGGCGCTATCGATGGCCGCAGATAGAACCTTGTTGTCTGCTACCTCGACTTGATAAATAACTTCATTGGTGGCTGGGTTTAATACATCAAAATACTCGCCATTTTCGTTGGCTAAGTAGTGGCCATGTACAAAACTCTGTTTTTTCTCTGATGTCATGTACTTCTCCATGCTGAGTTAACAGAGGGACAAAAGGTACTTTTGCCAGCGTTAATTTAATACTTTGATTTTTAAGTTCACAGCCTCGTGGACTGCTAGTCATCGCTTTTGATAAGGGTGGAGCTAAGCAAATTTATGCTTGCTATTGCTGGGTTATAGTCCTAGCCCAGCACCCATTCGTTGAGCGGTATGACACAAATGTAACATATTTTTAGTTTGAGCTCTAATGGTTAGTGTTCAACGCAATGACCCCACGCATTTTTGAACAATGTGCTTTCCCGCAGTGGTTGGAGCTGGAGGTTATTTTTTTGGTGAATTTTTTTGGGCGTTACAAGCTACAGCTTGAAAGCTAAAGTGTATTAGAGGGGGGTAAAGTCAAAGCTTTGCGTTTGTGGGAGCGACCAGTTTCAGTCAGAGTGCAGTGTTTGCATATTGAATCGCCCGAGGGGAGAAGCTTGTGTAGTTAGAGCTTTAAGGGCGCAAACATTGCGAGTATGGGTTGTAATTTTTTATTTAGTCCTGCAAATAATTTTTGTGCTCGACGCTAAGGATTAGAGCTCCTCGAGCGGCACTTCGGCACCATCTTTTAAGTAAGTCACCTTGCCGTTTTCTGCAACCTGGGCGGCCTGCCTGTGTAGGCTGATATGATACAGTTTTTTATCGTCACCACGAATCAGTATATGCTCGCGTCCTTCGTCGTCCTGGGGCAGTATTCGTTTGCCCGCCAGCGCATCGCGCAGGGCGCGCAGTTGCGGCATGTCGCGATAGCGTTGTAAGTTTTCTGACAAGCGCCCTTTGATGCGCTCACTTTCTTGCAGTGCCGCCGCTGTTTCGCGATACTTGGCAAAAAATAAAATTGCCGCTAATGCTGCAGCGACACTGATAACCGTTTCAAGCCATGGGGGCATTGCCTGTTCTCCTTTCTATCAAGTGTACTATTGGGCAGCGCTCTAATTTTGCGGGCGGGCCCTGTAGCGGCCAGTTTAGCCTACCATAGAGCGCGTGAGAGAGTATCATCGCTGTGAGGTTGCATTTGCCACACCAGCAACTGATTATTGGAGGGTAAGAAGTTATTCTCTATCCGGATTAATCCCGCCTTGAGAGCTAGCTGATCGAGCCATTCCAGATCGCGGATGCCGCTGAGGGGGTCGCGATCTTGTAGCCAGAGATTAAATGCACTATTGCTGGAGCCAATATATTCACCAGCTATTTTGACCGGACCGTAGACTAAGAGCAAGCTGCCTGGAGCTAATACCAGGGGCAGTTTGGAAAAAAAGTTACCCACCAAGTCTACTGACATAATGTGTAACGTGTTAGCGGTAAATACAGCATCAACCTTGAATTGTGGCCATTTGGCGGCCACATCCAAAACAATTGGTGGTGGCAAATTGGCTGCTGGTTGTGTTGCTCGCCAGGTGCGTATTCCGTCGAGATTTTGTGGTAATTCTGAAGTTTGCCAGCTCAAGTGGGACAGTTGACGGGCGAAGTAAACGGCGTGCTGGCCGGTGCCGCTACCAACCTCTAACACCTTGCGGCAAGGCTTTAGCAGGCGCTGCAGATGCTGTGCAATCGGTTCGCGATTGCGTGCGGTGGATGGTGCATCGGGCAGATTTTGTTGGTTCATTCGGCGGCGTCCCGGGTAAATACCCAGTCGTTGCCTGTGGACATCTGTGCATTGTAGGCATAGCCGGCCAGATTGAACTTTTTCAATGCTGCTGCTTTTGTAATGCGCTGTTCAATAGCCCAGCGGCTCATCATGCCCCGAGCTTTTTTGGCAAAAAAACTGATGATTTTGTACTGGCCATTTTTTAAATCTTTAAACTGCGGGGTAATAATGCTTGCCGCTAAATTTTGCGGCTGTACCGATTTAAAGTATTCATTGGAGGCGAGGTTGACCAGCTCTTTGCTGTGTAAGCTTTGCAATTGACTGTTTAGCGCTGTGGTAATTTTACTATCCCAGAATTCATAGAGATTATTGCCGCGCGCAGTGGCCAGTTTGGTGCCCATTTCCAACCGGTAGGGCTGCATCAAATCCAAGGGGCGCAAAAGACCGTAGAGCCCGGAAAGAATACGCAAATGTTGTTGTGCAAAATTAAAATCAGCCTCTTTCATTGAGAGTGCATCGAGCCCAGTATAGACATCGCCTTTAAATGCCAGTAAAGCGGCGCGGGCATTTCTTGTGGTAAAGGGGCGCTTCCAATCTTGAAAACGCTGGTAGTTTAATGTTCCCAGTTGATCGGAAACTTTCATCAGTGCAGACACCTGCTGTGGAGCCAGCGTGCGCAACTGTTTGATCAGTGTACTGGCGTCGTTGAGAAAGTCCGTTTGGGTGGTCTCTAGTGCGGGAATCTCACTGTCGTAATCCAGGGTTTTGGCCGGGGAAATAACAATCAGCATAGTGATCCTTCCAGTTCAAGGTAAATGGTATCGGGCGCAGCCGGTGCTGTGGTTCATTCTGGCTTGAGAATGTCCAGCCACCAATTTAGCGGAGTCCGCCCGTCGTCGGAGTCGTAGATATTGCCGTAATACCACACACTTTTGGCGCCATCGCAGGCGCTGTTGAGAATTTTTTCAATGGCGGTAAAGCCACAGCTAACATGAATGCTATACACCAGTATGTGAGGTGTTTCTGTATCCAGCGCGCCGCCGAGTTTTTCCAGCCGCGGGGTGAGTTGATCCGCTAGGGCGGCGCTGTCGCCGCGGCAAAATACCCGTATCGCTAGGTTACCGGAGTGTTTGAGTAATTTGAATCGCTTCTGCCCCTCTTCTACAGCAATAGTGTCTCCGCAGGCGATGCCGTGGATAAAGGCCGGTGAGCGCACCAGCTGATAGTTATTGTCTTCATTGATACGCACCTGTAGTTGTTCAATAACCGCCTCGCCATCGGGGTTGGTGCCGGCAAATAATTCGATAACGTGCAATGCGCTCATACAGCTTACTCTCGGGATTGAGTAGGTTCTTATGGGAAAACCCAACATTATACAGCGAGAATACGATGGTTCAGTGTTAAATTCTTGCCGCGTTTGTGCAGACTTGCGTGATTCAACGGTGGTTTCTAGGTGCTTAGGCGTCGGTCAGTTGGTGCAATTGATTGTCTAGTAGTTTTTGTACTTTCGCCGCGAGACCGATGACTTCGCCACCCCAACGGGTAGTGCGCAATTCTACACAGTCTTTAAGGGCGTCATTTTCCAATAGTGCGGGGTGCAGAGATAATCCGCAGGGCTGATCGAGGAGATATTCGGCATCAAAATTGAAGTGTTGGGCCTGCGCGGGCAAAATCGCCATTGCCAATTGTAGGTTGGTGCTGCTGCGTTGTTGTAGTTCACGCAGTAGCAGGCCGCAACAAACTGCGCGAAATGCGGCATCATCGCCACCAAAGCCGAGGTCTGATCCTGTAGAGGATAATGGTTGGCCATTGTAGATGCGGCTTAAAAGTTGCAGTTGTTGCTCCAGCTCCGCTTGCAACTTATTCGATACGCTTTTGTGCAGTTGAGTGTTCAGCTGTGCCCAGTTGAGCGGACGCAAACACAGGGCAATCGAAACAGAGGTGGATACCGGTACTTTGGGATTGCTGGTGGTTTGATGCAGCCACGGCTGATTGAGTATCAGTGTGCAGGCGGCACTAAGTGGCAGCGCAAATATCAAGCCCAACAATAGGCTGGCCCAGGGATAATGGAGGCCGCTGTCGGGGAGCAGATTTACGGTGACACTGCCGGCCAGGCTGTCATGTAGCACAATGGGTACAGTAATGGTTTCGCCGCGACTTGCCTTGCCCGCCTGTGCCAATGGGTTGGATTCGACATCTTGCACGATGACGCCGGAAACAGCGGGCAGTGCCAAAATTTGTAGGGAGAGTAGCTGCAGGCTGAGATAATCTCTGTTCACCAAGCGTTCTAGGCTTTGGTCCGCAAGTAATTTAGCCGCAGCCTCGGCGCTGACTCGATCGCGGGCCATTGTCGAAGCGTTCTGTTGGCTGTCAAGGTACGTTAAGCTTCCAGTATAAAAAGTAGCCAGAGCCAACCAGATAATGGCTGCAAAGAATTGGCGCTGCCGGGTGGTCGACAGTTGTTGAATCCGGGATATCATTGAAGATAGTTTGCGAGTCCTGAGCATTTGGTCGGCCGTTGTTGTTTTTGTGTCACTGTGCAAACTACAATTTGCTACACAATTCTAGCGAACTTTTGCAGAAGAAAGTGCCAACTGTGCCGGAGTGAAAACCCCCCAGTGTAGTTGTGGTCTGCAAGGGAGTGTCAGCAATCCTTTGCCTGCAAACCATCTATACAATGACAGATTACATTACCCAGCCTGCCTATACCCAACAAGAATACACCCTGACACCGGCGGAGTTGGTGGTGTTGAAGGGCATCGATAGTCGTTTGCGTTATCTGACACTGAGCAAAGAGAGTGAGCAGGCTATTGTGGGCTTACAGTGGCCTGTGGGTAGGCTAAAGTCGAATGGGTCAGGCGTAGTGGCCGGGAGCAACTTTTCCGAGCCGTCCTCAAGGCCGGGCGTGGTGGCCGCAAATAGCTGGTGCCTGACGTTGGCGAGCAAGCAATTACAGCTCAGTCAATTGCAGCAACTGTTGCAGTTTTTTGCCGCTCAAAAATGGCCATTGATTGCTGTAGATACCCTGGCTCAGAGTGAACAGCGCACGGTGATTCGTTTTCAGCTTGACGCAGGTTTGGCTGCTGCCCCGGTACAGGCTCGAGCGAGATCTGCCTGTTTGAGCTTGGGTGAGCAGCTGGGGGTGGATGTGATCCTGCAATCGGGCGAAAGCCAGCGCATCCCAAAGCTGGCTTGCTTCGATATGGATTCCACTCTGATAGAAGCCGAGGTGATTGATGAATTGGCAAAAGTTCACGGTGTCGGTGCCGAGGTGGCGAGGATCACGACAGCGGCAATGGAAGGTGCGTTGGATTTTCAGCAGAGTTTTCGTCAACGCTTGTGGTTGTTAAAAGGTTTGAGTGAGCGCCGTTTGGCGCAGGTGGCCAAAAGCTTACCCTTGACACCGGGAGCAAAGCGGCTACTAAAAGCGTTGCAAAAGCTCGGTTGCAAAAACGTCCTCCTTTCCGGTGGCTTTAATTATTTCGCCAGTTTTTTGCAGGCCAACAAACTGGCAATAGATCAGGTGTATGCCAATCAGTTGGATTTCTATGATGGCCACTTGACCGGCAGAGCAGTCGAGCCAATTGTGGATGGGAAGTACAAGGCCCAGCAATTGCAAGCAATTGCCACCGGGATGCATTTGTCATTGAAGCAAGTTATCGCTGTGGGGGATGGTGCCAACGATTTGCCAATGTTGTCTTTGGGGGCTTTAGGTGTTGCTTACCATGCCAAACCCAGCGTGCGTGCAGCGGCGCCGCAGGTGATCGATCACGCCGATCTGGATACCGTGCTGTACCTGTTTGGATTAAATGACCAACAAATAACACTGCTACTGTCTTAACGATATTTTTCTAGGCAGAAGTACTAATTCCACAATAACTTTGTGGGCACAGTACCTTCTTTAATCGCAGAGGGCTTTCGTTGCATAATAGCCACCCCTTCTCACTTCTGTGGTTTTGGTATGTTGACTTACCCTGAAATAGACCCGGTTGCGGTGGTCATTGGTCCGCTAAAAGTACACTGGTATGGCTTGATGTATGTGCTTGGCTTTGCCGCCGCCTGGCGGCTGGCTCTGCGCCGCAGCACCCGCCCCTGGTCCCCGATACAGCGATCACAGGTCGAAGATCTGATTTTATATTGCGCAATTGGCGTAGTGTTGGGTGGTCGGTTGGGTTATATGTTTTTTTATAAATTTTCCGCATTGCTTTCAGACCCTCTGTTGTTGTTTCGAGTGTGGGAAGGGGGAATGAGTTTTCATGGTGGCTTCATTGGGGTGATGCTTGCCGCAGCTTTATACGCACGCAAGATAGGCTCAAACTTTCCAGCGCTGATCGATTTTGTTGCGCCATTGGTGCCCATTGGTTTGGGGCTCGGGCGGTTGGGTAATTTTATTGGTCAGGAACTCTGGGGGCGGGAAACAGACGGGCCTTGGGGCATGGTGTTCCCCAAAGATCCTGAGTTGCTTTTACGCCATCCTTCCCAGTTATATCAGGCATTTCTTGAAGGATTGGTATTGTTTCTTGTGCTCTGGTGGTTTTCACGCAAGCCGCGCCCAAGGTTGGCGGTGGGCGGGCTGTTTGTATTGCTCTACGGTGTGTTCCGCTTTGTGGTGGAATTTGCGCGCCAGCCGGACGGGCATATAGGCTTTGATTTGTTTGGCTGGATAACCCGCGGTCAGCTGCTGAGTTTGCCCATGATTGTCGCCGGCATTGTGCTGTTGATATGGAGTTATCGCACTCAGCCGGTGGCCTCTGCGGGCAAGTCGGATAAGAATGAAAGCCCTACGGAAGTTTCCCCATGAAGCAGTATCTTGATTTGATGCGCCATGTGCGCGACAACGGCACCCGCAAAAGCGATCGCACCGGAACCGGCACCCTCAGTGTCTTTGGCCACCAGCTGCGTTTTGATTTGGCCCGTGGCTTTCCTTTGGTGACGACAAAAAAATGCCACCTGCGCTCAATAGTGCATGAGTTATTGTGGTTTTTGCGCGGTGAAACCAATCTTGCCTATTTGCGCCAACAAAAGGTGCGGATATGGGATGAGTGGGCCACGGAAGATGGCGAGCTGGGTCCGATTTATGGTCATCAATGGCGCTCCTGGGGCGCTGCCGACGGCCGCCATATCGATCAGGTCAAGCAGATACTAGTGCAATTGCAAAAGCGCCCGGACTCCCGTCGGCTGCTAGTCAGTGCTTGGAATCCGGCGGATTTGCCCGATGAGAGTATGTCGCCTGTGGCCAATGTCGAACAGGGTAAGATGGCGTTGGCGCCCTGCCATGTGCTGTTCCAGTTTTATGTCGCCGAGGGCAAATTGTCCTGTCAGCTCTATCAGCGCAGCGCCGATATTTTCCTCGGCCTACCGTTCAATATTGCTTCTTACAGTCTTCTGACGCTGATGTTGGCCCAAGTGAGTGGTTTGCAGCCAGGGGAGTTTATTCACACTCTGGGCGATGCGCATTTGTATCTCAACCACTTGTCCCAGGTTGAAGAACAGCTGGCACGCGAGCCATTGCCGTTGCCGCAAATGCGTTTGAATTCCCAGATAAACGACTTGTTCGCCTTTCGCTTTGAAGACTTTGAGTTGTGCAATTATCAGGCACACCTACATATTCCTGCACCTGTGGCGGTTTAGAGGCTATTCAAGATGAAGTTGCAGCAGCACCAGAAACCTGGGGTCAATGCGCTGCCCATTGCGTTAATCGCAGCGGTAGCGCGCAATGGGGCCATTGGTCGCGACAATGGTCTGCCATGGAGAATTTCGGGCGATTTGCAGTTTTTTAAACGCACCACTCTGGGCAAACCGGTAATCATGGGGCGTAAAACCTATGAGTCTATTGGCCGCCCACTGCCGGGGCGGGACAATATTGTCATAAGTCGAAATAGTGAATGGCGCGCCGAGGGAGTCACTGTGGCGGCTTCGTTGTCACAGGCGCTGGGGTGCGCACAAAAGCTAGCCGTTGCCAGCGGTGCGACTGAGGTGATGATCATCGGCGGAGCGCAAATTTATGCCCAAGCCATAACGCTGGCACAAAGGTTGTATTTGACTGAGGTGGAGGCCGATGTCGCAGGGGACGTTTTTTTCCCAAAAATCTGTGACTCTTGGCAGGAGTTTAGTCGATCTTGTTATTCAGCTTCGGATAAGAATGAATACCCCTATAGCCTAGTGCAGTACGCTAGATCAAAATAACACCCACTTGATTAATTATTGTCCTATCTGTTAGAGTCGATCATTCGTTGGGCAGCGAAAGCTTCAACATTGTGTATGTAGTTCCCGGCATTGTTACTGTAAGTGTTACTTTGCCACTCAAATTGATAACTTCTGCCGATCGGCATTTGAATAATCAATTTGGCTGTTTACAATGCTTGGCTCTTTGCTGTCTTTAAACAAAAACACACCGCGTTGTGGCAGCTAAATTTGTCGCGAACATGTTGTGAAATATTGAACCCATTGGGGGGGCTAATGAAAACCAAGCGATTCATGGCTGTGGCGATGACCACCGCTCTGTCTGCCGGAACACTCTACGGCAGCCTGGCCACTGCGGATACTTTGGATACCGTTTTAGAAGTTGGTCAACAAAAAACCTCCGCCGCGACAACTTCACAGAAGCGTATCGATAAAATTGCTCAGGAAACTTCTGGGCTGTTGCAAGATTTCAAAGTTGTCAATAAGGAAATTGATGGCCTGCGCGTTTTTAATCGTCAGCTCGAAAAGCAACTCGCCCACCAGCGTTCGGTCATCGAAGATCTTGAAAACTCTATCCACGATGTCACCAACATTGAACGCCAGATTCAGCCATTGATTCTACGTATGCTGGATGGTCTTGAGCAGTTTATCGATCTGGACGCACCCTTCCAGTTGTCTGAGCGCAAGGCCAATTTGCAAAGTGTTAAGAACAATATGGATCGCTCCGATGTTTCCGTGGCGGAAAAATTTCGCCAGGTGCTTGAGTTGTACAATTTTGAATCGGAATATGCGCGTAAAATTAGCAGCTATAGCGACACGTTGAGTGTTGGAGGCCAGGACCGCGAAGTAAACGTGTTGCAAATCGGCCGTATTGCGCTGCTCGCTCAGACTACCGATTCAAAAGTAACTTTGGCTTATAACAAAGCACAAAAAAGTTGGGAGGAAGTGGATTCCGGTGAGTATCGCCGTGCAGTGATGCAGGGCATTAAGCTGGCGAACCAACAGACTACCACTGATATTCTGAACCTGCCGATCCCCGCTCCGGAGGCTGCACAATGAAAACCTCTATCACTAAAAAGTTTTTAATAGCGGCCGCCGTCGGCCTGTTTAGCACTGCTGCACTTGCCCAGGAGGAGAAAGCCACCTCCCTAGATCAACTGCTGAAGATGGTTCAGAGCTCCAAAGTCGCCGAGTCTGCCGAACACAAACAGCGCGAAGCGGAGTTTCGTCGCCAGAAATCCAATCAACAGGCCCTACTACAACGGGCGAAAAATACTAAGGTCGCTGAAGAGGAACGCTCAGTGCGGCTGGATAAACAGTTTGACGAGCAGGAATTATTGGTAAAGCAAAAACGTGAACAGTTGGATCAGCGCCTCGGTTCGCTGAAAGAGCTGTTTGGTCAGCTGACCTCCACTGCGGGTGACCTGCGAGCCAACCTTGAAACATCTCTGGTATCTGCCCAGTACCCTGGTCGTGCTGCTGCCCTGGGCCAGTTGATCGACAAGATGAATTCACAGACCCAGCTGCCGACTATCGAAGAGATCGAAAACCTCTGGTATGAGTTGCAGCGGGAAACGGTTGAGTCCGGTAAGGTCGTGAAATTCAATACTACGGTCATTTTGCCCGACGGTGAGCAGGCTGAACAGGAAGTGGTTCGCGTAGGTAATTTCAACATTGTCTCCAATGGTAAATACTTGGAAATGAATGAGTCGCAGAAACTGGCGGAATTGATTCGTCAGCCCGCTGGCCAGTTTCAGACTGAGGCCGCCGAGCTGCAAGCCGCGACCACTGGTTTTAGCCCATTCGGGATTGACCCAACTGGCCCAACGGGTGGTTCTTACCTTAAAGCAATGATTGCCTCTCCGGATCTTGTTGAGCGTTGGCACCAGGGTGGTATCGTTGGCTACATCATTACCACAGTGGGTGTGTTTGCTTTACTGCTGGCCTTGTGGCGCTTGGTTGTGCTGTACGGCATGGGCTCAAGAGTAACTGCTCAGCTGAAATCAAATACGCCCAATACCAACAACCCACTGGGGCGTGTGTTGGCAGTGGCGGAGGAAAGCCGCGGTGTAGACAGCGAAACCCTGGAGTTGAAGATGGAAGAGGCGGTGCTGAAAGAGCGCCCAGGTATAGAATCCGGCCTCAATCTATTGAAGATCATTGCAATGGTTGCGCCGTTGTTGGGTCTGTTGGGAACTGTGACCGGTATGATTATCACCTTCCAGGCGATCACTATCTTTGGTGCCGGTGACCCGAAAGCCATGGCTGGTGGCATTTCTTCCGCATTGATGACCACTGTGCTGGGCCTGTGTGTTGCCATTCCTACAGTTCTGCTGCACACAGTAGTCAATGGCCGCGCCAAGCGCATACTGCATATTCTGGATGAGCAGAGCACTGGCATTGTGGCCGAAAACAGCGAACGTAAATAAGAGGAGGCGGCAGCATGCACGCATTAACGGACGCATGGGCCGCCGTCAGCGCCTTTATGGCGTCGGGCGGACCAGTCTTATTTTTGATCGCCGGCCTGACCTTCTTTATGTGGACATTGATTTTTGAGCGTATCTTCTATTATCACGGTGGCTTGAAAAGTGACGTTAAAGGTGCCACGGAAAATTGGGAAACTCGTGCTGAGCGCAATTCCTGGAATGCACATCAGATTCGCTATGCGCTGATCTCTCGAGTATCAGAGAAGATCAAAAGCAATGTGGATATGATCCAGGCCTGCGTGGCATTAGCGCCTCTGTTTGGGCTTTTGGGTACCGTCTGGGGCATGATCAACGTGTTTGATGTGCTCGCGATTACCGGCGGTGGGGATGTTAAGCAAATGGCCAGTGGCGTATCCATGGCAACCATACCGACGATGGCGGGCATGGTTGCCGCGCTGTCCGGCGTGTTTGCCAATACCTACATTAATCGTACCATGGAGCGTGAAACCCAGTTGCTGGAAGACCACCTAACGATGGACCATTAAGATGCCATTATAGAGAGAGAACAGCCAAGGCTGTTCGTGTGCCCGGGCTGAAAAGCTTTCATTTGAGGTTACATCCTGGGATGAAGGTCTTTCAGTCAGACAGTTTCGGCCAAGAGCATTTTGCTAAGAGAGTTGCTAATGAGCAGAAAAAAAACCATAGCTGAAGAGGAAGGCGGCGCTATCGATCTCACACCCATGTTGGACGTTGTGTTCATCATGTTGATCTTCTTTATCGTCACTGCGACCTTTATTAAGCTGCCGGGCGTGGAGGTGGTTAAGCCGGAAGCGGTTACCGCTGATTTTAAAGCCACCTCGATTCTGATTGCCATCGATGACAGCAATGCAATCTGGATTGACAAGCAGCAGGTAGAGGATCGCCTGGTGAAAGTCACCCTTGAGCGCCTCTACGCGGAAAACCCTAAAGGCTGGCTGGTTATCCAGCCCGATAAAGAAGCCAATATCGAAAAGGTTGCCCTAATTGCAGATGCGGCCAGGGAAGTTGGTATTGACAAAGTGTCGGTTGCCACAGAACAGAGTTGACAGTTATGAACTTGGTTAGACTTTTAGGGGCTGGCGCCCTGGCTATAGCCACTACCTTTGCCCTGATCTTCACCATGCACCAGCTGATTGCAGCAAATATGAAGCTTCCCGATGAGGAAGAGTCGTTCAAAATTGCCGATGTCACTCTGCCCGAGCAGACCCTCGAAACAGAGTATGATACCAGTAAGCCAGAGGAACCACCCGAGCCAAATGAGCCGCCACCAGAAGCTCCAGAGCCCGATTTCGATGAGCAGGTTGTCGACAGTGGGATCAATATTGCTGCACCAACAACTGCAGCGCCAACTATGTCTGGTGGCCTCGGTGGGTTTGTGAGTGAAGGGGATTATTTGCCCATCGTAAGGGTGCAGCCGACCTACCCCCGCCGTGCCTTGCAGCGTGGCATTGAGGGTCATGCTATCGTCGGATATACCGTAACCAAAACGGGTACGGTGCGCGATCCATACATCATTGAGGCTTTTACCAGCAAAGGTAATCCGACCACAATTTTTAATCGTGAAGCGCTTAAATCGGCACTGAAATATAAATACAAACCGCGTGTTGTTGATGGCGAACCGATTGACGTGCCTGGTGTGAAAATCCAAATCACTTTCACTTTGGATAAATAAAGGGGACGCAAATGAAATTAATGATTATGCCGAAAGTGTTGTCCCGGTTTGCGCTGCAAACGTCTTTGGCGTTGCCTTTGGCCGTGGCGCCGGCGGTGAGCGTTACCTTGTTGCAAACACTGGGTGTTTCTGCGAGTTTTGCACAAGTTGAAGCGCAGGAGAAAAAGAAGCAGAAACCGCGCAAAGTGCCGTCCATGAGCGAAAGTGTATACAAAAAGCTCGCTAAAGTTCAGGAGCCAGCTGAGGCTGAAG
>JAHZJJ010000149.1 GCA_022600975.1 Gammaproteobacteria bacterium
TCTCTTGGATCTGAAAACTGTCCAAGGGCCTCAGTAACATCTTGCACGTATTGCTCTCCTAATTAAAAGAGAAGCATTGTCAGCGAAATAGCTCAGTTCTTCTACAGGTTCTGTACAAAAAACGTTCATGAAAACCCCCTGTATACCAGGGGTGTTTATTTCTCGCGATCAGGGCGAGGGTCGCTTTGTTGGCGTGCGAGGTATAGATCCAAATCTCAATGCTGCCACACTCAATGGCATGAGCTTGCCGTCACCGGAGAGCGATAGTCGCGCGGTGGCATTGGATGTGATTCCGTCCGATTTAATCGCGAGCCTTGAGGTGTTTAAAACCTTAACACCAGATATGAGTGCTGATTCTATTGGCGGCGCCATTGAGGTCAAAAGTATTAATGCACTGGAGCAAAAGGGCCGCAACTATAAGCTTGGCCTAAACACTGGCTACAGTGAATTACAGGGTAAAAATAGCCCAAAAATTGCTGTTACTTTTACCGATATCTTAGAGCTGGGCGGGCATGAGCTGGGTATTGCTCTGGCGGGCAGCCACCAAGAGCGCAAGTTTGGCTCAGAGACCATGGAGACCGATGGAGTATGGCAGCCGCTGCAAGCAAAAGATGGTAGTAACGGCTTTGGGGCGCAGGAAATGGAGCAACGTGACTACCAGATTATCCGCGAGCGCACGGGGTTTGTGGCCAATCTTGATTACCGCTTAAGCAGTGGCAATGAGATATATCTTCACAGTTTATATTCTGATTACGCCGATACGGAATTGCGGCAGAGGAATTCGTTTAAGTTCGACAAAGGCGAATTGCAGGCTATTTCTGACAGTGCCGCAACCTGGTCTGGTGCCACTTTGGAAAAATCTCTTAAAGACCGTTACGAGTCACAGAAGATCTTGTCTTTAATCGGCGGGGGTGACCATCATTCGGGGCGATGGGGGGTCAGTTATGCGCTGGGCTATTCTACTGCTGAAGAGACCGAGCCAAGGCGCCGTGATAGCAGTTTTGCACAAAAAGCTTTAACCCTGGGTTACACCGATGGAGGACGCCAGCCGAAACTTTTTACCGCGGATGCGACGGCCCTAGATGCGGCTCATTTTGCTTTTAATGAGTTGGTTATTGAAGACCATCTCAGTGAAGATGAAGCAATGAGTTTGCGTATCGATATTCGTCGCAACTTGCAGTTTGGTACGAAGTTATCGGTATTAAAATTTGGTTTTTTAGAGCGCCGTCGTGAGAAGATCCGAGATTTTAATACGGTAGTTTACGATGGCTTTGGCGGAAATTATTCGTTGGCAGATTTTTCCAGGGCAGCTATTGATTATGGTTTTGGTGATTTTGGCCCTGGGGTTCATTTGGGCAGTTTGAATCAGTTTATCAATCAAAATTTAACCGACTTTGAAATTGATGAAACAGAGACTGCACTGGCTTCTGCGCGAGATTATGTTATGGGGGAAAATATTACCGCGCTTTATATTATGAATCGTATTGAGTTTGCAAAAGCGAGTATGACCTATGGTGCGCGCTATGAAAAAACTAGGTTTAATGCTGCCGGTTTTCGTGCAATACAATCTGAAGTGGCGATAGATGGTGCAGAGCAGTGGGCCGATGATGTCTATATCAGCACAGTTAAGCTTCGTCGTAACTATGGCAAGCTGTTTCCGAGTGTCAACTTTAAATATGCTTACAATGACCACATTGTGCTGCGGGCGGCTTACACCGAAACCCTTGCCCGGCCTGCCTTTGGCGACTTGAATCCATCACCGGAAAAAATAGAATACGAAGAGGGTGAGCTTGTGATTGAGGCAGGAAATCCATACTTGAAACCCTATGAATCTAGTAATCTAGATACTTCTTTTGAATATTACGCAGATACCCCGGGCATGTTTTCGCTGGGCCTTTTTCATAAGAAGATAGAGAATTTTGTCGTTAGTGCAGATATTACCAGCACCACTGACTTTAGCGACTATGTCGGTGATTTGCTCGTGAATGACGCTGAAGTTATCCGCCCGATTAACGGAGATAAGGCGCGCTTAACTGGCATCGAGCTCTCTTGGACACGCGGTTTTGACAATGGGCTGCTGCTGCGAGCAAATACCACCATGATTGATTCAAACGCGCACTTAAATCTGGTTGAGGGTAGCCAGCGCAGCGACAAAATTGCATTGCCGGAGCAGGCTGACCTAGTCGCTAACGTTATTGTTGGCTATGAGCGCGATGCGCTAAGCTTAAGGCTATCAATGGCCTATAAGAGCGAGAGGTTAGTGGATGTCAATCTTGAAGATGCGGCCTATGATATTTATGAGGCCAATCATTTGCAGTTTGACTTTGGAGCTAAATATCGTTTTGACAATGGCCTACTGTTATCTTTTAGTGCGGTCAATTTGACCAATGAACCCTTGTACCGCAACAACTCGGGCTACAATGCCGTTTATGAAGAATACGGTAAAACTTATTTATTGGGAGTCAGTTTTAGTAGCTGGTAGCCATTTTACTACCGGGATTCTCCAATGATTTTTAACGCTTTTGCACATCGTTGCTATTGCTTATTCGAGAAGGATTTTTTTGTTGTGACCAATTGCTCAGGTGGATGATGCAGTGAAGTATCGGCAAAAAGCACCCAAAAATTTTATTGGCACACTGTCGGTTTTTATTTTCGTGGGTTTGCTCAATGGTTGTGATGGTTTTACCAATAATGTCACTAAGCAATCATTGAAACCAGAACAGATATTACCGCTAAAAAATGCAGCATCGAGCCAAATGGCTCCATTAACTCTGAATGGTAAGGATTATTTGCTATTGGCCAGCGAAAAACGCGGGCTAATATTGCTCGATAGCAATGGCAAAGAAAGCTTGTCGCTAGATGGCGGTAGTGTTGAGCGCTTTGCACTGCAGCGTCAGACCGATAACAATTGGCTGATTGCAGTTTATGAAGAAACCAGTGATGAGATTCAGTTGCGGTTATTAAATATTGACCGCGAAAGTGGCAAGCCCCGCATTCATTATCTGGGGGCAGAGGCCGTCGCGGCTGCGCAGGCGGCACTGTGTTTTTCCCGCCAAGCCGAGCGCGCGCACTTGTTTGCTATTGATGAGACTGGCCTTGGGTTTGAATATGTAGTGCAACCACGGGAGCAATCGTGGTTGTTTATTAAGGTGCGCCCACTCTATTTTGGTGAGCAGGCCAACAGTTGTGCTGTTGATGATGGCAGTGGCCAGCTGCTGGTAGCTCAGCCGCCACTGGGTATCTGGAGCCTGAATGCCAGTGCTGAGCGAGATGAGCAGCGTCAAGTATTTGTCGCCGCTGAGAAGCTTGGCAATCGTTTTGGTGGCCTGTGGATGGACCCTGATACCACTCTTCTGTGGCTAATCGCCGGCGATAAAGTCCAGGCATTCGACCCCCAAAAACCTGGCGCAGACGCAAAATTTGATCGCGTTCTGGCCAACTTTAAGCCGATTTCCGCAGTCGTTCAGCGGGGGCAACTATTGGCATTGGCAAAGGAGGGAGAGGGCGTGTTACGGTATCGTGCGAAGCTGCCCCGGCCCAATGTTAAGGTTGATGAACTTCATTCGGATGAGAGCATTCCTTGGGTTTCTGCTCAAGCTCAAACGGTGCCGGTGAATTCTGTTGGCGATGCGGCCGATGACCCGGCGATCTGGGTCAATCCGGCCAACCCCTCTGCCAGCCTTATATTGGCGACCAATAAAAAAAACGGCCTGGATGTTTATACGCTCTCCGGTGAGCTGAGTGATCAGTTTGCAGTGGGGCGGCTGAATAACGTCGACTTGCGGCCAATGCGGTATGGCAAATTTGTTGCTATCGCCGCAGCCACTAACCGTACTGATAACGGTATCAGTTTGTTTGGTATCAGCGCAGGTGGCAGGGTCGAATATTTGGGGTTACGGCAGTTGGCAATGGATGATCCCTATGGCTTGTGCAGCTATCGACATGGTGCCGACTTAATGCTCTGGGCGTCAGACAAGCAGGGCGATCTACAGTTGCTACAAGTGGTGTTGGGTGAAGATCCGTTGGACTGGCAGCTACGCTTTGACGCGCGTCTTAAGGTGAATAGTCAGGTCGAGGGTTGTGTCGTCGATGATGAGCGTCAGACGTTGTTTTTTGGCGAGGAAGACGGTGGTATTTGGCGTTTAAATATTGCTGCCTTTCGTTCTGTTAACGTCGAGCCAAGATTGATTGCAGCAGTAGATGGCGCGAATCTGGCTGCTGACGTAGAGGGAATGGGGCTTTACCACAATGGTGCCCACAGTTATTTGGTGGTATCAAGTCAGGGCAATAATAGCTATGCTTTGTTCAGTCGAGATGGCAGCAAGTTTATTGGTCACTTTCGGGTGGATATGAACCTCAACAAAATGGTTGACGGCAGTTCTGAAACCGACGGCCTTGCAGTGTCCAGTGCGGCGCTGGGAAGTGCGTACCCCGCTGGAATTCTGATTGTTCAGGATGGCCGCAACCGTATGCCGAATACAACACAGAACTTTAAGCTGGTTTCCTGGGCTGATATTGCTAGCGAATTGGGGTTGAAGTGATACTAAGCCCGGCTGTAGTGCTGATTGTATTTGGCATTGAAATGTCGCCTCAATCTGGGGCTTTCAGTTGTTTTATGTATTTTAAGCCGCTCTGGCAGTTAGATCATTTGATTGCATGCTTGCACTCAGCATGATCATCGGCCTAATTTACTTCAGCCCGAGTCACCTAGAAAATTTTTTGTAGTAATACTACAATTCTCCAGCCATGTGAACGCCTGTGGTTCGTGGGCCGATCCTGCCATTGAGGTTCAAGCATTCAAAGGCGGATGCCTGTGCAGAGTTGAAATCAACCCATGGCAGCGGAACAATTCCCTTACACTCACCAGTAAACCTTTACTTTCATCGAGAAGATACTTTTACCATTTCTACGGCAGTGTGGTGGTTATAGATAAAATGGCAGACGGTCCGTAGGCATACCAAGCCAATATTGCCCATTGTTTAGATTCAGGAGTCGGCTCGACGTCGCCTATTCGCCGAGGAGCATTTAATGCACGAAGAAACAGACAATCAGGAAACGCAAGAGTGGCTGGATGCGCTTCAGGCGGTCATTCAGCACAGTGGCAAGGAGCGCGCCGCGTTTTTATTGAAACAACTTTTTGATCACGCCACCACAGGCGGGGTAAATTTGCCCCCAGCAATCACCACGCCCTACCGCAATACAATCCCTGTGAGTGCGGAAAAACGCATGCCCGGAGACTTGTTCATGGAGCGGCGTATCCGCTCTCTGATTCGCTGGAATGCCCTTGCTATGGTGGTGCGCGCCAACCAGAACAACGATAGCCTGGGTGGGCATATTTCTAGCTTTTCTTCCGCGGCCACTCTGTATGACGTTGGCTTTAACTATTTCTTTCGTGGCAATGGGGGCGAGCAACAGGGCGATCTTATTTTCTTTCAGGGCCACAGTTCACCGGGTATTTATGCGCGCTCTTATCTCGAAGGGCGCTTCGATGAAGCCCAGTTGGATAATTTCCGCCGCGAAGTTGATGGCAAGGGGTTGTCATCTTATCCGCACCCTTGGCTGATGCCGGATTACTGGCAATTCCCCACAGTTTCGATGGGGTTGGGTCCGATACAGGCAATTTATCAAGCACATATTATGCGCTACCTGTCGGCCCGAGGTTTGTCACCGCGGGGTGATCGCAAGGTGTGGGCATTTCTCGGCGACGGTGAATGCGATGAGCCGGAGTCCCTTGGTGCCATATCTTTGGCGGGCCGTGAAAACCTGGAAAATTTGATCTTTGTTGTCAACTGTAACCTGCAGCGCCTGGACGGCCCGGTGCGCGGTAATGGCAAAATAGTGCAGGATCTAGAGGGAGTGTTTCGCGGCGCCGGCTGGAATGTTATTAAAGTGCTGTGGGGCCGTTTGTGGGATCCGCTGCTGGCAAAAGATGAAAAGGGCTTGCTGCAGAAAGTGATGGACGAAACCGTCGATGGCGAGATGCAGAATTTTAAAGCCAACGGTGGTGCCTACACTCGCGAACATTTCTTTGGCAAATATCCCGAGCTTAAAGAGATGGTTAAAGACTTCTCCGACGATGAGATTATGCAATTAAATCGTGGCGGTCACGATCCGTACAAAGTGTATGCTGCCTATGCCCAGGCTATGGCGCATAAAGGGCAACCGACCGTTATTCTGGCGCAAACAGTGAAAGGCTACGGCCTCGGTGCTGCCGGTGAGGCGGCGATGGACACCCACAATCTGAAAAAGCTGGGCCAAGAGGCGCTGAAACGTTTTCGTGATCGCTTTGGTATTCCGCTAACGGATACACAAGTACAGAAGGTACCCTACTATCGGCCGCCAGCGGACAGCCCGGAAATGAAATATATGGCCGAACGCCGCCAGGCTTTGGGTGGGCCTGTGCCTTCGCGGCCCACGACGTTCCCAAATCTCAAGGTGCCATCATTGGAAACCTTTAATGCGTTGACCAAAGGATCTGGGGAACGGGAAATATCCACCACTATGGCTTTTGTCCGTGCCATAGCGGCACTGGTCAAAGACAAGAATATTGGCCGCAACGTCGCCCCCATTGTGCCGGATGAAGCCCGCACTTTTGGTATGGAGGGTCTATTTCGTCAACTGGGTATTTATTCTTCTCAAGGTCAGAAGTACACCCCGGTGGATCACGGCCAGATTATGTTCTACAAGGAGGATAAAAAGGGGCAAGTACTGGAGGAAGGCATCAATGAAGCTGGAGCCATGTCGGCGTGGATGGCCTTGGCCACTGCTTACAGCAATCATTCAGTGCCGATGGTGCCGTTTTATATTTTTTACTCCATGTTTGGTTTTCAACGTATTGGCGATTTAGCTTGGGCCGCTGGCGATATGCAGGCGCGGGGCTTTTTGCTTGGCGCAACCGCCGGTCGCACCACGCTTAATGGTGAAGGTTTGCAACACCAGGATGGTCACAGCCACGTACTGGCGTCCACGATCCCCAATTGCCGCAGCTATGATCCCGCCTATGGCTACGAATTGGCAGTAATATTGCATCACGGCTTAAAGTGTATGTATGAAGATAGCGAAAGCGTCTTCTATTACATTACGGTTGAAAATGAAAATTACCTGCAGCCGGAAATGCCCAAGGGTGTGGAAGAGGGCATTATTCGTGGTATTTACCGCTTGCAATCAAAGGAGGCCAAGGCGGCCAAAGGCAAAACAGCCAAGAAGCATGTGCAGTTGATCGGCGGTGGCGCTATTTTGCGCGAAGTATTGGCCGCAGCGGAAATACTGGCTAAAAATTACGGCGTGACTTCCGATATATGGAGCTTGACCTCTGCAGTAGAGGCTGCACGCGAAGGCCAGGATGTGTCGCGTTGGAACCGGTTGCACCCGAAAGAGGCTCCTCGTCAGGCATGGATTACAGAGCAGTTCGCTGGTAATAATAGCCCGGTCATTGCCGCAACCGATTACATTCGGGCTTACGTGGAGCCACTACGTGAGTTTATTCCTGGCAAGCTGACAGTGCTCGGTACCGATGGTTATGGCCGCAGTGATACCCGTGAAAAGTTGCGTTATTTCTTTGAAGTGGATCGCAATTATGTGGTGATTGCGGCGCTCGAAAGCTTGGCTCGAGAGGGCGTGATTAATAGCACAGAAGTAGCGGCAGCCATTAAACAGCTCAATATTGACCCGGAAAAAAACAACCCGCGAACCCACTGAGTAAGGCCCCAGTAAAAGGCAAAAGTGTATGACCAAACAAGTCATTAAAGTGCCTGATCTCGGCGGTGCCGATCAGGTAGATGTGATTGAAATTTCAGTAACTGTGGGCGCTACGGTAGCTGTCGACGATTCGTTGATCGTAGTCGAAGGTGACAAGGCCTCTATGGATGTACCGGCACCTTTTGCCGGCAAGATCCTCAGTATTAGTGTGTCTGAAGGGGATAAGGTTGCCGAGGGTGATGTTATCGCTGAAATAGAAACCGAGGCTGAAGTCAGTGTGGCAGCTCCGGAGCCGCAACAGGCAGCGGCTTCGGAGCGCGCGCCGGAAAAAGAACAAGTGCAGGAAGCTACAGAGAAAGAGGCAGCGATTGCCACAGAAGTATCCGAGCAGGCATTAATGATTCCCGACCTTGGCGGTGCGGATCAAGTAGATGTGATAGAAATCACTGTCGCCGCGGGCGATGAGGTGGCCGAGGGAGATGCGCTGATCGTGGTGGAGGGCGATAAGGCCTCGATGGATGTTCCCTCTCCCGCTGCCGGCACCGTGGTTTCTATTGCGGTCAAGGAAGGAGACAAGGTTTCTAGCGGTGATGCCATGGGTGTGCTGCGAGTGTCTGTGGCTAATGAAACCGAAACGGCTACACCAAAACCGCAGAGACGGCCTGAACCTGAGCGGAGTGCGCCAAAGGAAAAAGCGGTTAAACCACCGTCACAACAAAAGGATCATCCTCCTGAGCGGGAGCTTGACGCTTCAGCAGAAGTCTATGCTGGACCAGCGGTGCGCAAGCTGGCCCGTGAACTCGGAGTAACCTTGGCTAAGGTTACTCCTTCAGGCCCTCGTAACCGGGTTACCAAAGAAGACTTAATCCGTTATATCAAAAAACAGGTTGTGAAAGCGGAAACTGGGGGTGCCGGTGCTGGCATTAGTATTGCGCCAATGCCGGAGGTGGATTTCAGTCAGTTTGGTGCAGTGAGCATCAACCCGATGTCCAAAATACATAAGCTGACGGCCGCAAATATGGCCCGTAACTGGCTTAACGTCCCCCATGTAACCCAGTTTGATGATGCGGATATCACTGAGCTGGAAGACTTTCGCAAGTCGATGAAGGCCGAGGCGGAAAAACGCGGCGTGCGGCTTACGCCGGTTCCCTTTCTGCTAAAGGCTGCAGCTGCGGCTCTGCGCGCGGAGCCTCGCTTAAACGTGTCACTGCACAATGATGGTGAGCATATCGTGGCCAAAGAGTATGTGCATATCGGTATAGCAGTGGATACACCAAGGGGATTAATGGTTCCAGTTATTCGCGATGTGGATAAAAAAGGCCTTTATGAATTGGCACAAGAAGCGAGCGAAATGGCCCTTAAGGCACGGGATGGCAAGCTCAAGCCCAGGGATATGCAGGGTGCTTGTTTCACTATTTCCAGCCTTGGCGCTATCGGCGGAAAAGGGTTTACGCCAATCGTCAATGCCCCGGAAGTGGGTATTCTTGGCGTTTCCAAACTGAGTGTACAGCCACGGTGGAACGGCAGTGAGTTTGTGCCGCGGCAGATGTTGCCACTGGCCTTATCCTATGATCATCGAGCAGTGAACGGTAGTGAAGCCGGGCGCTTTTTAAGCTACCTGGTCGGCGTGTTAGGCAATCTGCGTCGCTTGTTACTCTAAGCTGAGCCAGTCTGTTAAAGGGTTTACTGGATAGATTCAGCAGTGGTTCAAAGTAAAAAAACGCCAGCGACGCTTCTGTTTCTGGCGTTTTTTTGTTTATCCTGATTGTCCAGATTGATGAATGCGCTCGGTGGTAATCGTGAAAGCGGGCTTTGCGTTCAAAGCGAGAGAAGGGAGGTATGGCTCGAAAATAAGTTGCACACATTAGCCTCAGCTTGAGAATGGGTTATTCAGGCTGCGCTACAGGTCAGAATAGCGGCGCAATGAAAGATCAGATAAAACGACTATCCTTAGCCTAACAGGAGGAGTTAATGGCACATAAAACTACTTTGGTCGTTTTTATAAGCTTACTCATAGGCGTTGCAGCGGCGCAGATCGCATGGTCTCAGTCGGAGGCATACACTGCTGCATCAGTGAATTTGCGCGCTGGGCCCGGAATAGAGTACGAGAAGGTTGTTACTATACCCAAAGGGGTGAAGCTGACGGTGCAGCAGTGCATCATAAGGAGATATTGGTGCCATGTGCATTTTAAGCGCACGGGTGGCTGGGTCAGCAGCAAGTTTTTGTATTTTGAGCAAACACCAATCTACGTGACGGCCCCGGCATACAATATTTACCTTGATCGGCGCTTTCATGATTACCCCTATCCCTACCCCTACCTGTATCCCTATCCCTATAATTATCCTTATCCCTGGTATCCGCACCCTTACTATCCGCGACATACGATTCCCGGTTACCCAATTAGCCCATCGACACATATTATCCCTGCGCAGCCGCTGAGGCCCGCACAGCCAATATCGCCCGCAATAGCGCCAATGCCATTAGGGCCGGCCATTCCTGGTGGGGCTAATTTCCCAGGCGCGCCGATGGGGCCTGCAATGTCTTTCCCTCAGGCACCAGAATCAGTACCTGCAGGCTCCCTTTCTCCAGCAAAATAATTTGTCGGCAGGTAGGTGGAGCCGCTTCGGGTTGAGTAACAATTATTGTTGCAGATGCTATATTGCCATACTTCACGGATCTACAACGTGACTTCACTTGGTATTGCTTACGCTATGTTCGCCAGCTACGGAGTACTCACAGTGTAGGGTTATATGAACTACTCATGCGACCTGTTAATAAACATAAGGGAGTAGGATTTGGGTGATTCGCAAATGGATATTGGAGAGAAATAGGAAGCATATAAGAATTTGCGCAAACGTGTTATTGACTCCGCGGTAAAAGAATTGTGTACCCATACCAATTTAAGTGTTAATTATGCATCGTTAAAAAGAGAGTGCCGCGTTACCAGTCTAGAATTTTCAATGGAACAAAAAAACAACAAATAAAAAAATCCCTATTCGCTAACAACCCATTTCAGGGAACTATTCAGTACACCGTTAAATAAATTGATTTTTATACGAAAATAAAAATGGATGAACAGCTCCTAAATCACCCTGTCACAAAAACCTATTTTCCATATCTGAAGCGCCTATTAAACAGATCAGCAAGAGGAGGGCAGGCGTGTCTATCGAGTTGCAGACATTCTGGAGAACTCGGCCCGCCATCCGTTATCGCTGTTATTTGGCTGACAGAGCACGATAGATGGTGGTTTTACTGAGCTTAAATTTCTTAACAAGCTCGCTAATAGTGCTGCTATTGAGGCGTTTAGCGTTAATCTTTTCTTTTTTAGCCTCTGATACGTTCATTGGCCGACTAAACTTAACACCGTGCTGCTTGGCTTTGGCAATCCCTTTTTTACCTACTATAGTCTACGGGCTTTAAGTTGGTTTTAAGACGCAGCCACCACTCTGTGGTTCACAGCATAATCTATGGCGGTAACTTTAACCCAATAGGATGTCATTGACATGGATGTTTATATTTATTCACTTTTCGCCGGTTTAAAAAAAACACTGACGACAAAAAGAGCACACATTAGCATTATATCTGCACTGCTGATTATCAGTAGTGGCCTATTATCGACTTCTGTAGCGCAAGCACAATTTATTTGCGCCGACAGTGCTGGTAACGATGGTGGCTCAACAGCCGGGGATCCCAACAGCGTAGCCTGCGGCCTGAACGCCAATGCGAGCGGAATCTTTAGTCTGGCTGTTGGGGGTGAGGCCACCGCCTCCGCCCCTTTTTCTGTAGCATTGGGAAGAGATGCCACTGCTAGCAGCGACAACGCTGTCGCGTTAGGCTTTTTAGCGAGCGCGACTCAGACTTTCGCGGTTGCCGTGGGGAATGAGAGTGCCGCTTTAGGAATAGGTGCCACTGCTATTGGTGTTAGCGCCAGAGCCGAGACTGAATCTAGTATCGCCGTGGGCAGAACATCTCTTGCTAGTGGCAATTTCAGTACTGCCCTGGGGGTTAACTCTACTGCTAGTGGCAACAATTCTATTGCTCTGGGACGCAACGTTACAGCAGGGAGTACACGCAGCATAGCCATAGGTCAAAACGCTAGCGTCAACGTTGCCACTCCCATTGATGGTGCGGTGGCACTGGGCGCAGGCTCGGTGGCGAATGAGGCAAACACCGTTTCCATCGGCGGACCTACGATCGAACGCCGTATCGTCAATCTAGCACCGGGAATCTCCGCCAATGATGCCGTTAATATGCAGCAATTTGAGGATGGCCTAAGTAATACCGTTAATACGCAGCAATTTGAGGATGGTTTAGAGGAAACCCTGGCGAAGGCGAACGCTTATACCGATGATGCGCTTGCCGGGGGCAATAACGGCAGTAACGGCAATGGCATCAGTAGCCAAGCCTTCGCCAAGCAAGACAGACGCATTAGTGCCATGGGGGCCATGACTGCCGCGTCAATGTCTGCAGCCGCCAATATTCGCCACCGCAGCTGTGAAACTTGGCGGAGCTGCCTTAAGCACGGTAGCTTTGCCGCGGGTGTTGGCCATCTGGAAGACAAAATTGGCGGTGCAGTGATGTTCAGCCAGTCCCTACCTCACCAGGGCAGCATTAGCCTGGGCGTTACCTTTGCCGATGGCGAGGTGGCTTCTAGCTTAGGTATTGGCTTCGATTATTAGGCGGGCAGGGTGAAGGTGATGTGCTGATAGTCAGTCTGGGGTAGGGTGCTCTACTGGGCCTCAATCCACTGTTTGGTGCGCTTGGCCCCACAGGTGTTGCAGAATCGACAGTTACAGGAATGGCAGATTCTTTTGGTATGAGAACAGTTGAGGCACGAACATCGATAGGTGACAAAGCCCAGTATGGAAGTGCCACAGGCGAGTACTCTACAAATGTTGTCGATAACCACTTCGCGGATAGTATCTTTGTGGTTGTTGAAGTAACGCCATCACAGGTTGCCGATTCGCAGGAGTTTTTTTGAGTGGTGAGGGTAGACGGATAGCTCATAGTCCATGAAAAAGCTGGGCTGCAAGGATAGCGAAGTCGGCAACGCTGGTACAGCCAGCGTGCTCTATGACGTGGCACCCTAAAGTCGCCGCGAAGCGGCCCACCTTGTACCGTTTGGCGAACGCTCGGGCTTTGGTAGCAGCTCACCCAATATCCCGCACTGATCGACAGATTTCGCGTTACCGCATTTAAGCCGTAACTGCTTGAGGTCGACATGAAGTTTTTGTAAGTTCGAGATACGAGACTCTACAACAAGCAGGTGCGTATCAATCATCTTATTTACCGCTTCGCACGGCGTTCCTGGTGAGTTTTGTAAAGCTATTAGGTGTTTAATCTCGCTTAACGTCAGATCCAGCGCACGGCAGTTTTGATGAAAGATAGCCTTTCCAATACAGCGGTGTTATACACGCGGAAGTTTCCTTCGGTACGCGCTGGTGCCGAGATTAAGCCTTCTTTCTCGTAGTAACGAGTTGTCTGCACTGAGCAGTCACTGCGCTTTGCCAGTTCATCAATTTTCTTCAATCCCGCCCTTGATTCTATAGTCTTGCAAACAAGAGCTATCTATCGGGGCTAGGCCGTTTCAGCCCTCATGATGAGTATGGGCGCCGCCGTCTTGATGACTAGGAGCCTATCGGACTTAACACTGGCCTACTGCGAAAAAGCCGGATTTGGCCATTTTTTATGTTGATTCTCGTTAAATAGAACCACTATTCGCCTTGGATCATCATAAAAAATGGCTCAAACCGATCTTTTTCTCGCTACGACCGGTTATCCTAGGGAACGTTGCTGGCACTGACAGGGTCTTAGATATTGGACTTGATCATCAGTGTAATTATTGGATTTATTGTTTTAAAAGGCGCCTGACGCGTACTTTTGCTAAGATGATCGAGTGTTAATCAATTTATTAGAATTGCATAATGAGTAAACGTTTCCTGACATATTTCATCCTTGCACTGGTGGTGTTTCAAGCCGACGCTGGGGTTGCCGATGCGCATCAGTCGCATCAGTCAGGTACGGAGCACCTCACTTTTGACGACCACCAGCATTCGCAAGCAGATGTCGAGGTTGATCATAACCTGGCTGATGGGCCCGAAGATCAAGAAAGGGACTGCCATCATTGCTGCCATTGTCATGGCCATTTTAGCCCTCCGGTTTTAGTTAAGCCCTCTGGTTTCGCCTTAAAAAAATCGTCCACCTCTAATTCAGATTACAGCGAAAACTTCCCATCTAAAGTCATTAACCCGCTCTTACGTCCTCCGATCGCACATACCTAATTCAAGCCTTTATTTTAATTTCGCGAAAGCGGAAAAATTAGACTTAATTTAGGATCAAGTTATGCGATTTAATACACTTATCGGGTGTAGAAAGATCTGTGTGATTGTGTTCATTCTAGCTGGTGGCTTACTTCCTCCCGTTGGATCCGCAAGCATAGAACCCCCCCTCACATTAAAAAACGCGATTGCACAGACGCTCGCGCAAAATCCACAGTTATATCAATATAGGTTTGTAAATGACGCGTTAAAAGCTAAAAAACAAACGAGTGCCCTACGCCCTAAACTTGAATTCGAGTTTGAGGCAGAAAACTTTGCGGGTTCAGGTTCATTCAAAGGATTCGATAGTCCCGAAGCCACACTTTCACTTTCTTCCGTTATTGAAATGGGTGGAAAAAGAAAGGCGCGCATGTCTTTGGTAGATGCTCGAATAAACCAAGCGGAATGGGAACAGCAAGCTTCTACACTGGATGTGCTCAGTGAACTGACGGCGAGTTATATTGAGAGTTTGGCAACCCAAGCCAACATTCGGCTGGCGAAAGAATCTTTGGCGCTATCCCAATCATTGCTAAAAACTGTCAAAACGCGCTCCAAAAAGGGGGCGACACCAGAAGCGGAAGTCATGCGCGCTCAAGCGGCAGTTGCACGCACTGAGATCCGCCTTGCTGCGTTAGTGGAACGGCTGGAGCGTCAAAAGGTGATCCTTTCACGGTTTTGGGGTGATACCACTCCGTCCTTCAGCTCTCTAGAGGGAAGCCTATTTGTATTCGGCTCAAGCCAAGAATTCGACCAGCTGTATGCACGAGTGAAGATATCACCGGCTATTCAGGTGTTTGGGAGTGAGGCGCGAATCAAAGATGCAGAAGTGACGCTGGCACGTGCTGGCGGACGTAGTGATTTGACTTGGCGTGCGGGTATCAGACGCTTTGAAGAAACTGGCGATTCGGCATTCACCGCAGGATTCTCCATCCCGTTATTTTCAAAAAAACGAAACAGTGGTGAAATTAAGGCTGCTCTAGCAAACCGCAACGCCGTGGATTATGCCCGGCAGGACCTGCTTTTGCGTTTACATGCCCAGCTTTTTGAAGCGTATTCGCTCCGACGGCAAAGCATCGCGGCCGTGAATAAAACCGAAAGAGAGATCATTCCAGCGCTCGAAAATGCGCTCAAACTCACACGCAAAGCTTACGAAAATGGACGTTATCGATACCTGGATTTGATTGCCGCCCAGGAAGAACTGCTTGCCACCAAGCAAGCACGTATCGATGCGGCATCGACAGCACTTATTAGTCAAGCATTAATAGAAAAGCTGTGCAGTGAATCCCTTAATCAATAATTCAATCCATTTTATTCAGGTTTGATCACTATCAAGCCTTAGGAATTTATGACTATGAAAAAATCAATTATCACAGTACTCACGACGCTAACCTTTTTTTTAAGCACTTACGTTCACGCAGTCAAAGAGCACAAACACGATCATCAACTTGAAGAAACTGAAAACCATAAAAAACACCATGCCGATCACGAAAAGAGTCCCAAAGATAATCACGATGAAGATCATGACCACAACGCTCACTCCGATAACAATGCGAATAAAAAAACAAAGGAGAATAAATAATGAAAGGCTTAACCACTTTGTTTTCTTATTTAAAATCTAAAAGGAAAACACCTTTTTTAGGCGTACTGACTGTTTCTGTATTTCTGCTAAGTGCGCTGCCATTAAACGCTTGGTCCGAAGGTGACCGCGAACATGAACATGAAAGCAAAGAACGACATGCACCACATCATGAAGACGGTGACCATGATAAGCATGAAGATCAGGTTGATCACGATAAAGACGGGCAAGGTCATGATGAACATGGTCACGGGAATGACGGAGAAGATGAGCACGGACACGGCGAAGAAAATAGCAGCCGCATCAATAGTGGCATGGCCCAACAAATAGGCATCGTAACCGCAAGCGCCGGCTCACAAGAGCTCCATCAAACCATCACTGTTTACGGTAACTTGATCTCGGGGCCAGAGCAATTGAGTCATGTACGCGCACGCTTTGAAGGCCTCGTTAAGTCCGTTCAAGTCACCATTGGTGATACTGTAAAAACCGGTGATGTATTGGCAGAAATTGAGTCCAATGAAAGCCTTAAAACCTATAAAATTCGCTCGCCTATTTCTGGCCGTGTGGTTCAACGGCACGCGAATAGCGGTGAATTTACTCAGGATCAAATTCTATTTTCTATCGTCAACTTTGACACTGTTTGGGCAGAGCTGCGTGTTTATCCTGCGCAACAATCCTCGGTCTCAGAAGGTCAATCCGCTCATGTTTTGACGACCAATGGACGCGTTAAGTCCAGGGTCAAACATGTTGTGCCGTCGATGGACTCCCCTTATCAGTTGGCGCGTGTCAAGCTAAACAACAGTAAGCAAACCTTATCTCCAGGTCTGATGGTTGAAGCCCAATTGGAGATTGGTCGCTTTCCAGTATTCCTTGCCGTTGCGAAAGATGCAGTCCAAAACTTGGGTGGTCGCAAGGGAGTATTTGTTAAGTATGGTGACGAATATACCTTTACGCCACTTGTGTTGGGTCGAGTAGATGAGCACTTCTATGAAGTTATCGACGGACTCGAGCGTAGCGCTGAATACGTCAGTAAAAACAGCTATCTGATTAAGGCCGACATCGAAAAATCCGAAGCTGAACACGAACACTAAGGGGCGCACCATGATCGAATCTATCTTGCGCCTAGCCATTGAAAGGCGCTTACTGCTTTTATGTTTTATTTTTGTCATTGTCGGTGTGGGCGTGTGGAGCTACCAAAAACTCCCTATTGATGCGGTACCCGATATCACCAATGTTCAGGTACAAATCAATACTGCTGCTCCGGGTTACTCGCCATTGGAATCGGAACAACGCATTACCTATCCGGTGGAGACTGCGCTGGCCAACTTACCCAAGCTTTCCTATACGCGATCACTGTCACGTTATGGTTTGTCACAGGTTACGGTGGTGTTTGAAGATGGTACCGATATCTATTTTGTCCGCAATCTGATTAACGCTCGACTGGGCGCAATCAAAAGTGTCTTGCCGCCTGGGCTCGAACCGGAGATGGGTCCCATATCCACCGGCCTAGGTGAAATCTTTATGTACACCGTACAGGCCAACCCTGATGCTCGTATGGCCAATGGTGAACCCTACACCGTAACCGCATTGCGAGAAATCCAGGACTGGATTATCAAACCTCAGCTCGTCCAGGTGAAAGGTGTCATCGAGGTTAATAGTATTGGTGGCTACAACAAGCAATACCACGTGATGCCTGATCCCACCAAATTGCTGCTCTATAAAGTTAGCGTTGAAGAGCTTGTGCAAGCCTTGCGAGCAAACAACGATAATCGGGGTGCGGGCTATATCGAACGAAATGGACAGCAACTTTTGGTTCGCTCTCCCGGCCAGCTTGCAACAATCGAAGACATCGGCAATGTCATCGTTACTGCACATGACAATGTGCCGATTAAAATTAAGGATGTCGCCGAGATCGCAATTGGTAAAGAGCTGCGCACGGGCGCTGCAAAGCGTGATGGTGTGGAAACTGTGTTGGGTACCGCCATGATGCTCATCGGTGCTAACTCCCGCACGGTTGCTCAGGATGTGGCGAGTAAACTCGATGCCATACAAGCCTCGTTACCGGAAGGGGTGGTGGCAGAAGCCGTCTACGATCGTACCGCGCTGGTCGATAAGGCCATTGCCACCGTGTCCAAAAACCTGATGGAAGGCGCGCTTCTAGTAGTCGTGGTGTTGTTTCTCTTGCTGGGAAATATTCGCGCGGCATTGATCACTGCGGCGGTTATTCCGCTAGCCATGTTGATGACCATCACCGGCATGGTGAAAACCGGTGTATCGGCCAATCTTATGAGTTTGGGTGCCCTCGACTTCGGTTTGATTGTCGATGGTGCGGTGATCATTGTTGAAAACTGTGTTCGCCGTTTGGCCGAAGCTCAGCATTCGAATGGTAGACAACAAGACCTACGCGAACGCCTGGAAACAGTCTTCGAAGCAACATCGGAGGTTATTCGCCCAAGCTTGTTTGGCGTGGCCATTATTACCATCGTTTACATCCCGATATTCAGCCTGACCGGCGTTGAAGGCAAGATGTTCCACCCGATGGCGGCGACTGTGGTGATGGCCTTGTTGTCAGCCATGGTGCTTTCATTGACGGTGGTGCCCGCGGCTGTTGCGGTGTTTATGAATGGCAAAATCAGTGAAAAAGAAAGCATTGTTATTAGCAAAGCAAAATCCGTCTACCAACCGCTACTCAACCTAGCTCTGAAATTTCGCTGGGCTGTGGTGGGCTTTGCCTCGATACTTATTGTATTTTGTTTATGGTTAGCTTCTACTTTAGGTTCCGAATTTATTCCACAATTAAATGAGGGGGACATCGCGTTGCATGCCATGCGTATTCCAGGCACCGGCCTTGAGCAAGCCGTGGAAATGCAAGAAATCCTAGAACAGCGAATAAAATCGTTTCCTGAAGTGAATAAGGTCTTTGCTCGTATCGGTACAGCGGAAGTGGCCACAGATCCTATGCCACCCAATGTTGCCGATAACTTTGTGACATTGAAGCCACGAAGTGAATGGCCAAATCCAGCCAAAACGAAAGCCGAGCTCGTTGAGGAAATAGAACGCTCAATTGAGGAGCTTCCGGGAAATAACTATGAGTTCACCCAGCCCATTCAAATGCGCTTTAACGAGCTGATTTCAGGTGTGCGTGCAGATCTGGGCATCAAGGTTTTTGGCGATGACTTGGACCAACTCGTCATAACGGCCAACGAAGTCCTAGGCATCGTTAACTCAATTGAAGGCGCGGCCGATGCTCGGGTTGAGCAAGTGACCGGGTTACCGACGCTCTCGGTGATACCGAATCGCACAGCGTTGGGCCGATATGGATTAAATGTTGCCGAACTTCAGGATTGGATTTCCGCCGCCATTGGTGGTGAATCCGCCGGTATTATCTACGAGGGTGATCGACGTTTTGAATTGATGGTTCGCTTACCAGAAACAATGCGTCGAGATATTGATCGTTTGAAATTTCTACCTGTGCCACTCCCCAACGGTGATTACGTGCCACTCGAAGAAGTCGCCACCTTGGATATCTCACCGGCGCCAGCGCAAATCAGCCGTGAGAACGGTAAGCGCCGAGTTGTGGTAACCGCCAATGTCCGCGGGCGGGACCTGGGGAGTTTTGTTAAGGAGGTACAAACCCGTATCCGTGAGGAAGCGGACATCCCACCGGGCTATTGGTTGGATTATGGCGGCACCTTTGAACAGCTGGAGTCTGCCAGCCAACGTTTGTCCATAGTGGTACCGCTCACACTGTTGGTGATATTGGGTATCCTCGTTATGGCTTTCGCCTTACTTAAAGATGCATTGATTATTTTTAGTGGCGTGCCGCTAGCATTAACCGGCGGCGTCTTGTCGCTTTATCTTCGAGGAATGCCTTTATCCATATCAGCGGGTATTGGCTTTATTGCGCTCTCTGGGGTCGCAGTACTCAATGGCTTAGTCATGCTCGCCTTTATTCGCGACCTCTGGCATGAAAAAGGCGACTTACTGTTGGCCGTTACCGAAGGTGCAATGATTCGTCTGCGGCCCGTCCTGATGACGGCACTGGTTGCGAGCCTAGGCTTTGTCCCGATGGCACTCAATACCGGTACCGGCGCGGAAGTTCAGCGCCCCCTTGCCACGGTGGTGATCGGCGGCATTATTTCATCGACGCTCTTAACACTACTTGTTTTGCCGGTGCTGTATCACTGGTTACATAAAAACGAAAAGGTTAGTCAATGATAATGGAGGAGCCCCTGCTTTGTGAGGAGCTAAACATATGCAAGATACTATTATCAAAGCAGCACGAGCAATCATATATTGAGTATTGCCAACATGTTCGACGCTGGTTATAGGTGAATGCTACTTAATTAAGCCCCAGCAACCATTCGGGCTTGGATCAGTATGACTTGATGGTGCGGTGGCACTGGGCGCAGGCTCGGTGGCGAGGTGGCCTCTAGCTTAGGTATTGGCTTCGATTATTAGGCGGGCAGGGTTTCGACAGAGTGCTTTTGACTTGCTTGGATTTTCTTTCTAGCTTGGGAGATTGCGCAGAGGAAAGGTGATTCCCAAAATAAAAACGAACGGAAAGCACTTTCGCTCAAAATTAAAACGCGTAAATCAATGGGCCAGGGAGGCCCGGAACAAGCGTAAATTGCTGGATATATGGAAAACATTCCGTACAAAGCTGATGGGGCATGTCAGGTACTTCGGCATTCTCTTTATCAGCCGACAGGCTTCTAGGTGCGTTAGATTTACATTGCTGTTGGCAACTTTTACCGACTAACGCTGACGCACTGACACCCTTCGTATTAGCAGTGTAGGGATGCCAGTGCTTTTAATACTGCTTGAAGGCGAATAGTACTAAGCTTCGTTCTGCGCTTTAGTGCAAAGCTTCTGAATCGTCACCCGGAGGTTCAGAGGCTTGGCTATCAGAAGCGGCTTGGTCCGTTTGGTTGTGCTCTAGGGCCCAGACTTCGCTCATCGCTTCTAAAAACTCCGCACATCGTAATAATCGACCCGCCTCACATTCGGAAATTTGCAGTTGTATAACGCCATTGTCGATGGATACCGGTTCGATGGTAAAAAGCCCAGCCAGGTGGACACGTTGAAATAATTGGCATGGGATAGTTGTCATTTTTAGACTCCTCAAAAAGCCTGTGGTGAAAGCGTTTACAACAGCGAATGCCGCCGATCTGTTTCTCTCGCCACAGGCGTGAACTGTATCGGTAAAATACACAGTGAATTTGTTTGCAGTTTGAAGAGTGGGGCGGGGGTGCGCGGCCGAAGTAAAGAGCCACACCCGTTTTCGTGGTACGCCACAATGCACTCCTACGCCAGGGGCGGGAGCGGTACGAATTACTCGGCCTTAAAAACAGCTTTATTGAAGACGAGCGTGTTAATGGCGTATCATCCAAGACAGCCTCGCTAGATATCCTAGTATCTTTTGGGGTTAGCCATCTCTCGGTGTTCTCGCACCGGGGGGTGGCGTTATCTTAACTTCACACGGTCATACTGTGGCTCTTTTCCAGGGTTAGATTTCCGCGAGGGTTTTCATTGTTTGGAGGCCTCGCGGATTGAATGCTTACAATTCATGGTTTTGTTATACATGGTTTAGTTTGCTTGCGCCTTTTATTTTGCTTGCGCCGATTTTAAACTGAGCGCTAGGGCAGCACCCGGTACCGTAATGGTTTTTTTTGAAGAGTGCAAACAAAGTTGAAGGTTTGGGCGCCTAAAAAAGCAATAAATAAACGTTAAACGCTTTAGCACGGTGCAATGGGTGAACTTTACCCTGCTTAGGAAGCCGCCCTGTATGGTTCTGTATATAAAATACTGGAGATTAAATGCCCCTGGCTAACCCGCATGGTGTCTTGCTACTTATCCCTCTAGCTTTCTTTAAACAAAATGTTTGATGAAAAAATTCAATATTTTATTGAGATTACAACATAAAATTTTGTAACTATTCAGCACTTTAAAAAAATGAAAAAAGTTCTTGACAGCGTTTTTTGATATTTTCCGCTTTTCATCCGAAATCTTACCCCTCCCTAAAATGCGCCACTCAACCATCGTGGTTGCTCCATACGGCTTTCTAGTTTTCTTTATCATGGCCAGCTAGGAGGCTAGCAATGAAAGTGGCTTATACGGCTATACAGAGGCTAAAATTCCCCAAAATAAAGCTATGAGACAATAGGGCACACCAAAGCCGCCTACCCAATAGCTAATGACGTTGAAAAAA
>JAHZJJ010000150.1 GCA_022600975.1 Gammaproteobacteria bacterium
CATTGACTGAGTTACTTACTTCCGATAAATCGTTTCTGGCCGAAACCAGATGTATCGATTCGCCATTCCGTAAGCACCCACACATATTGCTTGATTGATTTTTTAAACAACTCAGTTGAGCGCCAGGCCCTAACTGTGGGAGGCGTATTCTACACTTCCCGCCTGATTAAGCAACTGCTTTTTCAGGACTTTTTCTCCGCCTTCAAATGGCCTTAATGAGCCTTTCGAAGACTGCCAAAACTCTTTCTGCTTGACTTTAAAAGAGCGCTGTGCGCCACGCTGAAATAAAAACTCGCCTTATACCGAAACATTTACTCAGCAACAAGACCCTTTAGCAAAAGGGTCTAAAAATGGCGGTGAGGGAGGGATTCGAACCCTCGATGAGTGTTAACCCATACACCCTTAGCAGGGGCGCGCCTTCAGCCACTCGGCCACCTCACCAAAATTTCAGCTATGACTTAATTCAAGCAACCCAAAGCTCTTTTCTGTGAGCTTTACGACTTTTATTTCCAAAAGTCAGTGCCTGCTGAAACTGAGCGGCATATTACCAGCGACAGCGCGAAAATCAATAAGGAAAAAATATATTTTCAAAATTTTCGACAAGCTAACATTTATTGTACAAGCCATAAGAGACTGAAAGCCAACCTTCCCTCAAGTGTAATAGTTACTCCTTCACATCATTTTGATCGCCACTTTCAGCTTCCTCCGAAGACTGCTTTTCACGCTGAATGCGCTGATAAATTTCCTCTCGGTGGACCGCAACCTCTTTTGGCGCATTGACTCCAATACGCACCTGATTGCCTTTGACCCCCAATACAGTAACCGTCACATTGTCGCCAACCATCAGTGTCTCACCGATTCGGCGGGTTAAAATCAGCATTACTTACTTCTCCTTGATCATCCTGCATAAAGCACGGCCAGATAATCCTGCGGCCAAGGCTTAGGTCTTAATAACCTGAAGGTGACAAATATTGGATCTCAATCATCCCTTTCTACAGTATTGACCAGTGAATCGAAATCTCAACAGGTCGACCTGCACGCCAAATGATCAAATCGCTATGAATTGCCTCGCCCCGCCTTAAGTCCGGCTATAATTATCCCGCCGCGCGGGGTTCTGATAGCTCAAACGCGCTGTGCAATGCGCGCACAGCCAGCTCAAGATATCGCTCATCAATAATCACCGAAATCTTAATTTCAGAGGTGGTGATCATCTGAATGTTAATGTTGTCTGCGCTCAATGCCTCAAACATTCTCGACGCCACACGGGTATGCGAACGCATACCAACGCCAACGATAGACACCTTGGCAATTCTGTCATCCACCACAACTCCGCGGGCATCGAGCTCTGTTGAAACAGCCTCAAGCAGTTTGCGTGCACCCTCAAGCTCATTGCGATGCACTGTAAAAGTAAAATCCGTAGTGCCATCAGCAGCACTGACATTCTGCACAATAACATCGACATCAATGCCCTTATTACCGATAGGTGCAAGAATTCTAGTGGCAATACCAGGCTTATCTGGCACACCACGAATAGTCAATTTGGCTTCATCGCGGTTAAAGGCAATGCCAGACACCGAAGGCTGCTCCATATTGTCATCTTCCTCATCCAGAGTGATTAGCGTGCCATCGCCCTCTTCAAATGTGGATAGTATTCGCAACGGCACCTTGTACTTACCGGCAAACTCAACCGCGCGAATTTGCAATACTTTTGAGCCCAAGCTGGCCATTTCCAGCATTTCCTCAAAGGTGATTCGCTCCAGCCGGCGGGCACTGTCAACTACCCTGGGATCTGTGGTATAGACCCCATCCACATCAGTGTAAATTTGACATTCGTTAGCGTTTAGCGCTGCTGCAAGCGCAACTCCGGTGGTATCTGAGCCACCACGCCCCAAAGTCGTGATATCGCCGTGCTCGTCCACACCTTGAAAGCCCGCAACCACCACTACTCGGCCACCATTAAGATCATCGCGCATACGCGCTATATCGATGCGCTGAATCCGGGCTTTTGTATGTGCATTATCGGTGAGAATCTTTATTTGACCGCCGGTGTAAGAGCAGGCATCGTAGCCACGCTTTTTTAGCGCCATAGTCAAAAGTGCGATAGTTACTTGCTCACCAGTGGAAATAAGTACATCCAGTTCTCGAGGGTCAGGACGCTCTTGAATCTGGCTGGCCAGCGCAATCAGACGATTAGTTTCACCGCTCATAGCAGAGAGTACTACAACCATATCATGGCCCTGGCCCCGGAAGCCTGCCACTTTGTCGGCCACTGCCTCAATGCGCTCTATCGAACCCACCGAGGTACCACCATATTTCTGCACGAATAGACTCATGCGTTTAGCGCTTCCTAATGTCACCCTGCCACACAACTCACGCAGATCGCGCACTTAACCATTAAACTTCACGCAAATCAACCATTGAAGCCATCTCTGGCCAAAGCAAATCGGTTTGCGGGTGAGATTTACAGCTCAGCTCAAGTGGGATTCCAGCCATTCCGGAATCTCTGCCAACAGTGCTGGCAGCGCCGACGTATCCGTGCCTCCGCCCTGTGCCATATCTGCACGACCACCGCCTTTACCACCCACTTTAGCGGCGGCAAAGCGCATCAATTCACCGGCGGCAACACGCTCCGTAAGATCTTTACTAACTGTAGCAACTAACGCCACTTTGCCGCCGGCTGATGCTGCCAACAATACAACCCCACTTCCCAGCTTACTTCGCATCTGGTCTGCGAGATCGCGCAGAGCGCGGGCATCCACTCCGTCTATTGAGGTCACCAGCAGCTTCACACCAGCAACCTCTACCGCCTGACTGGTGAGATCGACACCCGTGCTCGAAGCTAACTTAGTTTGTAACTGTGCCAACTCTTTTTCCAACCTACGGTTGTTACTCAATAGCTGCTCTACTTTATCAGCCAGTGCATCAGGCCTCACTTTAAGCAATCCAGCAATGTGATCCAAACGCTGTTGAGATCGATCAAACAACGCCAGTGCATGGGCGCCGGTAACCGCCTCAATACGCCTCTGGCCCGAAGCAATACCGTTTTCACTAACGATACGGAATAACCCAATATCGCCAGTGCGCTGCACATGCGTGCCGCCACACAACTCGACCGAAAATGCACCGCCATTGAGGGCTTCCCCCATACTCAGCACACGCACACGCTCACCATACTTCTCGCCAAAAAGTGCTAAGGCCCCCTTGATTTTGGCACCATTCATATCGGTCTCTTCCACTTCAACCGGGGTATTAGCACGAATTTGAGCGTTAACTAATGCTTCAATAATCCGCAATTGCTTGGCCGAAAGCGGCTCTGGATTGGAAAAATCAAAGCGTAGGCGCTCGCAATCCACCAATGAGCCTTTTTGTACAACGTGTTCACCTAGCACCTTGCGCAAGGCCGCATGCAACAGATGTGTAGCCGAATGATTCAAGGTGGTAGATTGGCGCACCTCTGCGGCAACCTCTGACACCATCTGCTCCCCCACGGTGATATTGCCCTGCAATAACTTTCCAGAGTGCAAATAGTGCGCGCCCTGTTTAGTACAATCGAATACTTCAAAACGAGCGCCAGTTGCAGCCTGTAAATAACCTCTATCCCCCACCTGGCCGCCAGATTCAGCATAAAATGGTGTGCGGTTCAGTATGATTGCTCCCACTTCTCCCTCTGCGATGCTTTCGACCTGCTCATCATTTTTGATAATGGCCAGCACCTGCCCTTCTCCCCCGGTACTGTCGTAGCCGAAAAATTCCGTGCTGCCCGCCAACTTCAAACTGCCCGCTTGAACGCACTTAAATTTACCGGCAGCGCGAGCTCGTTCGCGTTGGGTCTGCATGGCCTTTTCATAACCGTCCATATCGAGAAGCAGATCGCGTTCGCGGGCAATGTCCTGAGTGAGATCAGTGGGGAAACCATAAGTATCGTGCAGCGTGAACACCAATTCGCCAGGGATTTCCCTACTTTCAAGCTCCGTCAAAGCTTCGTCCAGCAATGCCATGCCTCTATCCAAGGTTTTCGCAAACTGCTCTTCCTCTTTGCGCAGTATCGCTTCAATCAGTGCCTGCTTAGTACGCAACTCTGGGTAAGCATCACCCATAACTCCGGCGAGCGAGGCAACTAATTTATAAAAGAAAATATCCTTATGCCCAAGCTTGTGCCCGTGACGCACTGCACGGCGAATAATCCGACGCAGTACAAACCCGCGGCCCTCGTTGGAAGGCGTCACCCCATCGGCAATCAAAAAGGCACAAGAACGAATATGATCGGCGATAACCCGCAGCGATTTCTCTTCAAGATCCGCACAACCAACCACCTCCCCAGCGGCCTTCAGCAGCACCTGAAATAAATCTATCTCATAGTTGGAATGCACTCCTTGAAGCACCGCAGCGATGCGCTCCAACCCCATACCGGTATCCACCGAGGGCCTCGGCAGCGGGTGCAACTCGCCATCAGCAGAGCGCTCATACTGCATAAACACCAGGTTCCATATCTCTACATAACGATCGAGATCATCGTTTTCAGAACCTGGGGGGCCACCGGGAACCTCGGCACCGTGATCGTAAAAAATCTCCGAACAGGGCCCGCAGGGGCCGGTATCACCCATCTGCCAAAAATTATCTTCATCCAAACGAGAAAAACGCTCAGCACTTATGCCCATTTCTTGCAGCCAAATATCGGCGGCTTCATCGTCACTTACATGCACCGTTACCCAGAGCTTTTCCGCGGGCAAATTGAGAATCTCGGTCAGAAACTGCCAGGCAAATTGAATCGCTTCACGCTTAAAATAATCGCCAAAACTGAAGTTTCCCAACATCTCAAAAAAAGTGTGATGCCGTGCTGTGTAGCCAACATTTTCTAAATCATTGTGCTTACCACCGGCGCGCACACAACGCTGCGCACTGACAGCTCGCTTGTAGGCCCGAGCTTCCTGGCCCAAAAAAGTATCTTTGAACTGCACCATACCTGCATTGGTAAACATCAGTGTCGGGTCGCTGCCGGGCACAAGAGAGCTGGAAGGCACTTGGGTATGCCCCTGCTCGACAAAATAATCCAAAAACGCTTTGCGTATCTGTGCGCTTCTCATCCAGCTTGATTCCATATCATTGACAAATATAAAAAGTAATATTGGAAGGCTACCTTCATACTCAGTAGCAACCAATGCGGAGCCCGACTATATTTCGGCCAGGTTTGCTTCGCACAGCTTACGCTGTGCCAATAAATGAATATGCAGGTGAAATACACTCTGCCCAGCATCGCGACCATTATTAATGATCAGCCGAAAACCCTCTTCAAGGCGCAAACGGCGCGCCACTTCAGACGCCACCCATAATAAGTGACCCAGTAAAAGTTTGTCTTCCACTCCTGCCTCTGTCAGATCAGTCAGTGCTTTGCGGGGAATGATCAGCAGATGCGTGGGTGCCTGAGGCGCCCAATCCTCAATGACAACACACCGGTCATCTTCAAAGAATTTGTTTGCTGGTAGCTCGCCGGCCATGATGCGGCTGAACACACTCGTTTCCGTCATACACAATCCTTCGACTGGAGCAATTATTTCTCCAGCTTTTCTTCAACACTGAGTTGTCGCGCCTCCGACTCCAGCATAACTGGAATTCCATCCCGCACAGGATAGGCCAGGCCACTGGCTTTACACACCAGCTCCTGAGCCTCTTGATGATACTCCAATGGTGCCTTGCTTACAGGGCACACTAGCAAACTGAGTAATTTCTTATCCATGTTCCACCACAATGAAAGGTCAGGCAGCCAAACACCACCGGGAAAAAGTAGCGCTAGATAATACAACGATTAGCTGGGCTTTTCATCGCCGTGATGACAATTGGCAAAGCTGATACCCAAAGGCCTCAACTGAACAAAGATGGCACCCAGGTATGAACGCTTCCGATTGCAATAAGGAACCCTTAAACGTGGCAATCAAGTTATTGCGGATTAGCGCCCACGCTTAATTTTACGTTTACGCCGCCTATCGCTATATAGGCGCTCAAGTGCCCATTGAATATGCTCTGCCACCAGCGGTGTAGTGCGCTCCAATGCCCACTTTAATGCTGCAATCAATTCACCATGGGGTGCGCTATTACCCAGTGCAACCGCCAAGTTGCGTTGCCAGCGCTCATAACCAACACGGCGAATAGCCGAGCCCGCGGTTTTTTGCAAGAACTCCCCCTCACTCCAGCGAAACAACTTTAGCAACTCCCCATTGTCGAGACCGTGGCGTGGAATGAAATCAGCTTCGCTGCTGGCCTTAGCATATTTGTTCCAAGGGCAAATGATCTGGCAATCGTCGCAACCGAAAACCCGATTGCCAATCGGCTCACGAAATTCCAGCGGAATCGGGCCCTTGTTTTCAATCGTGAGATAGGAAATACAGCGGCGTGCATCCAGCTTATAGGCTTCCAGGAAGGCATCTGTAGGGCAGACTTTAAGACAGGCGGTGCACTCACCACAACGGTTGACCTCAGCACTGCTATCCAATGGCAGTGGCAAATTGGTATAAATCTCACCGAGAAAAAACCATGACCCGGCGCTGCTATTAATTACCAGCGAATTTTTGCCAATCCAACCGAGACCCGCTTTTTCTGCCAGCGCGCGCTCCATCACCGGAGCGCTGTCAGTAAAGGCTCGACCCTGGGACGATAGACCCTGCTCATCACAATAAGCATCAATTTGCTGGGCCAATTGTGCCAAACGCTTACGGATCAGTTTGTGATAATCCCGCCCGGTAGCGTAGCGAGAGATATAAGCTTTGCTTGAATCCTTCAAGATTCGCACCGGCTGTGTATCCGGCGGCAAATAATCGAGCCGTGCACTAATAACCCGCAGAGTGCCCGGCACCAGCAGCTCGGGATGCCAACGTTTTTCACCGTGTGTCGCCATCCAGGCCATATCGCCGTGGTGACCCGCCGCCAACCACTGGCGCAAATGCTCACCGTGTTGTGCCAAGTTACAGTCGGCGATACCAATTTGCTGAAAGCCCAGCTCGCGGCCCCAGAGTTTCACTTGTTTCGCCAGCTGGTTAAGGGCCTTTTGAGTCATAGGAGAGGATACAATGTGTTGGCACGTCCAATATATTTGATGCACGAAGCAAGAGCTTGAACAGGATATTACTCGTCGCCAATTATAACCAAAGAAAGTACTGACTAACACTGTAGCCCAAAGCTGCTTTAGCATTAGACTCGCATCCAAACAATCGCGCATCAGCGTCCAATACAGCCGCCGAATACTATTAAAGCCTTAACGCAACCACTGCAAATTTAACTGCACTAAAAGTCGTACAAATGCGCGCCCCGCTGGCAAATCGTATCTATATCTGCTTAGATGACATGCTTGCCATACTCAAAGCGAAAACCGGTAATGCACGAAAGACTCGAACGAAACTCATTTATTATTGCCTTACTATTGGTCAGCGTGGGCTTTGGGCTATTACTCAAACCCTTCTTCACCCCCATCTTTTGGGCCTGTGCTGTAGCTTTAATTTTTCATCCATTGAATCGCTACTTTCTCACACACATGCCAAACTGGCGCAACCTCGCCGCCTTGCTGACACTGACACTATGTGTCATTGTCGTTGTTATCCCCCTGCTGCTAGTTGCCAGCTCATTTATCAATGAAGGCACCGCTTTGTATCGAAAAATACAAACCGACGAGATCAACTTATCCCAAAGCCTCGAACAGGTTCGCAATGCCTTTCCGCGCTTTAATGCTTTCATGGATCACCTGGGGATCGACCTGGAACAACTCAAGCAACGATTAATGAGTGGGGTCATGAGCGCCGGTAGTTTTCTGGCAAAAAATGCCTTGGCTCTAGGTCAAAACACCCTTAACTTCTTCATAAGTCTCGGCTTAATGCTCTACCTCACCTTCTTTTTATTTCGAGACGGCAATCGGCTAGTAGATTTGTTAATTCGCGCACTACCTTTGGGCGACGAGCGAGAAAAAATGCTACTGGACAAGTTCGCCGAAGTCACTCGGGCTACCATCAAGGGCAATCTAGTTGTAGCCATCACTCAGGGTCTACTAGGCGGAACCATATTTTGGATCCTCGACTTACCTGGGCCATTATTGTGGGGCGTTATCATGGCACTGCTATCATTGCTGCCGGCAATTGGCGCTGGGCTCATCTGGTTCCCCGCTGCGCTTTACCTGTATGCCATTGGCAACCCCAGCAAAGCCACCGTATTAATGCTGTTCGGCTTCGCTGTAATCAGCCTAGTTGATAATGTATTACGGCCAATACTGGTGGGACGCGACACCAAATTACCAGACTATATCGTATTATTTTCCACCGTGGGCGGATTGCTTATGTTCGGTATCAGTGGCTTTGCCATAGGCCCCTTGCTGGCAGCGTTGTTTATGGCCTTTTGGCAAATTTTTATGCGCGAGTTTCTCAATGCCCCCGATGCATTATCGAACGGAGAAAAAGAATTGTAGTAAAAGGGATTTTTCGGCAGAGCCTCACTGCAATGAACCCCAAAAATTGAACACCTGCGTAAGGTGTTCTGATCAACCAAAAATTTATTCAAAGATACCTATTAATAAGCTGGCAACCTATCCACCAGTGCAATCCAACCGCACAAAACTCGGTAAGCTACTCAGAGCCAGCTAATTCCAATTAATCCCAACTGAATACCCCACAGATACCCATAGTAAACCGAACCAAAAAGTGTGAATCTGCCAGCGGAAGTGAGACACTGCCAGAGCCCCATCAACCTCGCCGCGCTTAGTATAGTTGAGTATCATCGCGAAAAAAATGGTATCACAATGCTTAAGCTAATCGCTTGAATTAAATAAACTAAAGTGGCCAAGTTGATCGTAGAGCGCTCATGCTGTTGTGATGTAATCGGAAAATTGTTTTTGCTCACAAAATCTTCTCACTTTCCTGGCTTCATATTTTTTATATTTGCATTCAAAAACATGAAGAAATGAATGTATTCAATATGGCCACATAAAAATTTAATTCATACATTTTTTAGCCAAAATAAAAGCGTGTCAGCGGACAAATTATAATAGTGTGAATTTATTCTCCCAACTTATATACTGACCTTTTCAGTAAAATCTGTAAATTATTTTAAGCAGCTACCTTTTCGCCTGCAGTCAAATTCCAGTTTTCTCAGTGTAACCCTCTCTTATCCACAGCAAACACTGGAATCCACGACTAGATCAATGCGACTATTTTCGTTTGCCATCATAATATCGGTAACTAACGCAGCTTATTTGGCACAGGCAGAGCACTACCAACTTCTCAATTGGGACAGACTCTAAACGCGCTATCTCCTAACCGCTATCACCCTCCACCTGTCGAAATTTATGCTGCAACTAATCCTTAATAAACTATTATGACAATCATCTTAATACATCATCCAGCCATCTACCTCCCAGCAAGGGCAGAGTAAGATCAGAAACTTAAAGCCAGAGCGCCTATTGAGCGAATCACTGGCCCATATATTTTTATTGAGTAGGTATGATTATTTCCTCGGCAAGCCTTCTTGTGGTATCCGTTGCAAAAATACATAGAGTGCTAGAGCAACCGATACGAGAGCCTATTTGCCCTAAAGCATATACAGTTCTATAATCAAGTTCTGCCAGTGGTTGTTTATTTGCATGAAAATATATATATTCTTCGTAATTTATACCCTGTACAAGGCTCTGCGCATAAGCGGCTCCTGTAGCAGCATTATATGTACCCGGAGAATCGAGAAGAGTAGTATCTAAATAACCTCCAGGAAAATCTCCGTAAGCAAGGTAAGGCACAAAGCACCCATTTGGCCCATCAACAGAAGGAATACCGGTTCTGTGAAGACAAGCTGGATTGGGAATGATCGTCTCCGCCTCATAGGTGCTATCTGGCACATAAATTACATCGCTCTGAAATTGCCATAGCCCATTCCTACATTTTGCGGCACCATCCGTTGAAACTCTCGGGCTACAGCTGGGTAGGACAGTATTCTTAAATGCATCCAGGCTCTTTGTTGTCCCCCATTTAACAGTGGTGTGCGCTAGGCCATGAACATAGTAGACCGGCCCCGGAGATTCTTGCACAAATATCCCATACCAGCTGGGAAGTTCAGGCTCATAGGTATTGTCGGGAGGACAAAAAGATTCACCAGGAACATTAGCCTCTGGCCCACATAACGAGGCAATACCCCGAGAGGAACTTTTATTCAGAGCACTTTTAGTAGGCGAAGTTGAAAACTGCATTCTGAAGCCCGCATCTTCCAACAACAGCGCCTTAATACTTTGTAGCGAACGCTTTTCCTTTCCCGGTTGAATCCAATATTCATCATAAATGGCTGCATTATTTTTCTTAGGTAAATAAACGCGATATTGATGACTAAGATCTGATGTCAGTTTGTAAAGCTGAG
>JAHZJJ010000151.1 GCA_022600975.1 Gammaproteobacteria bacterium
CGGCAGAGGCAGTGTTAAAGTTAAGGTCATTAAGATCAAGTGGGGATTTTGAGCAGTATTGGGAATATCACAAGCAGCGAGAATTAGAGCGTAATCATCTCGTCAAATATCAAGGCCAAAAATTACCCAAAGTTGCTTAAAGATTCGTCGTTAGAAAAGAGCCGCACCCATAATTAAATCAATATCTTTTAATTAACTTTTTATACGAATAAATTGCGGCACTGCCTCCAGCTGATAAGGACATTTAGAGCAGTATCCACAAGGTAGCAGAGATCCAAGCTGGTGTCAATCATAAAAATCTCTCTTAATTCACTTGTACCAGCATATGCTTAGCGATGAGCCTTCAATTTGCGAAGATGGAACTCTATTAATTGTGCAGTTGTGGTTATAAATTGATCAAATTGGGACAAAAAGTTATGATTCATGGACGTAATGATTACCGTGGTGTAGGACGGTAGTTCTATATTTACAGCTGACTATTGTTTTTTTAAAGAGAAATATATCTTATGGTCAGTAGAATAAAAGATATTGAGGTTGAGGAGGCATTTCCACTTTATGCCACTATTTTCTTTTCCTTTTTGGGTTATGCACTAACCATAACCCTGTATGTACCAATGTTACTGGATGAGCAGTTCCTTATATTTTCAGTTACAACGCCTGCGCAAACTAAGCTGACAGTATCTGGGCTTTTGTTAGCTATGTATCCATTAGGTCAGTTTTTAGGTTCGCCAATTATTGGTAGCCTTTCAGAGCGATATGGCCGCAAGAAAGTACTCTTAATTAGTCTTACATTATGTACACTTGGATATTTAGGCATTTATTTAGGTGTTAAGTTGTGTTGGCTTGGTTTACTTTTTTTTAGCTCATTTTTTACGGGTTTATGCGAATCCAATATGGCTATTGCGCAATCAGCCCTTGCTGAAAAAACTAATAATATCGCTACCAGAACTAAGTTAATTGGATATGGCTATTCTGTTAGTAGCTTAGGATATATCGTTGGACCGATGCTATCTAGTATTACCTTAGACTACGCAGTACCTTTTTTGCTTACGGCCTTAATAATACCATTTTTAATTGTTTGGGTAGCTGTTAAATTTGATGAGCAGAATAATAAAGTCAGACCTCAAAATAAGGTGGCTATATTCGCCTCTTTAAATGCTTTTAAAGATATTTTTTCTAGATCAATTTTTTACAAAATATATTTGATTAATTTCTGCATTTTTTTTGCGGTGCAGGGTCTATATCGTGTAGTGCCGCTCTATGTGGTGGATACTTGGGATCCATCCTTAAAAGCACTCTCCTGGTTGATTGCATTTGTTTCATTTATTTGTTTTTCGGCAAATTTGTTTTTATTAAAGCCACTAGCCAGATGTTTTAACAGTAAGCAGTTACTTACTGTCCTGCTTATTTCAGGTGGCATTTTGGTGATAATGCTTACCTTGCCTGCAAATTTCTCTGTAATATGGCTGATGTACGGGCTGGCCGCAATTCCTACGGTAATGGCGTTGCCGACTTGTACCGTGTTGTTAACACAACATATTGAGCATGGGAAAGGGCAGAGTCAAATTTTAGGTAATAATCAAGCACTATTGGTGCTGGCAGAAGCTTCATCGGCTGCTTTGGGAGGAGTGCTGGCCGCCGTTTTAGTGTCACTACCTATTATTTCTATGGGCGTTATTTTAATCATTGCAGGTTTTTGGGCATATAAATATCGAATACCTACTATTTAATGCCTATTCATTTTTTTTCTAAACGACTGGATTTTTCTCTAAAGAACCTAAGCGCAGTGCAGTAATTATCGGGGTAGTAACCACTGATCTGCGCCAAAATCTTTTTGATTGATGCCAATATCTAATGCCCGTTCAGCAGTTTCGCTTGGTGTATAGCCAAATTTACGTTTGAATGTGCGGCTTAGTTGTGCTGGGCTACTGAAGCCATAGCGGAACGCCAAGTCTGCAATGAGCGGACGCGAGCTAGCATTAGCCTGCAATGCGACTTGAACTTTGGCTAGACGTCGCTCGCGGATATAGCGAGCTACTCCCCCGAGTGGTTCAAAAAGCCGATACAGGTGCGAACGCGATAAGCCAACTTGGGAACATATATCGTGCACCCTCATATCTGCGTTGTCAATATGTCGATCAATATACCAACGTACTTTGTTGAACAAGCCTGCGTTTATTGGCCGTTGAGCTTGTATGACTTGATTAGGCATGGAGGATAGCACTGCTTTTAGAAAGCTTATTGTGGCCTCTGCGACAGAGGATACTTCGTTACTAGTGAGATAAGATATGTTTTGAAATAATGCTTGTATATGTTCTGCAAATAGTTTTCCCAAGGTGTGATCTAGCATGCTGCCATGTAAACTTGCCGTGTTAATTGGCAAATAATCACGAGGAACCACCAGCATTAGTACATCGCCAGTTGCAATACTTAAATCAAATGGTTGGCCTAGGTCAAGTAGTACTAATTGCCCTGGCTTTACCGTGATTGGCTTGTCATCTAGCTGGTATATCCAAGTATCAGAAAGGCTAAGGCGGAAATAGTAGTGATCGAGATTATCTTGACGTAGCTTTAAAGAGGAGCGACGGGCAAGCCTCTTGACATTGTCAATGTGACTAGCTCTAAGGTGCCATCGACCCAGCATTAACTCATTAAGATGGGCGCCCTGAAAGTGAGCATTGTGGATATCTACAGCGCGCATCTGCTGAGCAATGTCGTAATGTTTGTGCCCTGCTCGCCAGGCATCGAAACGCTCTGACTTTGCATAATTCAATACAGAAAACTGGTAGGGGAAAGCTTTTTTATATATCATGTATTCACTTCGCTAATACTAATCCGTATACAAAGTACAATATTTGTAAGTTTAAAAGACCTGAGCATAGCGGTTTATAGTATTCTCTGTAAACTACTTACTTTAATTCGAGCATTCCGTTTAAGCTGAAGTATGGAAATCAGCTGGCGGTTTGAGCAATTACTGTGGAGCATCAGATAATCTTTCTGTAGCTATAAGCTATCAATAGCGCAAATTTAACCCTCCAGTTATCAGCCTGGCTATGTCGCTAATCCCCTTGTGCCTGTTTTTTAATGGCTACGTTTTAGCTATTTTTCCACTTTATATTTTATTGCGCACCTGATTAATTAATCCACCGGCTATTACTGTGGCTACCTCCTCAGAACTCATATTATGTTGTACCTCCAGCTCACCACTGCCATCTTCTAGGTGCGCGGTTACTGTAGAAGAACGATGTAGTTGTTGTGCAAGATTTTCAATACGCAGGACTTTGTCTTGAACGATGGACTGGTAATCTTCAATGCGCTTGAACAGTAGTGGTACTATGCCAAAATTGATTAAATTCCGTCTATGGATGCGCGCCATACTGATGGCGATAACACAGCATACACCTAAATAACGCGGGGCTATAGCCGCGTGCTCTCGACTTGAGCCCTGGCCATAATTTTCTCCGCCGACAACAAAACAATTGCCATTGAGCGCTTTTGCTCGCTGATAAAATTGCTTGTCGATACGGGAGAAAGCGTAGTGACTGATTTCGGGAATATTCGAACGCAGTGGTAATATCTCCACACCCGCGGGTAGAATTTCGTCGGTGGAGACATTGTCTCCAGCTTTGAGTAAAACCGGGCCGACAATTTTATTCTCCAGCGCTTTAAATTGTGGCAGCGGTTTTATATTTGGCCCCTTTTCTAGTTTTACTTTTACCGGAATATCTTGTGGTGCTAGCAAGGTTGGACGCATATCGGCCAATTGGTCGGGTTCACGCCATGACGGATATTCCATATCCATTTCCCGCGGGTCGGTAATTTTGCCACACAATGCACTGGCGGTGGCGGTTTCAGGGCTGCACAGGTATACCGCATCCTCTTCAGTACCGGAACGGCCGGGGAAATTTCTCGGTACGGTACGCAGGCTGATGCGTCCGCTTGCAGGCGCTTGCCCCATGCCGATACAGCCGTTGCAACCGGTTTGATGCAAGCGTGCACCTGCCTGTAATAGTTCATTGAGGGCGCCGTTTGTGCTTAGGTCTTCCAGTAATTGGCGGCTGGTGGGATTAATATCCAACGAAACTCCTTCACTTAACATACGCCCGGCAACCATTTTTGCCGGTATTACAAAATCCCGTAATCCAGGATTGGCTGAGGAGCCAATATAGCTCTGATAGACGGGTTTTCCGGCTACTTCGTGTACCGGAACTACCTTGCCAGGGCTCGATGGGCAGGCGATCATCGGTTCTAGAGTGGACAGGTCAATAGTTTCGTGCTGGTCGTAGTTGGCACCGGGGTCCGCGTGAAATTCAACAAAATCCTCTTCTCGTTGTTGCTGTTTTAAAAACAGGCGCACAGCATCATCAGCGGGAAAGACACTGGCAGTTGCGCCCATTTCTTGCCCCATGTTGGCAATTACATGGCGATCCATGGCGGTGAGTTTCTTTAGCCCTGGGCCATAGTATTCAAATATCTTATTGATGCCGCCTTTGACGTTGTAGCGTCGCAACATTTCTAAAATAATATCTTTGGCGCTCACCCAGGGTGGTAGCGCTCCGGTTAGCTCTACTCCGACAACCTGGGGCATGGTAATACTGAAAGGTCGCCCGGCCATTGCCAGCGCCACCTGCAGGCCGCCGGCACCCATTGCTAGCATTCCCATTGAACCCGCAGCACAGGTGTGGCTGTCGGAACCGAGCAGAGTTTTTCCGGGAATTCCAAAGCAAGACATGTGAACTGGATGGCTGACACCATTGCCCGGGCGACTGTACCAGATTCCATACTTGCGACAGGCGCTGCGCAAAAATAGATGATCATCGGCATTTTTATAATCGGCTTGAATCAAATTGTGATCGACATATTGGGCAGATATTTGTGTTTTAACCTGCGGTATTCCTAGGGCTTCAAATTCTAGCATCACCATGGTGCCGGTAGCATCCTGGGCGAGGGTTTGATCAATAATCAGCTCAATCGGCTCACCAGCCTTAAGCTTGCCAGTTGCGAGATGGCTTTCAATCAGTTTATGTGCAAGGTTAATCGCCATGATTTGTGCTCCTGTACGTTAATACTCTGATATAGGTTAATTTGATATTTCCACACGTGGCCTGCCGCTGCCATTGCCGATATAGTCCGGAGCGCACTGAATAAAATTTTCAGAAGTTAACCCTGATTGAATTAAAAATCTTTGAACTCTGTTGCTGCGCCTTTGGGCTAAACGTTGCATTTGTAAAAGCATATGTTGTGGCGGACTTAAATAAGAAGCGGCTAAATCGCTATTTTTTTCAGTAAACTTGGCGCCAAATTTAGGGTGAAGCGCCTGTAGATCTAGAGCAGTGGAAATGCCACAAATCCCCGGTCTTGTCTTAGGGTTTGCGTTCATTTTCAATACGGTATTGGTTAATGCAGCACGTGTTTCGGCATTTAGCCTGAATTCTCCAGGTGCAAATTCAACAGCAGCGAACTTAACCGCCTTAAAGCGGGCCCAGGCAAACTTGGCAAGCCTATATATACCTACAGGCGTAAAGAAGCCTGAGAGTGTGTCTAATATGGCGCGTTGTAATAGGTCACTGAAGATAAATCTAAAAGAAAAGTTTGGATCGTATAAATCTCCTGTTACCGGCAGGTTAAATTTTACGGTTCCCTGCCCATTTTCCAGCAAGAATAAAGCGATATTAAGTGGAATAATGTATTTTTTAATTGGCAGTTTACTCGAATCATGCACTGCTCTAATTTTCATTTTATTTAGTACCACCTTTGCATTTGCATCAACTATATTAGTTCTAACATCAACATCCATCACAGAATCCAGTTGTCCTTGTAGAATCTTGTAACCCAATAATTCTTTCATATAAGGTGTTGCTGGGATAAGATTGATAGAAACTAAATAACCGAGTATATCGGCATCCCAGAGTTGGGTATCATCAAAATGTATATACCCACCCAGCTGTAGTTCACCAAATTCTCCAGGGTGTGCATTACCCACTAAAACCGCAGGTTGCACTTCTGGGTAGCTGCTAAAATTGCGTAAAAGAAAGTTTATATCCGTTATTGATAGGCGTGCGTTGCGCTTTTTACTGTTATCGATCCACAATAATTCACCATTATCCAAATAAGCTTCAGCAATATGATAATTAAACCGCTTACGACTGTTTTTTTTAGCACTATATTTTTTTCCTGTAGTACTATCTAATTCTAAATTAATTAGATTTTTTGACCTTGTGTCTTCCCAAAGCTCTAAGTTCCCAAATATATTACGTACGAGAATAGATTTTGGCCGTAACAATTCAATAGTGCCGAGTTTGAGATAGCTGTGATCGAGGTTTAAATCAAAAGCGCGGATACGCAGTGTACCCAACTCAGTATGCCATTTATGACGCTTGAAGGACTTAGCCTGCTCTTCTCGCTTAAAGAACTTACTTTCTAGCAATTCGAGCGCTGAGAACTGCACATTTTTTTTATCTGCTTGCAAGTCACGTACGGTTGCAGAATCAGCCTGTAGAACCTTTTCTCCTTGACTGTTTAATAGTTTAAGACTTTTAAAATTTAGCTGTTGCAAGCTTAGTTGATCAGCGCTAAATGCGTAATGTGCGTTGGCGTAAACAGAGTCTAACGAAATACAGAAATCTATACCTTTTTGGTTGCTTGAAGGGATACAGCTGCTAATAGCAGCGAGCTTTAGGTTTTTTGTTTCGATAAAATCCTGGCCTAAAATTAAACTATCGGTCTTGACTTGTTTAATTTTAAGTAAATTTTTTGCCTTTCTTGCATTAGCGGTAGTTTGCCTGACTCTTAGGTCTTCTATAAAGAAATTGTGTACTCTTTGCTGTGCAAGGCGGGAGAAAGGTATTTTATTTGCACTGTATGTAGCTATTCGCGCTACATAATAACAAGGGGCTAAGTGGCGTTCTCCCAGTTTAAACTCCCTCAGGCAACCTTTGAGGTCTGTTAACTCTGCACTCTGTAGTCCCAGTTTCTGGTTGTGGATAGTCAGCTTGTTCAATTTTAGGAGAGAAAATTTGAGTAGTTTTTTGCGACCTTGGTGATAGTTAAAGTTTTGTATGGTTATCTCTCCATCGCTGTGAAAAATTCTTGGAGATGATAATTGTTGATGGCCAGTTAGTGTTAGTTGATCTAGTTCAGCACAGTGTTTTCGCTGATCTTTTTTTGGAAGGCATCCCCTTAAATGATGTATTTTTACATCTATTAACTGTACTTGTGCCCCTCCTGGCCAATTCATTGCTTGCCAGTTGAGCTGTTGCAGGCTTATTTGCGCGGTCTTTACTGATTGTGCGCTGGTGGATTCTGTTGTGGTATTGAGTAGTGCTATTGATTCTGTTTGTAGTGGCCCCAATTGTAGTAATGTGGTTTCGTTTTCCGCCGCACTTTGTGTTTCGATCTTACCCAAATGAATCAAATTATCACCGCTAAGATGCAGTTTCTGCCCGCGTAGGCAGCTGCTCCAACCGCGATCCAATATCGATGCCGGAAGCCAGTTGCGCAAGCCACAGCCGCTTAAATGAGCGACTTTTAGGTTGTGTAAATTGAGATTCAATGCGTCATTGTTGTGCTGGGAAATTGCAACTCTGTTCAGCTGTAAATCTTTAAGGGTTAAGTCGACAGGCTCCGTGGGAGAATGGCGTAACTGTAAGGACTCCAGTGTAACCCCCTCTCCATTGTCTGTGGAAGCTGAATAGAGGTTTTTACCGGTAAAGCAGCGTGGTAGGTGGTTTCGCTGAGCTGGTGGTTTATTAGTTTGTAATGATATGGGTTCTCTTGGCCAGCAGATTTCTAATACTTTTGCTCGAAGTTTATGTATATTCCAATTTGCACTATTATTATAGGCGCGCAACAGCTGAAAATTCACTTTTGGAACTGATAAATTTATTAGCTTAAGGGCAAGCATATTTTCAGAGTTTAATATTTTCATTTTTTCTACGGTAAAGTCACTGATGTTCGTAGAAAGCCTATAAAAATTTTTAATTAGAGAGAATCTATTTCCTGTATTTAACTGTTTTAAATCAATGCAGCTTGCTCTATTCCAACAAAAATATAATTTATTAGCAGAAATGTTTGGTATTTTAATGTGATAAGTATCATTTGCAGTGTCAAATTTGACATTTGCAATTGGCAATTTAATATTTTTTAATTCTAGTAGTTTGTTATTGTTATGGGTTGATATGCGTGCTTCATGGGCAATAATGTCGGATGCTGAAATTCTAATTCCATGTCCCCATGAAATAGAAGTATCTTTGTGTTGATTTATTTTATGGGCTGCAAAACATACTGGCATATTCTGCTTTTTTGTATACAGTAAATGTATCCAGTTTTCAGATAGGCAGCCATTAATCCAGTGTAAATAAAAATACGATAAATTAAACTCTAGTTTAATAGATTTTTTTATATCTGATAAAAATTCATTACTAATGTGTATATTTTTGTATGTATAACTTTTATTTTTTTCCTGGTGGTAAAATTTTCCTCGGCCAATTTTAAGGTGATTGAGGTGTAGTCCACTTCCCGGTAGTAACTGATCTGCAAGTTGTAAATAGGCTAACGAAAAATCTCCCCAAATGGCATACTGATTTTCCTTGAAAGAAAACTCAAAATTACCACGAGAATACAGTTTATTCACCTTTGCACACAGATTATTAATTCCGCCTTTCAATAAGGTATTTGGAATGCAACCGCTAAATTTATCCAGATTTAAGCTGTGAATTTCTAGTGGGTAGGAATCTCTAAATAGCCTGATTTTATGCCAGTTTAGATTGTTCAGTGAGAGTAGTTTAGTATTCTGATCTGTATTCTCTGGCCGTGAAATTGAAAAAAATTGTAAGCTGGCCACACCACTTGCAAACCCCCAGTCTTGGTCTTGTGTTGCTGTTTCAATAGGAAAATATAATTTCCCACTAGTAGGCAGCAGCAATTCCTTTAGTTGCACACAATAAGCGCCATCTTTCCATAATCGTTCAGGAATACACCCTTTGATACGGTTTATCGATAGGTTGTTGAGTTTCAGTAACCGTTGATTGGCATGATACTGTAAAGCGTCTAAATGAGTATGGTCTGCAATGACAGGTTCTATGCTCGGATTGTTATTGGCTAAATCCACCAGTTGAATTTGCTTTGAGTCAACGCTGCCAATGAGCAGCTGAAAATGCTGTTGCCAGTTAAACGAAACGGTATTGGGTAACTGGAGACTGTTGGCGCGCAGGCAATAATGATACATTTGTGTACGCCAGAATTTTGGGCACCAATCAAAGCCGGTTGCATTGGATGATTGCCAATGCAATTGATTTTCATTGCGCTGGTAAAAGAAATTATTTAGCTCAATGGTTTCAGCGTGCCAATTTGGAAAGCGCTTATTGTTATAGCGCAAGCTTATCCCTCTACCATTTACCTGGCGCCAGTCTACCTGTGCTTCGCGACCAAATGTGAACGCCATTGGCCCCGTGATTTGTAGTTGTTGTGCCGATGTGCAATGCCCTATCAAGTTGCCCAGAGCGGGCAATGCTTTGGCCCAGCGCTTTGGTGGGCAGGAGGCAAATTTGTGTGATTTAACCTTTGCAAAAGTTAAACGATTATCTGGGAGCTTGTAATAACCTTCGGTTATATGTAAATCCACTAGTGCCATTCTTGGTGTATCTGAGCCAATATCTCGCACGATAAGGTTTTCAAGTTGCAGGTTGTTTGCACCAATTTCTAATTTTAGTGGTTCAGTTTCTGTACGCTGTGCGCTGATCAACAAGTCTTGTACAGTCAAGGTATCGATGCGTGCACAACTGGGCGTTGCCCATTCGGGTCGATGTAAATAGCAAACTTCAACACGGTTTAGCTGGGCTGTTTTCAACAGCCAGTGCCACTGGAATTTTGATGCAGGTTTGCCAGCGAGCTTCCAGCCAGCAATTTCCCATAATCGACGCTGTTTAGTGGAAAAAGAAGCAATATCGATAGCGGCATCGCTCAAGCCTAACTCTGTTGGGTAAACCCGACCACGTAGCAGCTGCAACCAACTAAACCCGATTGACACTCGGCCTGCTTGCAAGCCACGGCCACCGGGGTTGTATACGCGTACATCGCGGAGCTCAGCATGCAATCGCGGCAAAGATAACTGAACATACTTAATTTGTGCTTCCAGCCCGTGCTCTGCCAGCCACTTTTGTATAACGCCCGGCAATAGCGCCGAGGCGGCAATGGTCAGAACGCCATATAGTAGTATCGGAAAAACCGCTAACCACAGCCAGCGCTGGGTTTTGGTTTGTACTAATGAGGTTTGGGCCAATATTGGTTACCATCTGGTCACAGATTAAGTGCAGCTAGGGTGCTAGAGCCGCCCATAGTTAAAGATTAGCGCGATATTTCTCATTACTCTGGTGCAATTGACTTTTTATTATTCTTGCGGATGGGTGCACAATGGTCTCAAATAGATCAAGTTATAATGAAAATTACGACATAAGTTTGCACTGTCGATAAACCCTTTAACCACGTCAGCGAAGTACCATGCAGCAGCACCCAACCTACCAAGACATCCTTCTTATTGGTGGCGGACATGCCCACGCCATTGTTTTACAGATGTGGGCCATGAAACCCTTGCCGGGCGCGCGACTGACTTTGGTTTCCCCCCAGGTTCAAACACCGTACTCCGGTATGCTTCCCGGTATGGTTGCCGGGCATTACAGTTGGCGAGATATCCATATTGACTTGCCGCGCTTGTGTCGTGCGGCTGGGGCACGATTTATTCAAGCCAGTGCACACCAGCTCAATGTGCGCGAGGGCAAGGTATCGCTGCTGGGGCGGCCGGATCTCGAGTATGATTTACTTTCACTCAATGTAGGTGCTGTGCCATCTCGCCATTTGCCCGGTGCCGAACTGGCTGTGCCGATTAAACCCATCGCCCACTTCCACCGTTACTGGCAGCATTTGCAATATCAGCTGCGCCATACCTCTACAAAGGTAAAGTTCGGTGTTATTGGTGGCGGTGCTGGTGGTTGCGAACTGGCCATGGCCATGTCGAAGGCTTTAACCGAGCAAATGCACAATGGGCAGTTGGAAATCCATTTGGTGGAAGCTGGCAACGGGGTATTGCAAGGTTATCCGCCCAAAGCGCAACGCCAACTGAAACGGGAATTCGAGCGCTTAAAGGTTCAATTGCACTGTAACTGGCCAGTAGCAGAAATTAATCAACGCGGAATACGGAGCTGCCATGACAAGTTTCTGGCGCTAGATAAAGTGGCGTTGTGTACCCAGGCTAAGTCACTGCCATGGTTGGCAGATGCCGGATTGGTTTTGGATAAAAACGGCTTTGTAGAAGTGGATCAGCAATTGCGTGCCACTGGTCAACACACTATTTTTGCTGCAGGGGATATTGCCAGTTCAAACTACCAACCGGCGCCCAAAGCGGGTGTTTACGCGGTGCGCCAAGGCCCGGTGTTATTTCACAATCTGCGTGCCACCCTGTTAAATAAAGCTTTGCGCAGTTATCGCCCACAGCGCAATTTTCTCAGCTTAATTGCCTGTGGCAATAAACGCGCTCTGGCCAGCCGCAACGGTTTGGTATTGACTGGTAACTTGCTTTGGCGTTTAAAAGATCATATTGATCGTACCTTTATGCGTCGCTTTAGCGCATTGCCTATACCGATGCCTTTAAGCCACAAGTTTCATTGGCAAAGGCGAGCACAATTGGATCAGCGCGATGGCATTAATCAATCGGACATGCGCTGTAATGGTTGTGGTGCAAAAGTTGGCAGCAATGTGTTGCAGGCGGCGCTGCGGCAGTTGCCGCAGCAGCAAGAGGATAATTATTTACTCCGGGATCTCGGCGATGATGCAGCCATCCTGCAAGTGCCGGAAGGTAAATTATTGGTGCAGAGCTCCGATCAGCTGCGTGCCTTGGTGGATGACCATTGGCAGTTTGGCCGTTTAGCTGCGCTACATGCGCTGTCGGATTTATTTGCAATGCATGCCCAACCCATGACGGCCCAGGTGCTGGTTACACTGCCGGTGAGCTCGGCAGAAGTTTGCCGCCGGGATTTACATTTGTTGCTCAATGGTGTTGTGCACGAACTCAACCGGCATCATTGCAGCCTCAGTGGTGGCCACACCGCCGAAGGTAGTGAATTGCAGCTGGGGCTGACGGTGAATGGGTTTGCTGATCGGGAGCAGTTGTTGCACAAAACCGGGGCTCGCCCAGGTGACTGCTTGATTATCAGCAAAGCTCTGGGTACGGGCACTATTTTTGCGGCTGAAGGTTGCGGTCAGGCCAGGGGAGGGTGGTTGCAGCAGGCGTTGGCAAGTATGCTGCACAGCAATCTGGCAGCGGCACAAACCTTTGCCCGTTTTGGAGCCCATGCACTGACCGATATCACTGGTTTTGGCCTGCTGGGCCACCTGTTGGAAATGCTCGACTGGCGTGCTAACAACGATGATGTAGAGCCGCTTGAGTCTCACTTGGGCGCCACCCTGTTTGCGAACGCTTTGCCATTGCTACCCGGCGCGGCCGAGTGTGCTGAACAGGGCATAATTTCCAGTTTATACACACAAAACGCCAGTGCCTTTAAAGCGTTGCAGGACACTGCTGGCCCGCTGCCACATCGCTCATTGCTGGTAGATCCGCAAACCAGTGGCGGTTTGCTGGCGGCGGTTCCGGCAGCAGCGGCAGAGGAGTGCCTGTTGGCGCTGCATGCTGCGGGCAGCAGAGCGGCGGCCATTATCGGCGTGGTCGATAATGGCGAGCAAAGGGACGGCTCCAAAAAGCGGCAACCGGTGCGTTTGCTTGCCAGCGGAAATTGGAAAGAAATGCCGGCCTAGCTTTTGACCCGTGTTTCAGCGGTTGAAAACTTGAGATTGCGCGGCGTTTTGTAGTCGAGCGCGATTGCTGATAATCAAATCACTGAGGAAGTCGGCCATGGCCCTTATGCGGGGTGACTGCGCCAGATCAGACTGCATCACCAGATAAAGGGTTTGATCGAACCCAAGGTTGGTATCGATACATACTAGGCCGGTATCAACTGCCAGAAAATGTGGTATTACCACCAAACCCAGGCCTGCAGTGGCGGCGGCTATCTGGGTGGCAACTGAGGTAGTGGTGATAGTCGGTTGTCGACCGTGTAGGTTGTGCTCGATCCACTGTGCGGCTGGCAAATGCGCTTGCATTTCGCCCCAGGTAATAAATGTGTCCTCTGCGTAGTTACCCGGGATATTGCCGTTTTTGCGCAGCCGAAAATATTCGGCACTGCCATAAAGCCCATAACCCAAAGTGCCGAGCCTACGCAGCTTCAGGTTGCCGCGGGTTGGTTTGATCATGCGCAGAGCGAGATCGGCTTCGCGCCGGTGGATGTTGGTTGTGGCAATATCCGTAATGAGTTCAATGGTGAGTAGGGGGTAGGACGCCCTGAACTTTGGCAGAGCGGGGAGTATCAATGCGCTTGCCAGATTCTCTGCGGTGGCTAAACATATTTTGCCACTCAAAGGGCGTTGGTGTTCGCTGCCTGCGCTGAGTGCTAATGCGGCTTCTTCTAATGCCTCTGCTTTTTCGATTAAATCAACACCCTCTGCAGTTAACTGGTAGCCCGATTGATGGCGCACAAAAAGTGGCACTTTTAATGCGTTTTCCAATCGCTCGATGCGGCGAGACAGAGTGGCGATACCAATTTTGAGCATTTTCGCTGCGGCGCTAAGAGTTTTGCAACGGGCGATGGCGAGAAAGGCGCGGATATCATCCCAAATAAAATCGGTTTGCAGTGGTTTTCCATTTATGGAAAGCCCATTCTTGAAATTCTGTATTTTTTTCATTTTTGGATTGTGACACTCTAATCTTCGTTTAAGCAAGAAATAAGGATGAGCAACCATGAAAAAACGTAAGCTTGGGCAAGATTTTACCGTTTCGGCATTGGGCCACGGCTGTATGGGCATGAGTGAATTTTATGGCCCCCGCGACGATACAGAATCTATGCAGGTACTGAGCCGTGCAGTTGAGCTGGGGGTAGACTTTTTTGATACCGCCGATATGTACGGCCCGCACCATAACGAAGCATTATTAGGGAATTTTATACGTCAAACTAATGCCGAGATCAAAATTGCTACCAAATTTGGCATTCGTCGTAAGCCCGGTGAATATGCGCGCTGGATCGATAATAGTGTGTCCTATGCGCGCGAAGCTTGTGAAGCTTCCTTAAAGCGCCTTGGCATTGATTGTATCGACCTTTACTACGTGCATCGCGTCAATACGGAGCAGCCAATTGAGGAGACTATGGAGGGGCTCGCTACGTTGGTCAAAGAGGGCAAGATCGCCCGTATAGGGTTGTGTGAGGTTAGCGCTGATACGCTGCGTCGTGCTCATGCAGTGCATCCTGTTAGTGCGGTACAAACCGAATATTCGCTTTGGTCGCGCCAGGTAGAGGGCTCGATATTACCCGCTTGTCGTGCGCTGGGTGTGGGGTTTGTTCCCTATTCACCCCTGGGGCGTGGATTTTTGACTGGCCGTTTTCACAGCAATCAAGATTTTGCTGACAAGGATTTCAGAAATTCTATGCCACGCTTTGCTCCAAAAGCCATTCGACAGAATCGACGTATTGCCGATGTGATTGTCACTATGGCAGCGGAAAACGCCTGCACTCCGGCTCAGTTGGCGCTCGCCTGGCTGTTGGCCCAAGGCGATGACATAGTGCCGATCCCCGGAACCAAGCGGTTAAACTATCTAGAGGACAACATCGCGGCCATTGATGTTAGCATTAGTGCAGAGGCGTGCGCGCGGCTCGAAGCTGCAGTGGCAGAACTGCCAGTTTTGGGTGAGCGCTATACCGAAGAGGGTATGAAAGGCGTTGATGCGTAAATACGCTAGATAATTCCGAGCGCAGTGGGTGCGTGCTGGCATCCCTCCATTAGCAATAGAGGATGCCAGCGCTTTTGATACTGCTTAGGGGCAAATATTACCGAACTTGCGCTCTGCCCTTTGGTGGGGCGAATCTGAATTGCCGCCTAGCTATCGGAAGGGGATTGAGCGTTTTGTTTGCCTTGTAGCCAGATTAGATTTTCTGCTGGCAAAACCGGTTTAACTTTGCTCAGATGACCACCATCGCATGCCACAATGTGTAGTTTTACAGTACCATCACTCATCCATAATGGCGTGATAGTGAAAATTCCACTCAATTGAACACATGACAACAATTTACAGGTTACTTCTAACCTTTTTTAATCTCCTAAAAAAGCCTGTGACGAGAAATTTCAAAACGTGCGCATGCTTACAGCCTACGCTTGCCACAGGCACAGTCCGTTTAGATAACTACAGACTTAATTTGCTGGATGTTTATATAGCGGGGGCGGGCGGGCCACGGCTGAAGAAGAACAACACACCAATTTTCGTAGCACGCCACAAACCACTCCGGCACCAGAGGTGAGAGCGGGCGAAACTACTCGGCTTTAAAACGGCTTTATTGAAGACGAGCGTGTAATTGGCGTATCATTCAAGACAGCCTCGCTAGATATCCACGTATCTTTTGGGGTTAGCCATCTCTCGGTGTTGCTGCATCGGGGGGCGTTTATCTCAAGTTCACACGGTCATGAGGTGATTCTTCTTAGTTATTGGCATTGGTGCAACCTTCATTATCCTAGAAGCCGTAGTTGGGCGCGCAAGAACTTGCGCAGACTTGCGTGATTCAACTGCAGTTTTTAGGATTACCTATTTCTATGTTACACGCAAAAAATATGGGCTGTCTTCGATTCTTGGTTGAGATCCATTCGACCTAAATTAGCGGCTTCTAAACTGCTTGTCAATATAGCTTTGATGGGGCAAAAATCCTTAGGGCTGCTTCGTAGAGAAAGTTCGGTACTCACAAAAAGACATGTAGTGAGCATCGGTTGGGTTAACTTTTTTCGGGGTGATATTTATTGTAATTTTTTATGTTTAAGTATACCATAGTTTGTTCTTTAGTATATAAATAAACTTTGATAAATATGCTGGAATTAGGTTCTGTACACCTGCAAAGATCGGGTGTCACTATAATTAAAAATC
>JAHZJJ010000023.1 GCA_022600975.1 Gammaproteobacteria bacterium
GTTAAGTCCGACAGGCTCCTAGTTATTTGGAAGGCTTTATGTTTGATATTGCAATAGTTGGCGCCGGTATTCTCGGCGCCATGGCAGCTCACCACGCCAATCAGATGGGGTGCAATGTATTGCTCCTTGAAGCTGGACATCAGCCTAAAGGGGCGACGGGGAGAAATTTTGGCCAGGTTATCGCCTCAGCTATGAACCAACGTTGGCAAGGCTACGCTCGCCAATCGCTCGGTATTTACCACCATCTGGTTAAATCGGGTGTTATCACAGCAGCGCCTAATGGCAGCCTCTACCTTGCCTCCGATAAAACCGAACTCAAACTACTCAATGAGCGTCATCGCCTCAATCAGCAACAGGGTATCGCCAGTCAATACTGGTCACCAACACAATGTCTTGAACACGTACCAACACTCAACCCCAGCTATTCTCAGGGAGGCTTATTTTGCCCTGATGACCTCAGTGTTGACAGCTCGGAAATGATACAATGCTTAATAGCGCACCTTGCAAATCAGCAAACTATCAACTACCGCAACAGTTGCTCAATTGCTCACGTCCTACCTAAAAAATCCCACACACAATTAACCTCCGCTAGTGGCGAAACTTTTTACGCACGCCATGCCCTCATTTGTCAGGGGCATTTATTACACCAATTGTATAGCGCACAACTGCCGTTGGACGGGTTCAAACTCTGCAAACTACAGATGTTAGAATTAACGCCGAGCAACGCCATCAACCTTTGCGGAAATTTATTGACCGGAAGAAGTATTCGCCGGTACGGTAACTTTAGTGATTGCCCGTCATTTAGTGAACTTTTACCTATGAATGATGAAGCAGAAAAGCTGGGGATTCATTTATTGATCAAACAGACAAAAACCGGAAATATTATCATTGGTGATTCCCATGAATACTCGGACCCATCACACTCCGCTTCACTGGATTTCGCTATACACCAACGAACAAACGAAATTATCCTGAATTTATTTGCCGGTACCATGGCTATCGAAAAATACCGCATTCACAAATACTGGAATGGCTATTATGCTGAACATCGCGATGGCGTATTCGCAAAAACATTGGCACCGCTCATCCATTGTGTCACTGGCGTTGGCGGTAAGGGCATGACTATTGGCCCAGCACTCATGCAGCACGCTATCAACGATATTTTCAATGATGGCAAGCTTAAAGCGGTATACCCCTAGCGATTGTATGGCAATGTGGTTTACCCTAAAGATGTGCCTCAACTTTTCACATGTACACGGACAGTAAAGCTAAGCATGGCTCATCTCTACAACCTAATCTGCGACCATCTTAACCGGCTCATTCAACAAAACAGCCTTAAGCCCCACGACAAACTGCCCTCTGAGCGCCTATTGGTTCAGCGATTTAACTCGACGCGTATTACCATCCGCGAGGCATTATTTCGTCTTGAAGCCGAAGGTACAATTTATCGCCTCAAACGCAAAGGATGGTTTGTTGCGCCACCACGTTTTGTCATTAACCCCACAAGCAAATGTGACTTTACTCAGATGGCCCTGGATCAGGGACACCACCCCACAACCGAAGTACTGAGCATACTTAAAAGCCGCCCACTGGCCAATGTGCGCAATCAACTTCAACTGCAAAACAATCAATCTGTCTATCAATTAAAGCGTCTGCGCCGCTTAGATTGCCGGGCAGTCATGATGGAAAATATTTTTCTCGCGGCCAATCGTTTTATTGATATCCATAAACAGAATCTAAACGGTTCCTTATCTGCCATCCAACGCCAACAGTATGCCATTCAACTCGGCAAAGAAGATTGCCGCATGCGGATTCTCGCCCTGGATCAGGCCCATGCGGCCGCACTTGAAGTCAACCCCGGCAGCCCCTGCCTACAAATTGAACGCTTGCGGTTTGATCACAACATGCAGGCATTCGATTACAACCTGGAGTTCTGGCTACATAATGCTGTAGAGATGCAGGTGAGTGTGCGATAAGCACTGCAATTGACCCACATCACTGATAGAGTCTTAATTAAAAAGCTCACCCTATTAGCCTATATTTTTAACTGGCACTTTGCCAGTTAAACGCTTTTTGCAAAATACGCCATTATTTCGGCTCTAGTCATTGCTTTAGTTTCGTTGGAAAAACAATAATACCCTGGTTTATTATCACTAAAATACTGCATATCCATTTCTAAACCGTTAATATTTTCAAATATACCAACGGGCATATTATAATCACCGCTTTTATTGAGTTTAAAAAATAGATGGGTTCCACAGTCAATACAAAAACCACGGCAAGCCCAAGGCGAGGAGTTGTACATCTTTACTTTCTCACTGCCCTCAATATCCACCTTCGTTCCACATTGGACAGCAAAAAATGGCCCTCCACCCCACCCTCTACATGAGTCACAATGGCACACAGAAAAGTTTGGGTTGATATCGTTTGCAGTAATTTTAACTGCACCACAAAGACAACTCGCTTTTGAGCTTAGCATTTTAAATTTCCTTAACCGTTAGACGGCAACGCCTGGATAGACAGGAGAACTTTTCGAACAATGGCTTTTCTTTTATAGAGATCTTTTTCCTTATTGGGGGTATCTATATTGA
>JAHZJJ010000152.1 GCA_022600975.1 Gammaproteobacteria bacterium
ACTTATCTAGCGAGGCTGTCATGAATGATAAGCCAGGCCTGTGTTCGGCTTCAATAAAATTAATAATACAGTTGAATGTTTTTATCCGCTTTCGCCCATGGCGTTGGTGCAGGGTCTGGTGTGGTACGATGATTGGTGTATTCTTTTTCTTCAGCCGCGGGCCTCCGCCTTCTTTTTATTCCTATTTGCAATTTTTTAACAATAAAAATACTGCCTGTAGCGAGAATGTCAGGATTGGGGGGTGGTTGTGTCTGAATTCTTTCGTTACAGGCTCACCTAAAGGGGGCTTTGACGATGCCTGTATTTCCCTGTCGACTATTGGAAACGGCTAAACTCGATAAAACTTTCATTGTTACCCTGGCTGCTAGCAGTCATGGGGCAATTGAAGTTCAAATCGTTGTATTTTTATTGCTCGATCAATACGATCGAAGCTTTAATGCATTAGCTTAAAAAGCGCAGTTGGATCGGGGAGGTCTGCACAAGTTCTTGATGCACCTGACAAAGTTTAAAAAGTTCTCATCACCAATAAGATGACCACGAACTTTTAAAATTCGCCATGGGCACCAATTGTACGTTGTTACGTTTTGAGTCACTCCACCAGTGCGGCAAACTCGCCACTGGCCAGGCGCGCACGGACACGCTGGCCCTGTTTCAGTTTGGCGGCATCTTTTATTATTTTGTCGCTTTCATCACGCACAATGGCATAGCCGCGATCCAAGATTGCCAGTGGGCTGACGCTATTTAACAGCGCGTTGCTGCGGGTAAATTGCGCGCGTTTTTGTTGTAGTAACAATTTCATATTGCGTTGTAATTGCAGCCGATGTTGTTGCAGAGCCTGGCTGCTGCGCTGTAACTGCCGCTGTGGATGGGTGCGGGAAAAAGCGCGCATGGCGTTGTCGAGGTGCACTCTGCGGTTGTTGATACCTTGGTTTATGGCGGTTTGCAGGCGCAGTTCCAAGTGATCAAGGCGCTGGGCGCGATTTTGCAGTTGCTCGCGAGGGTGGCGCAGGCGGTTGCCGGTTAGGGTTGCCCGTTGAGTCAGGTGGCGCAGCTGTAATTGTATAGCGCGCATCAGCCTGTGGTTGATCCCGGTCAGCGCCTGTGACAATTCTACCGCCCTTGCGCTGGCGATTTCCGCTGCCGCAGATGGGGTGGGGGCGCGCATATCTGCAACAAGGTCGGCAATTGTGGTATCTGTTTCGTGGCCCACTGCGGAAATAGTGGGAATAGGACAGTTGGCTAGAGCGCGGGCGACAATTTCTTCATTAAATGGCCACAGGTCTTCCAGTGAGCCGCCACCGCGGCCGACAATCAGCAAGTCGCAGCGCTGTAATTGCCCGGCCAGTTCGATGGCTGCCGCTATCTGCTGTGCGGCGCCGGCCCCCTGCACGGCCACCGGCAGAATTTCAAGGTTTGCCGCAGGGTAGCGCCGCCCGAGCACCTGGATAATATCGCGTACCACCGCACCAGTGGGAGAGGTGATTACGCCGATGGTGGTGGGCAGTGGGGGCAGTGGCTTTTTACGTGTCGGGTCGAACAGCCCCTCGGCCTGTAGGCGTGCTTTGAGGGCTTCCAACTGACGCATTAAGGCGCCAAAGCCCGCCTCTTCGAGGTGTTCTACAATCAGCTGAAATTCGCCGCGGCCTTCGTACAGGCTGACTCGCGCTCGCGTCACCACTTCGTGGCCGTTGGCCAGTGCAAAGCGCACGCTGCGATTGCGGTTGCGGAACATGGCGCAGCGCACCTGGGCGCGGGCGTCTTTGAGGGTGAAATACCAGTGCCCCGACGAGGGCGCGGCAAAATTGGAGACTTCTCCGCCCACCCACAACAGCGGCACACTGCCTTCCAGCAGTTGTTTGACTTCGCGGTTTAAGTCGCTGACTGTGAGCACGCTGCGGGTATTTTTGCGATCATTTTCAGCAGAGGTTGGCATTCTGAACTCACAAGTTCTCATTAAGTGTGGCAGCCAATAATGCAGTATCTTGCGCTGTGGTAAAAGTGATTAGACAAGGTTTGTTCTGCGATTTTTTGCTTCTACACTCCAATTAACATTATAATCGCGCTGATACCCATTCCCGCACCCCTGAGGTATGAGTGTCATGTCTGAATCCAGTTTGCGCATAGCGCGTGAAGCCCTCACTTTTGATGATGTCCTGCTTGTGCCCGGCTACTCTGAAGTAACCGCTAAGGACGTCTGCCTGCAAACCCAGTTATCCCGCAATATTACTTTAAATATTCCCCTGGTGTCCGCCGCAATGGATACGGTGACGGAATATCGCCTGGCCATTGCCTTGGCTCAGGAAGGTGGTATTGGCATTATCCATAAAAGTATGTCCATCGAAGACCAGGCCCTGGCCGTTCGCGCGGTCAAGAAATTTGAGGCCGGTGTGGTTAAGGACCCCATTACCATCGAATCTAGTGCCACCGTGCGTGAGCTGACAGCGCTGACTAGCCGCCACAATATTTCCGGTGTGCCAGTGATGGAAAAGGGTAACTTGGTGGGTATTATCACCAGCCGCGATATTCGTTTTCAAACCAATCAGGACGTTAGCGTTGCCAGCCTGATGACACCGAAAGAGCGCTTGGTAACAGCCAGCGAGACGGCGTCAAGCGATGAAGTGCGCGAGTTGTTACATCGCCATCGCATCGAAAAAGTGCTGGTGGTCAATGATCAATTCGAATTGCGTGGCCTGATTACGGTAAAAGATTTTAACAAGGCTGAACAGTACCCTAACTCCTGTAAAGATAGCGACGCGCGTCTGCGTGCCGGCGCCTCTGTGGGTACTGGTGCGGATTCTGATGATCGCGTCGCGGCCTTGGTGGAAGCCGGTGTCGATGTGCTGGTGGTGGACACCGCTCACGGCCATTCTCGCAATGTACTTGACCGCGTGAAAAGGATTAAACAGCTGTGGCCCGAGGTCGATGTGATTGGTGGTAATATCGCCACGGGTGAAGCAGCTACTGCACTGCTAAAAGCGGGTGCCGATGCCGTAAAAGTGGGCATTGGCCCCGGTTCTATCTGTACCACGCGCATTGTTACTGGTATTGGTGTGCCGCAAATTACTGCTATTGCTGAGGTTGCCAAGGCATTATCGGGCACCGGTGTGCCGGTGATTGCCGATGGCGGCGTGCGTTTTTCTGGAGATATTTCCAAAGCCGTGGCCGCCGGTGCTTACTCAGTAATGATGGGTTCCATGTTTGCCGGTACTGAGGAGGCGCCCGGGGAGGTGGAACTCTATCAGGGCCGAACCTACAAATCGTACCGCGGTATGGGCTCGCTTGGTGCCATGTCTCGCAGCCAGGGTTCTTCCGATCGTTATTTTCAGGATGCCAGCCAAGGACAAGAAAAACTTGTACCAGAAGGCATTGAAGGGCGGGTGCCTTACAAGGGGCCAATCTCCGCTATTGTTCATCAAATGATGGGCGGGTTGCGCTCGGCTATGGGCTACACCGGCAGTGTTGATATGGCTACCATGCGCGATTGTGCACAATTTGTGCGCGTCACTGCGGCGGGGATGGGTGAGTCTCATGTGCATGATGTACAAATCACCAAAGAAGCACCCAATTACCCTGTGGGCGGGCGATAGCTTTGAATAGTGCCGTTCAAGCCAGTGGCGGCTTTATTATTTATGATACTGAAGCTGACCTGAAAGCCACAGCTACCACAAGGCGTTTAGTGTTCTGTTTTTAATATTTGTTATCCAGGCTTCACGGCGAACGGGCCCAATGTGGCCCGTTCGCCGTTCTATCTTCAGTTTTTACTAATACCGAGTAAATCATGTCTCAAAATATTCATGCCAACCGCATTCTGATTCTTGATTTTGGTTCTCAATACACTCAGTTGATCGCCCGGCGGATACGCGAATTGGGGGTGTTTTCTGAGATTCGCGCTTTTGATATGTCGGATCAGGAGATCCGCGCTTACAACCCTCAGGGCATTATTCTTTCCGGTGGCCCTGAGTCGGTGCCGCAAGCTAGCTCTCCCCGCGCGCCAGAAACCGTGTATGAACTGGGGGTGCCGGTATTGGGTATTTGTTATGGTATGCAGACTATGGCACACCAGCTGGGCGGTACTGTGCAGGCGAGCAAGTTGCGTGAATTTGGTTACGCGCAGGTAAAGGTCGAGGGCAACTCTGCTTTGCTGCACGACATTCGCGATCACCTAACTGACGATGGCAGTGCGCTACTCGACGTGTGGATGAGCCACGGCGATAAAGTTAGCATAATGCCTCCGGGCTTTGAGCTTATGGCCTCCACCGATGCCTGCCCGATTGCCGGTTTCTACTGCGCCGAAAAACATTTTTACGGTATACAGTTTCACCCTGAAGTAACCCATACACTACAGGGTGTGCGTATTTATGAGCACTTTGTATTGGAACTGTGTGGCTGCAAAAAATTGTGGACCCCGGAAAATATTATTAAAGACGCGGTTGAAAAAGTGCGCGCTCAAGTAGGAAGTCAAAAGGTTTTACTGGGCCTATCTGGCGGCGTAGACAGTTCAGTGGTGGCGGCGCTGTTGCATAAAGCAATTGGCAGTCAACTTACCTGTGTTTTTGTAGACAATGGTTTGCTGCGTAAAAATGAAGGCGACCAGGTGATGCAGATGTTTGCCGACAATATGGGGGTGCGGGTTATTCGGGCCAATGCAGAACAAAAGTTTCTCGCTCGATTAGCCGATGAAGCCGAACCGGAGGCCAAGCGTAAAATTATTGGTAATACGTTTATCGAAATTTTTGATGAGCAAGCCACTAAATTGCAAGACGTCACGTTTCTTGCTCAGGGCACTATTTACCCAGATGTCATTGAATCTGCAGCAGCAAAAACCAATAAGGCTCATGTGATTAAATCACACCACAACGTGGGCGGTTTACCCGATGATATGCAGCTTGAGTTGGTAGAGCCGCTGCGCGAGCTGTTCAAAGATGAAGTGCGCAAAATCGGCCTGGAGCTAGGCCTGCCTTATGATATGGTTTACCGCCACCCGTTTCCTGGCCCTGGCCTAGGGGTACGCATTCTTGGTACAGTAAAAAAAGCCTACGCCGATATCCTGCGCGAAGCGGATGCCATTTTCCTTGAGGAGTTACACAAGGCCGATTGGTACCATAAAACTAGCCAGGCATTTGCAGTATTTTTGCCGGTGAAATCCGTAGGTGTGGTGGGTGATGGCCGTCGCTATGCTCATGTTATTGCTCTGCGTGCAGTGGAAACGGTAGATTTTATGACCGCTCGTTGGGCGCACTTGCCCTACGAGCTGGTTGAAAAAGTTTCCAACCGTATTATCAATGAAATTGAGGGGGTTTCACGGGTGGTCTATGACGTATCGAGCAAGCCACCGGCGACGATTGAATGGGAATGATTGACAGTTTTGTAAGCACTGTAATGAGCGTTGACGCACAGGGAATATCAGGGAGAGTGGCCCTAGATAAAACTAAAGAATAAAAATTGTATGGTAGTCACTCCCAATTTAATGATTAAAAAAACTTAAAGGAGATCGAAATGGCAGATGAAGTAGTGATTACCTGCGCACTGACAGGTGTGCTAACCGATCCAAAACAGCACCCGGTACCGGTGACGCCGGAGCAGATGGCGGCTTCTGCTCTGGAGGCATTTAATGCTGGGGCCTCGGTTATGCATATCCATTTTCGCGCGCAGCAGGCGGGCCGAGGCCATCTTCCCAGCTGGGACCCCGAGGTTGCACTGGCCATTGCCAATGCCATTCGCAGCGCCTGCCCAGGGGTAATATTGAATTTCACCACGGGTACAGTAGGCAGGGATCAAAAGGGTGCGCTGGCTTGTATTCGCGCCGGCCGACCAGAAATTGCAGCTTGTAATGCGGGGAGCCTCAACTATTTAAAAGTGCGTGCCAATGGCACTTGGGCTTGGCCGCCGATGTTATTTGAAAATCCAGTGGATAAAGTGGAGGAGCTATTAGTAGTGTGTCGCGAGACCAATACTCGGCCGGAATTTGAGTGTTTTGACCTAGGTATTGTGCGCTCTGTGAGGATGTTCAGTGAGGTCGGTATGGTGGCCAAGCCCAACTACAACCTAGTGATGGGTGTGGCTTCGGGAATGCCAGCCGATAGCGACCTGCTGGCGCTGTTGCTGCGTTATATGAAGCCTGGGGCTCTGTGGCAAAGCACTGTAATTGGGCGTGAGGAAATTTGGCCGGTACACCGAAAAACTGCTGAGCTGGGGGGGCACTTGCGCACTGGGCTGGAGGATAGTTTTTACCTGCCAAATGGAGAGCGCACCCGCGGCAATGGGCAGATGGTTGAGGCTCTGGTGAAAATTGCGGAAATGTGTGGCCGCAAGGTGGTGGCACCTGAGCGGGCGCGGGCACTTTTTTTATAGTGTTTCATTTTTAACCTAGAAACCGCAGTTGAATCACGCAAGTCTGCACAAGTTCTTGATGCACCTTGCAAATTTTAAAAAGTTCTCATCACCAATAAGGTGACTACGAATGTTTAAAATTCGTCATGTACACAAATAGCTTACGTAGCTTTTGTACGCTCAACTGCGGCTTCTAAGTTTAAAGCTTGTTGGTGGCAGCCCTGGGGTTAATTTTCAGGCTTTTGCGCCCAAAGTAAAAATTCCCGGTTGCCATCACCGCCCTTGATCGGGCTGTCGATATAGCGATGCACTTTTAATTGCAACTGTTGGCACAGCTCGCACAGGCGCTGTTGTACTTGTCGATAAAGTGCCTCATCTCGCACTAGCCCACCCTTGCCGACGCCTTTCGGGCCCACTTCAAATTGTGGTTTGACCAAGCTCAGCAGTTGCCCACCGGGCTTTAGCAATGCTGGCAAGCGCGGAAGGATCAGAGTTTGAGAGATAAATGAAACATCCATCGTTATGGCGTCAAAACCATTTTCGGCATAAGTGCCCAGCTGTTCAGCAGTCAAATAGCGTGCATTGATGCCTTCAAACAGTTGCATGCGTGAATCTTGGCGCAGTTTTTTCGCCAGCTGATCGCGTCCTACATCGACTCCTACTACCAGGGCCGCATCGCCCTGGAGCAGGCAGTCACTAAACCCTCCCGTTGAGCAACCTATATCCAGTGCCCGCCAGCCTTTTGGATTCAGCTCGGTATGATCCAGTAGGCCAGCCAGCTTCATTCCGGCGCGCGATACATAGCGATCTTCCGCTAGTGCAGTTACTCGCAGGGGGGTTTTTTCACTCAGTAGTTGCCCCGCTTTATGGGCGGGCTGCCAGTGGTTGTTGTCTCCTAGCAGAACGCATCCGGCCCTAATTAACTTTTTGGCATGGGTACGGGAGTCGGCCAGTTGCAGCCGAACTAACAATAGATCAAGTCGTGTCATCTGGAGTATTATGGCTCTGAGGCTTCTCTGGGGCAAACAAACCTGGGGCATACTAACTTCAGCGTTTGGAATTGAAAAGTTCTATGCTTTGGAAGAATCAGAAGGAATAGTTGTAAAATGGCAAAAAATGTATTGAATAAATTTAAAATTCGCAAAGGCCGTGTATTCCAAGCGCCACTGGAGCACGCATTTGGTCGCTTGGTGACGCCGTTTGAAGAGTTTGTCAACCGTCAGAGCAGCAGTGGCTTGTTGCTGATGGTCTGCGCGGTGATCGCGCTCATTATTGCCAATTCTCCCTGGGAAGAGGGCTACCTCCATTTGCTGCACACGCCGATCAGCCTCAATGCGGGAGACTGGAGTTTTTCGCTTAGCCTGCATCACTGGATTAATGATGGCTTGATGGCCATATTTTTTCTGCTTGTTGGCCTCGAATTAAAACGTGAACTATTGGTTGGTGAAATATCTGAATTTCGCCAGGCGGTTTTGCCGGTAATGGCGGCTATTGGCGGTATGGTGGTCCCGGCACTAATTTACTTTGCCTTCAACGGCGAAGGCATTGCAGCGCGAGGCTGGGGTATTCCCATGGCTACGGATATTGCCTTTGCTGTCGGTTGTATTGCGCTGCTAGGCAATCGTGTTCCTCGTGCTGTGGTGACTTTTTTGGTGGCATTGGCGATTGTCGATGATCTCGGGGCTATTTTGGTTATTGCTATTTGGTATACAGAGAGTGTCAACACCAGTGCTCTGATGGCTGCGATATTGCTGGTGGTCATGTTATGGTTACTCAGTTTTATCGGTGTGCGTCGTTCACCAGCTTATCTTTTTATTGGGTTATTGCTGTGGTATGCACTGCATGTTACCGGTGTGCACGCCACTTTGGCCGGCGTCATTACCGCGCTGGCTATCCCTGCGCGACCGAAGTATGACCCTGTGGCTTTTAGCACCTTTGTTAAGGATATCATCCGCAGCTTTGATCGCAGTTTTCGGCCCGGCGATAAAATTATTGCTAATGACGCACTGAGAGCACGTGTCGCGGCACTGGGCAATGGCGTGCAATTAGTACAGTCACCACTGCAGCGTATGGAAACACGGTTACATACCCCAGTCGCATTTTTGGTGGTGCCTATCTTTGCTCTGGCCAATGCAGGCATTCCCACTGATAGTTTTATTAATCCAACTGCGGTTTTTAATTCGGTTACACTCGGGGTTATTGTAGGCTTAGTGGCTGGGAAATTAATCGGTATTGTTGGCGCAACTTGGATTGGCTGGAAACTGGGCTGGGGCACACTGCCAACTTCCTCTACCTTTCGCCATATTATCGGTGTTGCGCTACTTGGTGGCATTGGTTTTACTATGTCAATTTTTATTGCTGAGTTGGCTTTTTCTGGTCAGACAGAGTTGTTGGTGCAGGCAAAAGCGGGGGTATTATTAGCCTCAGTAATTGCGGGTACGGCGGGGTTTGCTGTGCTGCGTCGCGCGCCAACAGAAGAAGCGTTGATATCTGGTGGCGAGGAATTAAAGGGGAAAACCTCGGGCGATAAAAGTGCTTTATAAGCATTTGTTGTTTAAATAACCTTTAGTTTTCTATTTGTCGGAAAACTTGAAAAAAAGCATAGAATCAGCAGGTGGTGCAGGTGGTAGGGGTATTGGTCAATTTTGAGCAAGTGTTTTACTGTTTCATATTAAATGCTCAATAGCCTTAGCCAGAGTTTAAGGTACTATGGCTAAGCAGATAAAAACAGCAAAAACGACCAAATGCACAGCCCCTTGAAGAATAGTGACGCGGCCCTTGGATACCGTCATTGTAGTCAGCAGCAGTGTTAGAGCTAGCAGGGTAATCTCTTTTGGTGGCAGACCGAGCTCCATTGGTAGATTGAATATCAGAGAGATAATAGCTACTGTGGGAATTGTCAGCCCAATCGTTGCAAGTGCGGAACCTAGAGCCAGATTAAAACTGATTTGTATGCGATTGTTGCGCGCCAGTTGAATGGCAGCCATAGTTTCCGGCAATAATACCAGAGCGGCAATGACGATCCCGGTTACTGTATGCGGAAGCCCGGCACGAGAGATGGTGGCTTCGAGCGATGGGGCCAGGGTATTGGCAAGCCCCACTAAAACAGCAACCGATAAAAGTAACAGTGCGAAACTGATCCAGGCTGCGTGCCTGGGCGGCGGCCTGTCGATATCTTCATCTCGTTCTTTGCGCTCGGGTAAAAATTGATCACGATGGCGCACTGTCTGTACAAAAATAAAAATACCGTAGAGTAACAAAGACACCACTGCAGCGAATAAGAGCTGGGTAGAGGAAAAGGTTGGGCCTTTGGTAGAGAAGGTGAAATCTGGCAACACCATGGTCATTGTGGTGAGGGTAGCAAGTACTGCTAATGCGGAAGTTGGGCCTTCGACGCGAAAGTTCAGCGCGTGATGCTTTAAGGCACCAACCAATAAGCTTAGACCGATGGCGCCATTGCAGATAATCATTACCGTAGCAAAAACTGTGTCCCGGACCAGAGTTTGGGTATGTGATGTCTCGGAAACCATCAGCGAAACGATCAATGAGGTTTCGATCGCAGTAACTGCCAGTGCCAGGATTAGCGCACCCAGAGGCTCCCCAATGCGTTGGGCGATGATTTCTGCATGGTAAACGGCAATTAAAACCACTGCAATCAGCGTCGCGAAGCACACTGTTAGCAATGGCCAACTCAACGTTCGAGTTGAAGCCGCAGCAAGTACCAGGTAGGCAATCAGGGGAATTAGTACGCCCCATAATCTCCGCCCGGATAAAAAATGACGAAACATTATCCACATAGGGCGAAGTATAGCTTTCGCAGTATTGATCGAGTCGTACTTAGTTTTTTTTTGGTAAATCAATAGAATCTTTTATTATCGTTTTAATTTTGGCGCTTTCTCCTCAACAGTTCAGGCGGCAGTTTAAAAGTTGGTTCTTAACCACGATTCATTATCCTGCGTTAACGGAACGGCTCTGGCCAACGGCATGCGCACCAACAACTTGTACAGATTTGCGCGACCAACTGCTGCTTCTAGGGCGAAGGCTTTTTCTTCGGATTGGCATTCATGAAGACTACGCTTGCTTAAAAACTACACGAGCTTACGTATCTAGCTTGAGCTTCACGCACTATTTCACTCAAAAGCAGGTCGTCTTACCTGCTGTTAGGCATTTTAGCCATTAAATAGGTTTGTTTGATTCGTTCCAAGAGGGTTATTCCTAAGAGCCAAAATCTAATACGCGCTTTACAAAGGGGATGGTAATTTTGCGCTGAGCCATCAGTGAGGCGTGATCCAATTGTTCGAGGTAGCTGAACAAAGCTCGGGTATTCCGTGGTGCGCGGTGCAAAATGTAATGAGCAACTTCTTCTGGTAAGTCAAACCCGCGTTGACGGCTGCGTTGGCGCAACACAATAATCTTATCTCGATCACTCAGTGGGCACAACTGAAAAATCAAGCCCCATTGCAATCGTGAACGCAAATCGTTGAGGGTAATATCGAGTCCGCGAGGAGATTGGCAGGCGCCCAAAAGTAACTGGCGGCCGCTGTCCTTGAGGCGGTTGTAGAGATGGAACAGGGCAACTTGCCATGTGCTGCGATGACTCAGTAGATGCACGTCGTCAATACAAATCAATTCCAACTGTTCTAAGTGGTCGAACGCCGATGTGGGGTCTGTATCAATGTTGTCCTTTAATGGTAGATAGCAATAGCTGCGTTTGTGGCTGGCCGCCACTTGGCACACCGCTTGCAGTAGATGGGTAACACCACTGCCGATGGGGCCCCATAAATAGATTACCGGCTCAAGGTTATCGCCAGCGGCAAAGTTTTGCAAAAAATCCACCACTTGGCGATTGCTATCGCCCGGGGGCAGGTAGAAGTTGCTGAAGGTCGCCTCGTCTTGTTTGGAGACTCCGAGTGGCATCTGCTGTGGCACTTAAGTATCACTCGATATACTGGTGGTTGCGCCAATGGTAGCGCAAGGGGTTTTGTGTACTGCCCAATTGTGAAGAAGAGCCGGGTGGTCCGAGGTAGGTCCCTCCGCCTTGCACTTGTAGTTTATGATTGAGGGCCAGGGTTTTACGCAGGCTGTCTATCTGGGTGGCAGTGGTGAGGGATACGGTTATACGATCTGCATCAATTTTAACTACACCGGCTTTGCTCACCTGTGCTAGCTCCTGAAAATAGCGCGTGATGGTGACATAATCGGCAAAGCTTGCCACTCCGGAAAGTGCTAGAGTCACTGTACTTTGCGCGCTCTCCTTGCCGGTCACCACCGCATAATAGCGGGCCAGATAAGTGGCTGCATCATCGATTCCGCGCTTTGCTACTTCTTCTATAGTGCTGCCACTGGCATCGAAGCTATAGCTGTGGTCGCCGTGTATCAATAGCCAATTGGCCTGCCAGCGCTGGCTAGAGGTTTGCAGCAGACGTCCCATTAGGTTGGCATCTGGTCGGTAGCGGGCTGCCGCGCGCTGGGCCGCTGCTTCGTCTTGGGCCCACAGCTTGGCGAGCGGCATGCTGCGCTGGTCGCTCAGATCCATTAAGGGGAAATCCACCGGTAGGCCTCTTGCAGTGGCCTGTTTGTTGAGCAGGCTAAATAGTTCCGGTTGCTCGTCTTGTTGCAGAGCTTGGCGCCCCTGCTGTAGCCTGTCTACTGCCAGCCACACGAGGGTGTTTGGGCGCTCACTGGGCCATAGTGGCAGGCGTAATTTGTGCACCTGGGCATCGATTGCCTTGGGGTCAAAGCTGAACTTTAGGTAGAGCTGATCAGCCTCAAGTTGATAGCGGTAGGACTGGATATAGTTTTGCGCCTGTTCCAATACCGATACCAAAAGGGGATTGTTTGCTACCGTTTCATCTCCGGTGACCCGAACAAATACACGCTTCAGAGCGCGGTTGGCAGCGGCATCGCGATCATCGTCACTTCGGCTCGGTACCGCTTCCGCCACTTCATAGAGGCCGGATACAATCCCGGCGTTGGCTGTTATAGTCGATAAACTACACAGTAGCAGCAAGAGCAGCGGCAAAAAGCTTGAGCGCATTGATGATTGCATAAGGGTTTTCCCTGTGTATTCTCTGTAGATACCTGCCTACGGCTAGGGCAAGTGTATTGCTATTGTATCAGCGTCGGCGAATTCCTTAGACTTCAGTTCGCACTTTTGGGGTATTTTCCTCTAGAATACGCGCCTCTAAAATGTCTGCCGCAGGGTTGTATCATGAGTGATGTCAAACGTCCGCCTCAAAAGCCCCAGTCTCTCAATTATAAAAATGCCGGTGTTGATATAGACGCCGGCAATGCATTGGTGTCGCGAATCAAACATATTGCCCGGAGAACCCAGCGCAAGGAAGTCCTCGGTGGCCTCGGTGGCTTCGGTGCGCTCTGTGAGCTACCTGCGGGCTACCAGCAGCCGGTGTTGGTTTCTGGCACTGATGGTGTCGGTACTAAGTTGCGACTGGCTATGGCGTTGGGTATTCACGATACAATTGGCATTGATCTGGTGGCCATGTGTGTCAATGATCTGATTGTCACCGGCGCTGAGCCTTTGTTCTTCCTTGATTATTATGCCACCGGGAAACTCAATGTCGATATTGCTGCAAAGGTTGTTAGCGGTATTGGCCGAGGTTGTGAGCTTGCAGGTTGTGCGCTGGTAGGTGGTGAAACTGCAGAAATGCCCGGTATGTATACGGCTGATGATTATGATTTGGCTGGTTTTTGTGTCGGCGTGGTGGAAAAAGCCAAAATTATAGATGGCTCTAAAGTAGCAGTTGGCGATAATCTGATCGGACTCGCTGCCAGTGGCCCGCACTCTAATGGCTATTCCCTGATTCGCAAAGTGCTGGAAGTCAGCAATGCCGATCTGCAACAGGATATAGGTGGCCAGTCACTGGCCGATGCGCTGATGGCGCCCACGCGCATTTATGTAAAAAATCTGCTGGCGTTGCTGCAGGAAACTCAGGTGAATGCTTTTTGCCATATTACTGGCGGTGGCTTGCTGGAAAATTTACCGCGAGTACTGCCTGAAAAGACCAGCGCACAGATCGATATCGGTAGTTGGGAGCACCCCGCGGTATTCGATTGGCTGCAAGAAGCTGGCAATATCGAAGCGCGGGAAATGTACCGTACCTTTAACTGCGGCATTGGTATGGTGCTGTGTGTGCCGGAGCAGGCCACAACTCAGGCGCTGGTCACTTTGCACAAATTGGGGGAGCAGGCCTTTGTAATTGGTCGTATTACAGCTGCAGATACAGATACACCACCAGTGAAACTGGCAGGTCTGTAAGGTCTGTGGGTGATGAAAGTTAAAACTAGCAGGCCAAGATGTAAAATTGTCGTGCTGATTTCCGGCAGTGGCACCAATTTGCAAGCGTTAATTGATGCGGCAAACATACAGGGTGCTGCCTACTCAATTGTCGCAGTGATTAGCAATAAGGCCGATGCCTATGGATTGGTTCGTGCCGCAACTGCCGGCATTACCACCCGGGTGGTCAACCACCGGGCGCATACGGATCGCGGTGCTTTTGATCGGGCACTGATGGGAGCCATTGATCACTTCGGCGCTGACCTAGTATTACTCTCGGGCTTTATGCGTATCCTCACTGCCCAATTTGTATGTCACTATCGCGGCAAGCTAATTAATATTCATCCCTCTTTGTTGCCCAAATACCAAGGCTTGCATACGCACCAGCGTGCCCTTGAAGCGGGAGATAAATCCCATGGTGCCACGGTACATTTTGTGACTGAAGAGCTGGATGGCGGCCCGGTCATTATTCAGGCAAAAGTGCCAATTCGGGCCGGTGATACCAGCGAGATACTGGCCAGGCGCGTACAGCGTCAGGAACATTATATTTATCCACTGGCTGCCACTTGGTTTGCACTGGGGCGTGTGCGCATGGCGAATGAACAGGCAGAGCTGGATGGCAAGCCACTGCCGCCGGGTGGTAAACTCGAGACGTTGCAATAATCAGGCAGGACGCCTATAAACAGTACGGCGGTATTTAATCGATCCGAGTTAGCGTGAATCAGGAAACTAAAAAAATGCCACTGTTTATCCAGTTGCTGCTTGTTCCCATCTTATCGATGTTCTGTGTGCTTTGCCTTGCAGAGACATCCAGCACAACTGCGACTACTGTCACTAGAGCCGCAAATGGCAAACAAATTGCGTTAAAACCGTTTACAGCCGTTTATGCTGCCAAATTCAGCGGCTTTAATGTTACTGCTACACGTAAGCTAACTACCAGAGGAAGCGATTGGCAGCTTGATTTCAGTGTTGAGTCAATGTTTGCAAATATCAACGAATATAGCCGCTTTAGCATAAAGAATGGTCAGCTGACGCCGTTGCATTATCAATACCACCGGACTGGTTTGGGAAAAAATCGTCACACAGAATTGGATTTTGAGCCAGCTCAGCGACGGATAATAAACCTCGGTAACAGTCGCTACACATTAACGGATGTACCGGCGGATATTCAGGACATGCTTAGTTATCAATTACAGCTGGGGTTGGATCTTGCTGCAGGAAAGCCTAGCTTAAAATATGCTATTGCCGACGGCAAGAAAATTCGTCAATACAGCTTTCGTTTAATTGCTAAAGAGCAGGTTCAAACTCCTATTGGCCTTGTGAATGCAGTCAAGGTAGCGCGGGTGCAAAATAAGGCGGAGCGCGTTACCAATCTTTGGTTTGCACCGCGTTGGAATTACGCATTGGTCAAATTAACGCAACAAGAAGGCAGTGGAAAAAATTATCAGATAATCCTGACCAAGCTTGCTATTAATGGCAATCCTGTTGATGGAGAAAGCTAAGTTTTCACCCTGGAAGCTTGTAAGTAGCTTACTTGTTAGAGTTTGCAGGGCTATTCATAAAGTTTATATAAGTCGTGCATTTTTGAGTCTTTTTGCTCTTAGATCAAACAGTTTTGATGTTTTTTTGGCGTATAAAGCATTATTTATTTTAAATAAGGCACACAATAAGAGCATATTCTGCTAGAGTTCGTGCGCAGCTCGCTCGAGGAAGTGGGTTTGGCGCTTAAGCCAATATTGATTTTGAGCATAGTGAATAAGAGAGTAATTTGATGACGAGAAAAGTTTTACGCCCCGCAGCAATGGTTACAGCTATCAGTGCTATTTCCAGCGGTGCCCTGGCCGCTGGCTTTCAGTTACAAGAAAATAGTATTTCCGGCCTCGGCCGCGCTTATGCCGCACAGAATACCGTGGGCGACGACGCCTCTATTCTGGCACGAAACCCTGCAGGTTCGTCGTTATTTAAAAAAATGACCATCACCGGCGGTATAATGTACGTTAATCCGGAAGTTGATGCGGAAGGTGATGTTACTACTACGCTTTCCATTAGTGGTTTTGATGCCCCTAGTGAATCTCCAGACCAAAAAGCGAATGATTTTGCCTCTACCGCTTGGGTTCCCAATGCTTTTATTGCTATTCCCATTAATGATTCCTGGTCCGCAGGGTTAGGTCTGTACACAGATTACGGGCTGGAAACCGATTTCAGCTCCAGCGCCTTGACGACGCCCCTGGCCAAAAAGACAAGCTTGAAAACCTATAACATAGCGCCCTCCATTGCCTATGACTTTAACGATACCTTTAGCATTGGTATTGCCGCTAATATTCTTTATGCTGATGCCACATTGGAGACTCAGTATCCAACAGATCTCCAGTTGGGCTCACTAGGTCCACAAGGTGCACAAATTAATTCGCTCTTGGCAGATAAAAGCATACTTGATGTAGAAGGTGATGCCTGGGAAGTGAGCTGGAGTATTGGTGCCTTGTGGAATATCACCGATCAAACTCGGGCAGGTATTTCCTACCATTCGGAATCGAGGCCGAAGCTGAAAGGCCGTATTAAATCAGACCTGCAGCGCGTTGCAGATGGTTCGCTGCTAAATGCTAGCGGCAACCTTACCCTTGACCTACCCGATATTATGGAGCTGGGCCTCTATCACAACTTTAACGAGCACTGGAGCCTGGCAGTGGGTGCCCTGTGGACGGATTGGGATGATTTTGAGAAACTTGAGGCACGTATTCCCAGTGAGCCAGACCTGGATCCATTAGAGTTGAGAGAGGAAAATTTTGAAAGTGGCTGGCGTTATAGTGTAGGCGTTGAATACCAGCCTTGTGAGGAATTAACCTGGCGTATTGGTTATGCCTACGATGAAGGGGCCGCCCGCGATGGCTTTAATGAAGGAAAGAGCGAACCGGGGCTGCCGGTAACCTGGCGCAATCTATCAATTCCCGACAGTGATCGCCAGTGGGTTACCTTTGGCGGGACTTATGCGTTTAATCAGAAATTAAGTATTGATGGCGGCCTTGCTTTTTTGTGGGGTAAAGACGAGCCTGTTGATGACTTTTTTAGGGCGGAATTGCCAGATCCGGCTACAGGCAGACCTATTGGTAATATAACTACTGCCTATGATGGCAAAACCTCTAAAGTAGAAGCTTGGTTATTTGGGGTTGGTTTGAATTATCAGTTTTGATTTTTCTATCGTTAAAAACTTTTAACACAAAAAAGCCTGAATTTTTCAGGCTTTTTTGTATCTGCTAATATAGTTATTCACCTTGTGCGGTTAATTGTACATTTTGCATTAAAATAAAACCTCAAAGAAATATTTTCGCCAAATTGATTGTATCTTATTTTTTTATTTTCAGTACTCTTTTAAGCTGTTAGAGTTTCATCATAAAAAATATATAAGGTGGGAAGTTTGGGCCAAGCTTTTTGTACCTTTTTATAGTGTCGGCTGCTTGATTCATAAGTGGCTATTAATTATGGATATAGCAACAGAAAGAGGAACTTCATGTCTATACAAATTTTACAACGCACTGCAATCGTTGTAGCAATCAGCGCCTGCTCGTGTGGTGCCCTGGCCTCTGGTTTTAAGCTCCAAGAGAATAGTATTTCTGGCCTTGGCCGCGCTTATGCTGCGCAGAATACAATTGGCGACGATGCTTCTATTTTGGCACGAAATCCTGCCGGCTCGGCGTTATTCGACAGAGTGATAATTACCGGCGGTATTATTTATCTCGATCCGAAAACGGATGCTGAAGGTGAAGTTTTAGAGATTCTTCTCGATGGTAATGCGTCTCCTATTGCGCTTGGATCTTTTGAAGAGAAATCTAATGATTTTTCCAATGACCAATGGTTGCCCAATATTTTCTTAGCTATCCCATTTAATGATGCATGGTCCGCAGGATTGGGGATTTATACAGATTTCGGTAAGGAAACAGATTTTAACGAGGATGCACTGACAACGCCGTTTGCTAAAAAAACTAAGCTGGACACTTATACTATTGCGCCATCCATCGCTTACAATTTCGCGGATGTTTTTAGTATCGGTATTGCCGCTAATATTCTTTATGCGGACTCCAGGCTGAGTACCCAGTATCCATCTGATCTTAAGCTGGGCTCCATTACCTCGGATTTGGCCAACAAGACGGAGCTTGATTTCGATGGTGATGATTGGGATGTCAGTTGGAGTATCGGTGCCTTGTGGAATATCACCGAACATACGCGCGTCGGTATTTCTTATCATTCGGAGTTGGAACCTAAGTTGGAAGGTGATGTTTCCTCTGACTTTATTTTCTTTGACGATTTTTCATCTATGACAAAGGCTGATGGCCGCATCACCATCGATCTTCCAGATAGTGTGGAGCTGGGTTTTTACCACCGCTTTAATGCGCGCTGGGGCTTGGCTTTGGGCCTAGAATGGACCGATTGGGATGACTTTTACAGCCTGGAGCTTTATGTGCCCGGTAAGCAGGGTTTTGGTATTGATCTTAACCCACTACCTTTAAGGACGGAAAATTTTGAGAGTGGCTGGCGCTATAGTGTTGGCGTTGAGTTCTATCCTTGCGAAACGTGTACTTGGCGTATTGGGTATGCTTATGATGAGGGCGCTGCCCGCGATGGCATTAATGAAGCGGCGAGCCTACCAGAATTCCCGGAGACTTGGCGTGAGCTGTCCATTCCCGATAGTGACCGCCAAGAGTTTACTCTGGGTGCTACCTATGAATTGAATCAGCAGCTGAGTATTGATGGGGGGATTGCCTATCGCTGGGGCAAGAAAGAAAAGATTGATGACGTTTTTATTATGCCATTTTTACCCGATGCCATTACAGGGGGGTTAGATAATACGTTGATTACTGCCTATGATGGCCGAATTAGCAAAATTGAATCCTGGTTGTTTGGCGTTGGTTTAAACTATAAATTCTGATTGCCATTGTATACAAAAAGCCCGGTTATACCGGGCTTTTTGGGTCGCGCAACGGTGATGGAGTTTATGCGTCCGATTGTCCTGTTGGTTGTTATGCCCCCCAGCCGCACTGACGATTTTTGTTTTGCTGTTGTAGATAAACCATCAGTGGCTGGAAATAATCGATAATGGCTTTTGCGTCCAATTCACGCTGACCAGTTAACGCTTCCATTGCATTCGGCCACGGCTTACTGGCACCCATTGCCAGCATTGTCCGCAGTTTTTTGCCGGCGACCGCATTGTTGTAGATGGAGCAGCGGTGTAGTGGCCCGGTTTCTCCTGCCGCTTCACAGAGTGCACGGTGAAATTGGAACTGCTGAATACGGGCGAGAAAGTAGCGCGCGTAAGGGGTATTACCGGGAATATGGTACTTGGCACCCGGATCAAAGTCCGCTTCGCTGCGTGCGACTGGGGCTTCAATACCCTGGTAGGCTTCTCGCAGCTTCCACCAAGCTTGGTTGTATTCACCCGGCGCTACTTCACCGTTAAACACCTGCCAGCGCCATTTGTCCACCATCAGGCCAAAGGGCAAGAAGGCAATTTTATCCAGCGCCTGTTGTAGTAGATAACCGAGATCTTTACTTTCATCGGGAATCTTTTTCATCAGGCCGATTTCTTTTAAATACTTAGGCGTGATAGAAAGTGCAATAGTGTCGCCCACTGCTTCATGGAAGCCATCGTTGGCGCCGTTTTTATAGAGGAGGGGTTGTTCATTATAGATGCGCTGATAGAAATTGTGTCCCAGCTCATGATGGACAGTAATTAAATCTTCTCCAGTTTTTTGGATGCACATTTTGATGCGAAGATCATCCTTACCATCCATATTCCAAGCACTGGCATGACAAACTACATCGCGATCACGGGGTTGAGTAAACTGCGAGCGCTGCCAGAAAGTCTCCGGTAGGGGTTTGAAGCCCAGTGAGGTGAAGAATTTCTCCCCGGTCTTAACCATCTCTTGTTCGCTCATATCCGCATCCAGGATCAGCTGGGTGAGATCGTATGGCGCCTCCATATCGTCATCTTTGACCAGCTCGTAGATGTTGCCCCATTCCTGAGCCCACATGTTGCCCAACAGATGGGCGGGAATTTTCCCCTGGGCTGGTGCTACTTCGTCACCGTAGTATTCATTCAACTTGGCGCGTACATGGCAGTGCAGGGCTTTATACAGTGGTTTGACTTTGTTCCACTGGTTGTCCATGTCGGCTGCAAAAGCATCCGCGCCCATGTCGTACTTAGAGCGCCACATAGTGCTCAGATTGTTGTACCCCAGTTCTTTGGCTCCAGCATTGCCAATTTCGACCTGGCGCGTATAAAGGGATTTCATTGGTGGTGCCACTTGGCGCCAACCGACCCACAGCTCTTTCAGTAATTCTGGATCGCGGCTGTTGGCCATTAATTGGCCCATTTGGGTTAGGGTGTAGCACTTTTCGGTTTCCCCTTCACCCTGGCAGTATTTGCCGGCACCGTACATACCCTGCATTTTCGAGCCAATTTGAGCCAATTCTGCTGTCAGTGTCGGATCTTGCGGCGAGGGGAAAACCAGCCCCTGTTTGAGCATGGTGAGCTGGCGACGGGTTTCTGGGTTTAGTGTCAGGTGATCAAATTGCGCTGCCTCTGATGCCAGTTTAACCGCCATACCAGTGTAGCGTTCGTTGGTCAGCGCCTCAATATATTGAGAATCGGTATTGATATAGGTGGAAGCGAGCCAGGAGGCGTGACTGGCTTCCTGGCCCATGGTTTCCAAGCGGGCTTGTGCCTCACTTAAAAAGGTTGCGGCGTCTTCAGCGGTCAGTAAGCTTTTGTTTGTCTCAACCGCAGCGTCGCTAACGTTAGTTATTTTTGGTTCGGCGAGTTTATTGTCGCAAGCGGCAAGTGCCACGGCAACGAGACTCACTAGGGCTAATTTTTTCATTCATTACCTCAGTTTTGTTATTGGCCAAACTAGTTAAACGGCCCATTATTATGTAAAAAATACAGGTGCTGTTGTTTTGCGTGTGATAGAACCTGCAGTTCAAAGCAATAAAATGGAAACTGATAAAGCGAGAATACAAGATATCAGGTTTGAATGGTTTTCTGGTGGATAATTTGGCGCAGAAAGTTATGCAGTGCAGCGCCTGTTGTCTTTTTAGGGGCGATGAGAAAAGAAAAGCAATGGTAAGAATCAGTGGAGGCAGCCCAACCAGCACACCCTCGGCACATGAAATCGCTGCTACCGTTGCTCCCTTCCGGGCCTGGCGGGGTTCACAGTTGTCCATTGCGAGAAGACCGGATGGGCTGCCACTGTAGCTCCGACGCTACAAAGCTATCGAAGAGGCGCGATTATAGGGCTTTAGTCTACGAAGTGCCAGTCCCTTTGTCGACAAATTTAAGGTGGCGATTTTTGCTAGGCGTTTGAAAATTTTCATTACCAAAGCGCTATACTGCGCACGGGCTTTGCTCACAATCTCATTGTGCTATCCGATTCCAATTTACGAGATGTTCATGCACCTGTTTGTCGATAACCTCACCAATGTGGATTTTAGTTACCTCGATTACCAACGCGGCCTGGTGGGTGAAACCTGGCTGGCCAGCGCTGCGCTGAATGGCGCACTCGACAGTCAAGGTATGGTGTGTGATTTTGGTGTGGTTAAAAAAACTCTGCGACACTGGCTCGATGCAGAACTCGATCACCGCTTGTTGGTGCCCATCCGTTCGCCACACGTGCAATTGCAGCGCAACGGGGGGCAAATTAAGGTGAGCTGGCAGTACGCTGGAGGCGAGCAGCTTGAGGTCAGTGGGCCGGAACAGGCGTTTGCGGTGGTAGAGGCAAAAGAAATTAATACTAATAGCGTGGCTCAATGGTGTGTAGCGCAGTTAGATGAGGTTTTTGCCGCTAGTGTCGATCAATTTGTGTTGAGTTTTAGCGTTGAGGAAATTGCCGAGGCGTTTTATCACTACAGTCATGGCCTGAAAAAGCACGCGGGCAACTGTCAACGTATTGCCCATGGACACCGCTCGCGCATACGTATAGAGATTGATGGCTGTCGTAGTCCTCAATGGGAGCGCAATTGGGCTTCACGCTGGAAAGATATTTACCTGGGTAGTCGTGTCGATTTACAGCGGCAGACAGAGGATACGTTGGAGTTTGCTTATCGGGCACAGCAGGGTGATTTTGCCTTGCGCTTGCCCGCACGCTGCTGTGAGTTGTTGGAGTGCGATACCACAGTGGAGCAGCTGGCCCAGTATATTGCCAACACGCTGGCCGCGGTACTGCCCGGCCAGCAGGTGCAAGTGCGTGCTTATGAGGGGCTGGGTAAGGGCGCTGTGGCTAGTGCGGGCAAAACTGCTGAGTAGAACCAACAGGTGAACACTGGATTAAGTGAGTTCGCCTTTATTATGCTGTTGCAACTGCTCTATCCACAGGGCCGTACCGCCGGCGACTGCGGCGGGCATTACTAAAATATTCACTATAGGAATCATTTTTACCAGGATGATGGTTCCACCAAAGCTCAGAGTAGTGAGCTTGTGTTTTAGTAGTAGGCCCTTGACCTCGCTAAATGGCCGCTGGTGATTGTCCAGAGGGTAGTCCACATATTGGATCGCCATACACCAGGCGCCCCAGAGTACGCTGAGTAGAGCCGGAATAAAGACAGTCCAACTAGTAAACAATGCAATAAGCAAAATGACCAGCCCCCAGCCGATAAAATATTTCAGTTTTTGCAGCTCCCGTTTCAAAGTGCGCAGTACCATGTGTCTGAGGGCTTCAGGGGGTGGCGCTTTGCCAGTGAGTAGTTCTTCTACCTTTTCAGCCAGAAAACCATTGAAGGGAGCGGCGATAATATTGGTAACAACAGCAAACATATAGCCGTAAAATAGCAAGAACAGCAGCAATACTGCCAGGGCAATAAGCCATGCCAACCAGTGAAAAACACCGGCAGCCCAGGCTGCGCCCGCAGCCAGCATTGACTGCCACCAGGGCATGCCTGCAGTGTCAATGGGCGCATCGGCGAGAAGGTTGCCGAGATAACTGCTGAGGCTACCCAGCTGGCTAATAATGACTATCCCAAAAGCAATGAACAGCAATACATTGATTAACAGTGGAACAAGAATAAATGGGCGAAGTTCACGCCGAGTCAATAATTGAGCACCGCGCAGTAGGGCTTTAGTGCCATGTGTAGGATCTGAAATCATTTTTGTCACCGCTTTCAGGGCTTTGCGCCGGCGCTTCGCAGAATATCCGCGTATTCTGTACTTTTCTGGTGTGCTTTTATTTGTGCCAAGAGCGATCTGCCTTCTGGTGAAGGGCTGTCCAGATTTAGCCCCTGCTGTTGAAATAGCTGTACAAAAGTTTCGAAGCTTGCGACTTTCATACTGCGGTAGGCGCGCTGCAAAATAAAAAAATCGCGGTTGAATCCTGTTGGCGCCTCGCCATTTAGAAAATCGGCAATGCGTTTGTTATCGAATACTTCGTTAAGTACTTTTTGCTTATCTTTTTTTACGTTCATAGGTTTTATGTCCTTGTTTTTTTGTGAAGCTGACGGTCGGCTTCAATCAGGATGGAGTTAGTTACAACCGCGCATTCAGTTTTTGTTTAAGCATCTGACCAATGATTTTCGGATTCCCTTGGCCGCGGGAGGCTTTGATAACTTGACCGACAAAAAAGCCAGCCATTTTCGCGCGTTTAGCTTCATCTGCCCTAAGGTAATTCTCTACCTGAGTGCTGTTTGCAGCTATCACCTCATCGACAAGTTTTTCAATGGCGTCGCTATCGGAGACTTGTTTTAGGCCCTGTGCTGCGATCAGGGTATCTACATCGTCATTGCCGTCCATCATTTGTGCCAACAGTTGTTTAGCGATTTTGCCAGAAATTGTACCGTCTTTAACGCGCAGAATTAGCCCTGTTAGCTGTTCGACAGTAACCTGAGGCACGGAAACTTCAGCGCGATTTTGCAGTGCGGCTAGTTCACCGGTAATCCAGTTGGCTGCCAGTTTTGGTTCGCCAGTTTGTTTGGCGACGCTTTCAAAGTACTCTGCGGTGGTGCGCTCTCCAGTGAGTTGTGTGGCATCCTTGGTGGATAATTGATAGCTGCTTTCAAAGCGTGTTCGCCGGGCATCCGGCAGTTCTGGCAGCTCTCGTTGTCGCGCCGCTATATATTCGTCTGAAAGTTCCACTGGCAGTAGGTCTGGGCAGGGAAAGTAACGGTAGTCATTGGCTACTTCCTTGGTGCGCATACTGCGAGTTTCGTTTTTGTCGGCATCATAGAGGCGAGTTTCCTGCACCAGGGTGCCACCGTCTTCAAGTAGATCAATTTGTCTTCGGGCTTCCACGTTGATGGCTTTTGCTACAAAACGAAAGGAGTTGATGTTTTTGATTTCGGTGCGGGTGCCAAGTTGCTGTTCCCCTTTGATGCGCACCGAAATATTTGCATCACAGCGCAGTGAGCCCTGAGACATGTCGCCATCGGAGATACCGAGATATTTGGCTAGGATGTGGATTTTTTTCAGGTAGGCAACGGCTTCGGCAGCGCTGCGCATGTCAGGCTCGGAAACAATTTCCAGTAGTGGGGTGCCAGCGCGGTTCAAATCGATAGCGGACATCTCACGACCACTGGCGGTAAAGCTGGTTTCATGTAGCGACTTTCCAGCATCCTCCTCTAGGTGTGCATGGTGTAGCCGGATAGGCTTACTGGTGCCGTCTGGCAGCGTAATATCGATAATGCCGGCGCCGATAATGGGATGTTCTAGCTGGGTGAGCTGGTAGCCTTTGGGTAGGTCCGGATAAAAATAGTTTTTGCGCTCGAATACCGAGTGTTGATTGATCTTTGCGTTCACCGCCAAGCCGAATAGCACCGCGAGGCGAAAAGCGGCTTCGTTTGGGGTCGGTAGCGTGCCGGGCATGGCCAGGTCAATGGCGCAGGCCTGGGTGTTGGGTACCGCACCAAAGGTGGTGCTGGCTCCAGAGAAGAGTTTTGATTTGGTGGCCAGTTGTAGGTGCACTTCGAGGCCGACAACGATTTCCCATTCCACGTTGATTCTCCTTATGCTGCCGGGGCTGGGGTAGCAGCCTCGGCTTGGTGCCAGTCGGTAACTTGCTGATATTGATGTGCGAGATTGAGCATACGCGCCTCATCCAGATAATTGCCGATGATTTGCAGGCCGACTGGCAGGCCATTTACCAGGCCGCAGGGCACTGACATCCCCGGCAGGCCGGAGAGGCTGGCGGCGATGGTGTAAATATCTTGTAGATACATGGCTATCGGGTCGGCATTTTTTTCACCCAAAGCGAAGGCAGGAGTAGGCGTTGTGGGGCCCATAATTACGTCGACTCGCTTAAAAGCATCGACGAAATCTTGTTTAATCAGGCGGCGCACCTGTTGGGCTTTTTTATAGTAAGCATCATAGTAGCCGGCGGACAATACATAGCTGCCGATTAAAATACGCCGTTTCACTTCTTCACCAAAGGCCTCACCGCGAGATCGCTTATACAGATCGCGCAAATTTGTTGGATTATTACAACGGTAGCCGTAGCGCACACCGTCAAATCGGGATAGATTGGTAGAGGCTTCTGCGGATGCAATCACATAATAGGTGGGAACTGCCATAGCGGTATGGGGCAGACTGATTTCGATTAGCTCGGCACCGAGCTTTACATATTCCTTTAATGCGGCTTCAATCCGTACGGCAATCTCTGGGTGTAAACCGGCACTGAAATATTCTTTTGGCACGCCGATCTTTAGCCCGTTCACGGATTTGTTGAGCCCAAGGGTGTAGTCCTGCGACGGTCGATTTAGACAGGTGGAATCTCTGACATCGGCGCCAGCCATTACCGAGAGCATATGGGCAACATCTTCCGCGTTGCGCGCTAGAGGCCCGGCCTGATCTAGGCTGGAAGCAAAGGCGACCATACCCCAGCGGGAGATGCGCCCATAGGTGGGTTTGAGGCCGGTGGTGTTGGTGAGTGCGGCGGGCTGGCGAATAGAGCCGCCAGTGTCACTGGCGGTGGCTCCGGGTAGTAATCTTGCCGCCACTGCGGCGGCGGAGCCGCCGGATGATCCGCCGGGCACTCGGTTGTTGCCCCAGGGGTTAATTGTCGCCCCGTAATGGCTGTTTTCATTGGAAGAACCCATGGCAAACTCGTCCATGTTGGTTTTGCCGAGGGAGATACTGCCACAGTGCTTAAAGCTTGCCACCACGCTGGCATCATAGGGTGGTACAAAGTTGTCGAGCATTTTGGAGCCGCAACTGGTGCGCACTGCAGTGGTGCAAAATATATCTTTGTGGGCAATAGGGACGCCACACATGGAGGGCGCCCCGCCTTCGGCCAGGCGCTTGTCGGCGCTTGCTGCCTCGGCCAGCGCCTGTTCCGCAGTAACGGTGATGAAGCTGTTGTAATGGCTGTCGAGCTGGGTGATGCGTGTGAGCAAATGGCGGGTAATTTCCATGCTGGAAAACTGTTTGTTTTTCAGCCCACGAATAATTTCGGCAATGGTAAACTGATGCATAGGGTTGGCTCTATGGTTGGTACCGGCGCTGGTGAGGTTTCAGTCGATCACCTTGGGCACCAAAAACAGCCCTTCTGCAGTGAGTGGTGCAGTTGCGAGGAGTGCTTCACGGTTGTTGGGTTCTGCCACTATGTCTGAGCGCAGTAGCTGTTGCGTTTCCAGCGGGTGTGCCATGGGTTGAATGCCCTCGGTGTTGATTGTCTGCAGCTGCCCCAGCAGTTGCAGCATGTCGTCAAGGTGCCCGCTGACTCCATCAATCGTTGTCTCAGAGATGCTAATCTTTGCCAGTTCAGCTAATTCTTCTATGGTTTGTCTGTTTACAGTCATAATGATCAGGGTTCCAGCATGGTGGTAGTGCTTCAGTTTGAACGGATAAAGCTGCGTAGCATTTGTTTGAGGTTGGTTGTTGAAGGCGGGCAAATTTAACACATTTGTCTATGTTTCTCATCGCCGCTACTGGGGTTGCCATCCGTGTGCCAGCAATGGCAATGAAATTGGTTAGCATTCAGTCTTGCTCTGAACTCGTGCCATTGATAGAGTTTGCCGATTGTCACTACTACGCTTAGGGCTGTGGCTGGCACGCAGGGTGCAAAAGCTTTGTTTGCACAGAGTATTTTTGTGCAAAACTAGTCAGCCTGTATCGCATAATTGCAGCAAGAGTTTTTTAGGGGTCTGTCCCCGCTGTCAGCGCCCTTCACCGGTGCTCTTATAAGGTAACCGAACTTCATGTTTAAACGTTTGCGAGGCATGTTCTCCAGTGATCTTTCCATTGATTTGGGCACTGCCAATACGTTGATTTATGTACGCGATCGCGGCGTCGTGCTTGATGAGCCCTCAGTGGTTGCGATTCGCCACTACAATGGCTCCAAAATGGTGGAAGCCGTCGGTGTGGAAGCAAAGCGCATGCTCGGGCGCACACCGGGTAATATCAGTGCTATCCGCCCGCTCAAAGACGGGGTTATCGCCAACTTTGAAGTGACTGAGAAAATGTTGCAGCGATTTATCAAAAAAGTACATGAAAATAATTGGATGCGCCCAAGCCCAAGGGTGCTGGTGTGTGTGCCTTGTCAGTCCACTGAAGTGGAAAGGCGCGCTATACGTGAATCGGCGATGGGGGCCGGGGCGCGCAAAGTACACCTGATTGAAGAGCCGATAGCTGCAGCTATCGGTGCCGGCTTAAAAGTCGGGGAGGCCAGCGGCTCAATGGTGGTTGATATCGGTGGCGGCACTACTGAAATTGCGGTTATTTCTCTAAATGGTGTGGTCTATTCGGATTCTGTGCGCCTTGGGGGGGATCGTTTCGATGAAGCTATTGTCAATTATGTACGCCGCAACTACGGTAGTATAATTGGTGATGCCACAGCTGAACGCATTAAAGAGGAAATCGGGTGTGCCTATGCCGGCAGTGAAGTGCTTGAAATTGATGTGCGCGGTCGCAATCTGGCCGAAGGAGTACCGCGTAGCTTTACTCTCAACAGTGATGAAATTCTTGCAGCTTTGCAAGAGCCGCTGACGGGGATTGTGCAGGCGGTAAAGCGAGCGCTAGAGCAATCGCCGCCGGAGCTGGCATCGGATATTGCCGAAAGTGGCATAGTGTTGACTGGTGGCGGTGCGCTGTTGCGTGACCTAGATCGTCTGTTGATGGAGGAAACCGGTTTACCGGTGGTCGTCGCCGAAGACCCGCTGACCTGTGTTGCCCGCGGGGGTGGCCAGGCGCTGGATATGCTAGACGAGAGTCGATTGTATCTGGTTACCAATTAGGCCTTGCCTCAATGAAGAGAGCTCTCACATGGAGGTAGGGGTAAAACGATATTACAACTACTGACCTGTTAATGGGGGTCTGCCCATTAAACCATTATTTAACCGTGGCCCGTCGCCAGAAACCCGCATTATTGTGTTGGGTCTCATGGCCACGGCGCTTATTTTGATCAACCTGTACACAGATTGGTTGCAGCCGTTGCGCGAGCGTGCCCTCAGCTTGGCGGCACCTTTTTATCTGATTACCGATGTGCCAGCGCGCATTGGCGATTGGGTAGGGGCACAATGGCGCTCGCGGCAATCATTGGTGGAGGAAAATAGCCGCCTGCATCGCCAAGTGTTACTACTGAAGCAACAGAGCCAGTTGCTGGCGGCGGTCAAAGCGGAAAATACCCGGCTCAAGGAATTGATGAATTCTGCAGAGACGCTTGAGCAGCAAGTACTGGTAGCGCAAGTGATAGGGGTGTCGCCCAACCCTATGGAACATGTGTTAATTATTGACAAGGGGCGCAATCAGGGCATGTACATAGGTGCCGCTATTATTGACGCCAACGGTTTATTGGGACAGGTGATTGAAGTGGGAGATTCCACCAGCCGCATGTTGCTAATTACCGACAGTAGCCACGCTTTGCCAGTGGAAGTATTGCGCAATAATTTGCGTGCCGTGGCGGAGGGCACCGGCGATTTGTATCGGTTGAAGTTGCGCCATTTGTCGAATACCAGCGATATTCGACAGGGAGACCTGCTGCTCAGTTCAGGGTTGGGCGGGCGTTTTCCCGCGGGCTACCCGGTGGGCGAGGTTATTGCAATTAGACGCGATCCGGGGCGCGCTTTTGCCGAAGTGGTGCTGCAGCCACGGGGACAGATGAATCGCAGCCGGTTTGTGCTGGCGCTATTGAGAGCCGAAGGCGAGTGATAATAAAGGTCGGGGATGGTTGGCTTGTCACAATGAGCCTGTTATTGGCGCTCTTGCTGGTAGTGACCCCTTTGCCGCCATTTTGGCTATTTTTTCGCCCGGAATTTTGCGCGCTGCTGGTGATTTTCTGGGTGACACGTAAACCACAAACTCTCGGCGTGGGATTTGCCTGCCTAGTGGGCTTGGGTGAAGACCTAGTCACCGGCTCGACTCTAGGCACGCATGCGTTGTCACTGTCGGTAGTGGCTTATTTCAGCTTGTTAACCTACCAACGCATTCGGGTATTTAGTTTACTGCAGCAAGTGTTGTGGGTTTTTATTCTTGTTGGTATTAGCCAATTGTTGAGCAACTGGGTCAACAGTTTGGTGGCTAAGCCAATAGCCGATTTGCGATTTTTATTACCGGCATTGACCAGTGCTTTATTGTGGCCTTGGCTCAGCATTTGGCTGCAACGCGATGTTGAAGGCTCGACATAAAGCCATGGTAACTGTCAAACTAGACGGCCTTATTGCGCTTAAAAGCTTTATACTGCTTCGTTTTTGCCATGGTAATTAGTAGCCGTGTCTGAACTTCCTGCTTTGCATAGTTTGATTCTTGCCTCTACTTCACCGCGTCGCGCGCAGTTGCTGAGGCAAATTGGCGTATCGTTTACACCGATAACTGCTCCTGTTGAAGAAATCCGCTGGGTCAATGAGCAAGCACAGCAGTATGTGCAGCGCTTGGCGCGAGAAAAAGCTGTGGCAGCTTGCGAATTGATTGGAGGCAGTGCCGAACAATGGTTTCTGGGAGCGGATACCCTGATATCCTGCGGCCAGGAAGTGCTGGAAAAACCCCGTGATCAGGATGATTTTACTGCAATGATGCAGCGTCTCTCCGGCCGTGCCCATCTCGTGCTCACTGCCATACATTTGTATGGAAAAAATAGATCTTTCACCGAACTTGTGCAGACTCAAGTACAGTTTCGCTCCTTGAGTGCGCGCTTAATTGATGCTTATTGGCAAACTGGTGAACCTATCGATAAAGCCGGTGGTTATGCCATACAGGGTATGGGAGCACTGTTGATCAAATCCATTAATGGTAGCTACAGTAACGTGGTTGGATTGCCATTGGAGGCGTTGGCACCGATACTGCTGAAGGCAAATATTCCTTATTGGCAGTCTGAGAAATAGCGAGTGGCGGGAGCATGAGTGAAGAATTATTAATTAATATCGCGCCAATGGAAACTCGGGTTGCACTGGTAGAAAACGGTGTGTTGCAAGAGGTCTACTTGGAGCGCAGCGCACGTCGCGGTATCGTCGGCAATATTTATAAAGGCAAGGTTGTGCGTGTGATGCCGGGGATGCAAGCGGCATTTATTGATATTGGCCTCGAACGTGCGGGTTTTATTCAAGCTTCAGATATCGCGCCATTAGATGAAAATGGTATGGAGTTGCGAGAGGCTGAGGTGACGGATATACGCACCCTGGTGCGCGAAGGTCAGGCGTTGGTAGTGCAGGTAGTCAAAGATCCTATCAGTAGTAAAGGCGCGCGTCTAACGACCCATTTATCAGTTTCTGCTCGCTATTTGGTGTATATGCCTCAGGCGCCGCATATTGGTATATCTAACCGTATCGAGGATGAGTGTGAACGCGAGCGTTTGCGAGAGCTGATTGATAAGGTTTTGGAAACTCTGGCTGAAGAGGGGCAGTCCAATGAGGGTGGGTTTATTTTACGCACTGCGGCTGAAGGGGTGCAAAGGGAGGAACTGCTGCGAGATATGCTGTTTTTGTACAAGCTCTGGGGAGAACTAGAGCAGCGTATTAAAGTAGCCACAGAGCCTACCAAAATTCATGAAGACCTACCGCTATTTATGCGTGTACTACGTGATCTGGTGCAGCCACATACGGAAAAAATTCGTATCGATTCTGATGATGCCCACCTTCGTGCGGCGCGATTTGCGGGTAAGTATGCGCCGGAAATTGCCGAACGCATAGAGTATTATTACAAAGAGCGGCCACTGTTTGATTTATATGGTGTGGAAGATGAGATTCGCAGGGCATTGGAACACAAGGTGGCACTAAAGTCGGGTGGTTACCTGCTTATCGAGCAAACTGAAGCGATGAGCACTATTGATGTGAATACCGGTGCTTTTGTCGGTCATCGCAATTTAGAGGAAACTATTTTTAAGACCAATCTGGAAGCGGCCATTGCAATTGCTCGTCAGCTGAGGCTGCGTAATCTTGGTGGCATTATTATTATTGACTTTATCGATATGCAGGACCCGGAACATCAGCGACAAGTATTGCGAACCTTGGGAAAAAAACTCGAACATGATTACGCCAAAACCAGTATTACCGGTGTTTCGGAATTGGGTTTGGTTGAAATGACTCGAAAACGTACACGGGAGTCTCTGGGCCGACTGTTGTGCGAACCCTGCCCGGTTTGTCTCGGTCGCGGGACTTTAAAAACTGCAGAGACTGTTTGTTATGAAATTTTTCGAGAAATTCTCCGCGAGGCACGTGCCTATGACAGTGACAAAATTATGGTGCTTGCAGCGCAATTAGTTATTGATTTATTGCTTGACGAAGAGTCTGCCACTGTGGCCGACCTAGAAGAGTTTATCGGTCGTCCAATTCAATTTCAGGTGGAACCCATCTATAGCCAGGAGCAATACGACATTGTATTGGTATAACTTATTTTTTATTGCTCATTTGGGTGTATACAGTGCAACTGCAATTTGTGGTCTGGATGGAGGTATGCATTGATACGTTGGATGGTGCAAAAGTTTTGGCTGTTGGTAGCGGCTTTTATTGTGAGCCTGGCACTTTTGGTACAGGCTGGACGTATCCTTTCGCCTCAAATTAGTGATTATAAACCACAAATTAGCAGTTGGCTGTCGAAGCAGTTGGGCGTTCCAGTGCAAATGCAGCATATTTCACTGCATTGGCAGGCGCTGGAAACAACTTTGCAAATTGATGGCCTTAAGCTTGGCAAAAATGGAGAAGTGAGTTTGGGCCGAGGGCTATTTCATCTCGATTTATTGGCGAGCTTGTGGCATCGGGAGTTGGTGTGGAAAAATCTTGAAATTGATAATTTCAACGCAGAGCTGGTTAGAACTTCCAAAGCCCAGTGGCATATAAAAGGTTTCGCTCATGGCTCCGTTGATTCTGACAGTACGGTAGCCTCGGAAAGCGGTTTGCATTTAAGTGATCCAGCACGTATTTTTCAACTGAGCCCCAAGATTCAGGTGCATAATGCGAACATTGGTTTACAGCTTAATGGAGATCAAAAAGCTGGGCTTAATTTGCAGCAAATTTTGCTGGAAAACAGCAATGGATTTCATCGCCTGACTGCGCGAGCGGCTGTCAGTGAGCGTGCAATGTCCCCAGACTTTAAAGAAGAAGAAACTTTATCTTTGGTGTTAGAGGGTCATGGTAAACCCCGCAAGCCCGAAACATTTCGTTTGCGCGGTTATCTGCAGTTTAATGAGTTGTTAATCAGTGAGGATCTGGTTGCACTGATCAATGAGCTCTCACCATTGCCAGAGAAATATTTTTGGGCCAATAGTAAGCGGGCAAATGGCCGCCTGTGGCTGGAGAATAGCCCGCAGCGGGGTTACCAATTGCACGGACAGTTAACCTTGGCCCAGGCAGCAAATGGAAAGAATTACAAACAAGCGGGTGTATTGAGTGGACCACTAAATTTGGTTCAAACCCAAGCGAATAAAAGTTCAGTGGATACTTCAAAGCCTTTAGTAGCTACTGCTGATGCTTCGGTGATGGCTGAGCTAGAACAGCTTTCGGTAAATATTTTGGGGCGCTGGCAGCCGGATGGAAACTGGCAGCTGATACTTGAAGATACTAAATTGCAGTGGGGTAAATTAAAAATCACCCCATTTGATCTGCAGCTGACAGGTAAACTTAAGGATGAAATAAGCTTGGCGCTCGGTCAAATCGATCTTGCCGCCTGGCAGCATGTATTAAACCAACTGCAAGTGCTTCCGCCAAAGGCGGCCGAATGGCTTAAGGCTCTGGAGCCCAGTGGTAGCTTACAAAATATTCACTTTACTTATGGTGTTAATGGGGTAGTACGCCTTAGGGCTAATTTGCGAGCTGTTGCTGCCAAAGCATTCAGCCAGGCACCAATGGTCAGTGGAGTAAATGGTTATCTACAGCTCAATCGCAATAGCGGTTGGGTACAATTGAATAGCAATACTGGCTTTGTTGCCCACTTCCCCAAATTATATGTTAAACCTTTTGAGTTTAAACAAGCTAAGGGCACCGTAGCTTGGGAGATAGACAGCGCAAATAATTCGGTGGCCGTGTTTTCAGGGCCATTGCAGCTTAATGGAGTGCTTGGTCAAGTGGGTGGTCAGTTTTTGCTGCAGTTACCCCGTGTGGCCCAGAGTAAACCCTCCGAGTTTACTCTGGCACTGGGGTTAAAGGACGCGGCCGTTACCACACAGAGTGTGCTTATTCCCAATGTGGTCAGTGGAAATTTGCGCGCTTGGTTGAGTCAGAGTTTGGGACAAAAAAATACTGGCCGTATCGATACGGCTGGCTTTATTTATCGTGGATATAGCTATAGCAGTAAGGTGCATAATAAAAAGAATGCGGCACTGTTGCGTTTGGGTGAGCAGGCACAAAGGTTCACGGTACAAACGCGGGCAAAAATCAGCAGTGCTGAACTAGACTATGCGCCCGGCTGGCCGCAAGCGCGGGATATAGCTGGGCAACTTTATATCAATGATTCCCAGGTTACCGTTAATGCTCGCAAGGCCAAACTCTGGTCGGTAGATGCCAAACAAGTTGCGGTGACGGTGAGCCCACAAGGTGAGGGTTTAAAGTTAGATGTGCATGCCAAGCTCAGAGGGCCCGCAGCAGATGGATTGAAACTGCTGCGGCAATCGCCGTTGCGGGAGCAGTTGGGCAGTGCGTTTGATAATTGGGAGCTAGATGGAAAAATGCGCGGTGAATTAACTTTGACCCAGCCTCTTGGCGGCGCTAAGTTGTCAGCGCGACAAAATGTCGACTTGCAATTGAGCGATGCCCGTTTAGGGTTGAAAAAGCTTCAGTTAGAAGTTGATAAGCTTTCGGGGTTGCTGCATTACGATAGTCAGTCGGGTCTCGAGGGAAGTGCGTTCAAAGGCAGTTTATGGGGTTTTCCACTCAACGCAAAGCTGCAGCACACAGGCAAAGGTTCGCAGCGGGATACAGAGGTCATTATTGAAGGACAGAGTTCGGCTGCAGCACTGCAATTGTGGAGTAGAGTTCCTGAATTAAACTGGTTGGATGGTGAGTTTAATTACATCACTCGAATTACCATTCCGGCTAGAGCCAAACATAAACCCTATATGGCGATGCTGGAGACTGAGACAGATCTGCATAATGTCGCAGTCAATTTGCCCGCACCATTGGGTAAAACTCCCGAGCAAAAAACTCGCTTTGTTCTTCAGGTGCCTATTACTGACGAAAGTAATCTTTACCATATACGCTATGGCGTGCATTTACAGGGGCAAATTTTGCAACGTAATGGCAAGCTACAGCGGGTGGGGATTGGACTCAATACGGCGCCTAAATTGCCACAAAAAAATGGTGTTGCTATTGTTGGAACATTGCCGCAAATAGATATTACGCAGTGGCGCAATGCTCTGACAATTTATACCGCAGAAAGTACAAATCAAGCGAGAGCAGATCAGCCTGAGGTGGATCGACATCTGTCGTCACAGATGGCCTTGCCGATATCGTTGAATATTCGCACTAACCAATTACTGCTCGGTGCTACAACCATTGACAATTTTCATCTGCGTGGAACTGGTTCCGGTGCAGATTGGCAGCTGCGGTTTGACAGTGAAACCGTTGCGGGCGAATTGCGTGGGGTATTTAATACTACAAGGCCACTAAAACTCAATCTGACCTATTTGAAACTACCGGCTTTACCTGAGGTTAGTAAAAAAAACAATGATGCTACGCCGAGAAGTGATCAAGCTTTAAAGCTTGATGCTTGGCGAGGTTTCGATTTTACACGCTTACCCCTGTCGGATTTAAGTATCAAAAGTTTGCAGTTTGGTGATGAGGATTTTGGTTCCTGGTCTTTTCTTCTGCAGCCTTCGGCAAAGCAATTGTTAGTAAATGATATCAATGGCACATTTCGTGGTATTACCATTGAGGGAACCGATGAAAATAAAAAGGGCGCCCAATTGGTATGGTTTCGCGACGTAACGGGTGCAGAAACTTCGCATTTTAGCGGTCGATTGCAGGGAGGAAATCTTGGGCAGGTATTGCAAGCTTGGGGTGAAGCGCCGATACTGGAGAGCAAATCTGCAACTTTTAATACTGCATTCCACTGGCAAGGGTCGCCGTCTCAGGCGCGTATTAATACACTCTCCGGCAGTATTGATATCGATATAAAAAAAGGTCGTTTTTTACGGGCGAAAGATGACGCGGGTACGGCATTATTGAGAATATTGTCGATCTTTAATTTTGATACTTGGGCGCGGCGTTTGCGCTTGGATTTTTCTGATTTAGTGCAAAGCGGGCTCACTTTTGATCGGGTGCGAGGTGAAATACTGTTTGATGGCGACGGTAAGCTATCCATTGTCGACCCTAACCCCATCCGTGTAGATAGTCCGAGTAGTAAGCTACAGATGGTGGGGCAAGTTGATTTAAAGCGTGAAGACTCAAACCTCACTCTGATTGTTACCTTGCCTGTCGGTAACAATTTAGCGTTGGTGGCAGGGCTCGCCGGAGGTTTGCCCGCGGCGGCGGGAGTGTATTTAATTAGTAAGGTTTTTAAGAAGCAGGTCGACAAAGTGGCCAGCGTCAGTTACCGGGTGAGCGGAGATTTGTCAGATCCACAGGTGCGTTTTGAAAGTTTTTTTGATGATAGTACCAATAATCAAAAGCCGCGAATACCCGAGAAAACGGACTAGCTTGACAGCCATTTTACAATGGTCCCTTGAAATATTTGGAGCTGGTAATTTACTTGGTTAGCATACCTTGATTTGAGCCCAGCGTCATTGTAGTTACCGCTGACACGGTGAGCATAAGCTTTTAAGTGAAAATTGATAGTGGGGAGACAAAAATGTTCAGTCATATTATGCTTGGAGCAAATAATATCCAAGAATCGAAGGCTTTATATGATGCTATTTTGGGGGTTCTGGGCCATGGGCCGGGAACTGTAGATAAAAAAGGTCGTTGTTTTTATTTCACTGAAGAAGGCATTTTTGCCTTGAGCCTTCCTATTGATGGTGAGCCGGCTTGTTGTGGCAATGGCAGCACTATTGGTTTTGCGGCAAAGAGCGCTGAAGCGGTTGATGGCTGGTTTAGGGCAGGGCTTGCAAGTGGTGGCACAAGCTGTGAAGGAGAGCCTAGTTGGCTTGAAGGAAGGCTTGGTAAAGTTTACCGTGCTTATCTGCGAGATCCTTCGGCTAACAAAATTTGTGCGCTGTACCGTACACCCGAACCTAAATTATAGTAATTATTACCTTGTTACATAGATAATTGGCCGTTAGGTTTGGTATATTTTTCCCCCTGTTAATTGATAAGCGCTGAGCTTAAGTAAAACAAAGTTGCTCAATAAGGTTTTTAATTGTGGGTGCCAGTCTTCGGCTGACCAAAGGTTGTATGGTTACACCATTTAGTTGTATTCGGTGGCTACCATTTTTTTGTAATGCAACAATAAATTCTACTGCTACCAGTGCATTGCGATGCACGCGCACAAAACGTTGGCCAAATTCGGCTTCCAGCTCCACAAGCGATTCGCTAAGCATGGCCTCCCCGGCTGGGTGGTGGGCGATAACATATTTGTTATCAGCCACTAGACAGCGAATAGCGCTTACTTCCAATAATTGTATGCGCCGATGGTTAATTACTTTGATTTGACTGCGCCCCGGTAGTGGTGCTGAAACATTGATGGGGTGGTTGAAAGATTGGTTGAGTTGCAGTTTGTTTAACTGCCGTGCTTGGTTGAGGGCGTCAGTGAGCTGTTGGCGAGTGATTGGTTTTAGCAGGTAACCCACTGCGGAGGTGGCGAATGCGGGCACTGCGAATTGATCGAGTGCGGTACAAAAAATTACCGCTGGTGGGTGGTCCAAATGAGAGAGTTGCTGTGCCAATTCGAGGCCGCTTTGACCAGGCATGTCAATATCCAATAATAGTAAGTCTGGATCCAGTAGTTGGAGTTGAACTAAAGCAGTTTGCGTGTCAAAGGCCTCCCCCAATAGCCGACAGCCCTCAATAGAGTGTAACTGCCTTGCCAGCCGCGCCCGCGCCAGGGGCTCATCATCGACAATTAATATGCCCAGTGAGTTCATGTGTGCGCCGTTATTGGGCGTTTAGCGGTTGCTGGATCAATTATCTGGTTGTTGCCATTGACTGCTCGCAGCGGTAGATATAATTCCACCTGATAGAGTTCCTGTTCGAGGCTAGAAAAAAAGCTAAAGTTATTACCATAAAGTGCGCTGAGTCTCTGACGGATATTGCTTAATGCCATGCCATTGCCAGATTGGCAGGGTGGAACGGCTTCCGACAGGGGGTTTTTAATAATGATTTTCAGTTGCCCGTGCGTTGTGCTCACGGCAATATGAATTGTCCCGCCCTCATGGCGACGGGCGATACCGTGGATTATGGCATTTTCCAATAATGGTTGCAGGAGCATGGTGGGCAATTCGGCTTTTTGCAAGGGGACATCAATTTGCCAGTTTTGTTGTAGGCGTGGGCCGAGGCGCAGTGCCTCAATCGCCAGATAGCGATGGGCCAAAGCTAATTCCTGCTCCAAAGGAGCCAACTTAAAATCGGCCAGTGAAGCACGAAATAGTGTCGCAAGATCTTCGACAAAACGTTCTGCACGCTCTGGGTCCGTAGCAATCAGGCTGGCGAGACTATTCATACTATTAAATAAAAAGTGGGGGCGAATACGCGCTTGCAATACTTCGATACGAGCATTTAGTTTTGCTTGCTGTTGATTTGCCAGCTGCTGGTGGATATAGGCATAGCGCAATGCTATGCCGGCGCAAATGGCTCCGATCAGGGTGTTATTGAGTAGTGCCCAGTAGTCGAAAGGGTGCTGTTCAAGTTTGGTTATCCACCACTGCTGAGCAATCAATACTATAAACAGAATCAGGAAAACACACAGGGCACTGTAAGCACCGGCTAGGTTTTGTGGCAGTTTGGAAAGCTGTGGCCGCAACCGACATAAAAGTGCGGCCGACAACAGTGCCACCCACTGAGTGGTGAGGGATACTAGCCCCAGGCGCTGCCAATTGAATGTTTTTAGGTTGTCCGTTGTCAATGTCAGAACCAGTGCCAGTAATTCAGCACTTAATATGACTGCAGTGAGTGCTGGAAGGGTGCACAGATTGGGCAGAAAAGAGATTTCCACAGAATATTTAGATTTAAAAGTTATTTTCCAAACTTTCTGATATATAATGCCTTTCAGCTGCATAAAATTTTTAACAAGCATGTTTTACTTATGTTTGTCGATTGTTGTAATGATTATCTTAGAAGCCGCTGTTGGGCGTGTAAAAGCTGTATAAGTTATTGGTGGGCATGGCAAATTTTAAAAATTCGTGGTCACCCTATTGGTGATGAGAGTTTTTTAAAATTTGCCAGGTACGTCAAGAACTTGTGCAGACTTGCGCGACTCAACTGCGGTTCCTAGGATTATATCGTCAATGTGCCCCCATCGTTATTATTCTAGTTGCCATGAACAAATTTAGAGATGCTATGAGCAATCACAATTCTTCTTCTCGCGATGCTACCTCGAAACTTTGGGGTGGGCGTTTTACCGAGCCCACAGATGCTTTTGTTGAGCGCTTTACCGCCTCGGTGTCATTTGACCAGCGTATGGCTTTGGAGGATATGCAAGCTTCCTTGGCTCACGTACAAATGTTATCAGAAGTGGGGGTTCTGACCAGCGCTGAGTTTGAGCAGATCGCCACTGCCCTTAAGGCTATAGCCGAGGAAGTTAAGGCCGGTGAGTTTCCTTGGTCAGTGTCATTGGAAGATGTGCATATGAACATTGAGGCGCGTCTTACCGAGTGTATTGGTGCCGTTGGCAAGAAGTTGCACACCGGTCGCTCGCGTAACGACCAAGTGGCTACAGATGTGCGTTTGTGGCTGCGCGGGCGTATCGATCAGATTGCTGCTGAGCTGACCCGGTTGCAGGCGGGCCTAATTACTCTGGCAGAGCGTGAGGCCGATACAATCATGCCTGGCTTTACCCATTTGCAAAGTGCACAACCTGTGATTTTCGGTCACCACTTATTGGCCTGGAATGAAATGCTGAGCCGCGATTATGAGCGCTTGATGGACTGTCGGCGGCGGATGAATCGTTCACCGCTCGGTGCCGCCGCTCTTGGTGGGACTAGTTATCCTATTGATCGTGCACGTACTGCGGCTCTACTGGGCTTTGATCAGCTCAGTGAAAACTCGCTGGACGCAGTGAGTGATCGCGATTTTGCCATTGAGTTTTGCGCGTTTGCTTCGATACTGATGATGCACCTCTCGCGGGCGAGCGAAGAGTTGGTATTGTGGACCTCGAGCCAGTTTGACTTTATTGACTTGCCAGATCGCTTTTGCACTGGTTCGTCGATCATGCCACAGAAGAAAAACCCGGATGTACCGGAATTAGTGCGTGGTAAGAGCGGGCGGGTGAATGGCCACTTGATTGCATTGCTGACGCTGATGAAAGGACAGCCATTGGCCTACAACAAAGACAATCAAGAAGATAAAGAGCCGCTGTTCGATGCTGCCGACACGGTTTACGATTGTCTGCGCGCTTTTGCCGATATGGTGCCAGCGTTAACTGCAAAACGAGAAAATATGCTCGCTGCGGCGGCTCAGGGTTTTGCCACGGCCACGGATTTGGCCGATTATCTGGTGCGCAAGGGTTTGTCTTTTCGCGATGCTCATGAGGTTGTTGGCCGCGCCGTGGCCTTTGCCCTTAATCAGCAACGGGATTTGGCACAGTTACAGATAGATGAACTAAAGCAGTTTTCTGCTTTGATTGAGCAGGATGTGTTTTTGGTGTTAACACTGCAGGGCTCAGTGGCAGCACGGGATCATATCGGCGGCACGGCACCCAGTCAGGTGCGTGCAGCCTGCGTGCGCGCCAGGGCGTTGATCGATGCGCGTTAATTTAAACTGCGATCAATCATTACCCTCGATGTTTAGTGAGATCGGTTCGTCCTGTTGTTCACTGAGTACTCGATTGAGTAGTGCAGACAAACTCTCTCCGGTGGTGGTGCACTTCCAGGCTGGGAGTTTGCCAGTGTTTTCGAGTGTACAATGGTAGCCTCCTGATTTGGCAGCTAACCACAGCTGTTCAGTGGCACTTTGGCGTGACAAAATAACCTGACTGCCGTTACTTTCCAGTGTCAGCGTCAGCACAGCATCATTGCGCTCATAGTCGATGTCCCACGGGCAGTGATCCAGTGCATCTTCGATGGCGGCCAGCGATTGTTCGATGGCCGCGTTATATTGCGCTTGGCTCATGGTAGGTTACTTCTAGTTTGGTATTAGGGTTTGCTCTTGGCCGCCATAATAACAGGCTTTTCGGGAAGCTTCCGAATAACCAGATGGCGATTTATTGTTTCGTCACAGGATAATTTTATGTTGAAAACTATTGTTTCGTGTTTCCTGTTAACAGCCTTGGTAGGTTGTGGCCAGAAAGGACCATTGTACCTGCCTCAGCAGGTGCCACCACAACCCTCAGCATCGCCTAGTACAGCGACGATGGGTGTGAGCAGTAAAGCTGGGCAGGTTGAGAGCAAGAAGCAGCAGGACACCAACCAAAACACTAAGCCGCATAGGCCACGCAGCTCGATAGAGTCTGAACGGCAACCATGAGCGCTTTTTATTATCGGCAGGGCAGCCTGTGGGTTGAAGAAGTCGATCTGGAACAAATAGCTCAACAGTTTGGTACGCCCACTTATGTTTACAGTCGTGCACACATTGAAAGTCAGTATCGCGCTTATACCGAAGCCATGGGCGGTCATGCCGGGTTAGTTTGCTATGCGGTTAAATCCAACAGTAACCTTGGGGTTTTGTCGCTGTTGGCCCAGTTGGGCTCAGGGTTTGATATTGTTTCCGGCGGCGAGTTGGAGCGTGTATTGCTAGCTGGGGGTGACCCGGCAAAAATCGTTTTTTCCGGAGTGGGTAAAACTGCGCTTGAAATGCGTCGCGCACTGGAATTGGGCATACTCAGTTTTAATCTGGAGTCGATACCTGAACTGGAGAGGCTTGAGTCGATTGCCGCAGATATGTCTCTGCGGGCGCCTATATCTTTACGGGTGAACCCAGATGTGGATGCTAAAACCCACCCCTATATTTCTACCGGGTTAAAAGAAAATAAATTCGGTATCGCCATTGCTGATGCAGTGGAAGTTTGCCGCCGCGCGGCGGAGTCACAGCATTTGCAATTGGTTGGCATAGATTGCCATATCGGATCGCAGCTCACTGAGTTGGCGCCATTTGTCGATGCGTTGACACGGTTGCTGATACTGGTTGATAAGCTGAATGCAGAGGGCATTCGACTTAAAAATTTAAATGTAGGTGGTGGCCTCGGCGTGCGCTATCGTACCGAAGAGCCACCTGCGGTAAGTGAATATCTCGCTGCGGTAAAAGATCAGATTGGCGATCGTGAGCTGATGCTGATCTTTGAGCCTGGTCGTTCTATTGTTGCCAATGGTGGATTGTTGTTAACTCGGGTAGAGTACCTTAAGCGCACCGGGGAGCATAATTTTGCTATCGTCGATGCAGCGATGAATGACAACCTGCGCCCCGCACTCTATCAGGCATGGCAGGATATAATACCGGTAACCCCGGTGGATGGCGACACAGAAGATTGGAGTATAGTGGGGCCAGTGTGTGAAACTGCTGACACGCTTGGCAGGCACCGTTACCTAAAATTGGCGCCGCGGCAGCTGTTGGCGATGCTGTCATCAGGCGCTTATGGTTTTACTATGAGTTCCAATTACAATTCCCGGCCGCGGGCTGCGGAAGTAATTGTTGACGGTGAGCAGACGTATCTGGTTCGTGTGCGTGAGAAATTTGCGGACTTGATTCGCGGTGAAAGCACAGTGCCGCTAAACATCTGAATAACAATTAGGTAAGTTGGTGCTAACAAGCTTATTTTAGAGGGAAAAATGCGTTTAAAATTTACCAAAATGCACGGTCTTGGCAATGATTTTGTCATGCTCGATGGTATTACTCAGCGCATTAAATTAACCCCGGAAAAAATTCGTCGGCTGGCGGATCGTCACACTGGTGTCGGCTGTGATCAGGTGTTGGTTGTGGAGGCACCACGCAACCCAGATGTGGATTTTCGTTATCTTATTTTCAATGCCGACGGCAAAGAAGTGGAGAATTGCGGTAATGGTGCACGTTGTTTTGCGCTGTTTGTACGTGAGCGCCGGCTTACGGGCAAGGAGCAGATGCAAGTGGAAACAGCTAGTGGCATCTTACAGCTTCGGGTGCACAAGGACGGCCGGGTCAGTGTCGATATGGGCGTGCCGATACTTGAGCCACAAAAAATTCCATTTCATGCCGATTGTCGCTCCGAAACCTATCCGCTTGCGGTCGGCAATGAAATTTATACTATTGGCGCTGTGTCTATGGGTAATCCCCATGCAATATTATTGGTGAACGATGTAGATAAGGCGCCGGTAGCGCATCTTGGCGCGTTAATTGAAGGTCACAAGCGTTTTCCCCAGCGAGTTAATGTCAGTTTTATGCAGGTAATGTCGCGTAATAAAATTCGTCTGCGGGTGTTTGAGCGCGGTGTGGGAGAGACCCAAGCTTGCGGTAGCGGCGCCTGTGCGGCAATGGTTAGCGCTCGGCTGCGAGGGTTGGTGGATGAAGCTGTGGAGGCGATACTACCCGGTGGCAGCTTGACCATTCGTTGGTGTCAAACTGAACATATGGTTACTATGACCGGGCCTGCCAACTTGGTTTATTATGGGCAGATAACGCTTTGAGTGGAGTACGTCGAGCGAGGTAATCCTAGGAGATTACCCAACTCTGCTACAAGGCGTTCTGGCAAAGGCTGACCAATTTGTGGGTCAGGTGCGAGGTTTTTTACCCAGAGTGATATGCTTGGGCCCCGAAGTAGTAGTTTGCCCACTTACGCCTTTGGGCACTTGTTCGATTTCGCCGCCGGCAGATAGGAAAGCTTCAATTTGTTGCTCAATAGATTTTCGGGATTCGAGCGGCGTCGACTGTTTACGTTTGGACGCATCGGAAGTTTTTTTGGCCACAATAGTATCCAAATATTCAGAGAACTGCTCATCATACAGGGTTTAATCTATAAAACCAACCAGGGCTGCCTAACAATAATTGATCAATTTTTGGGGTAAATGGATTTTTATCGAATTTTTCTTGCCCAATGTATTTTGCTTTGGAGTTGTCTGATTTGAACCTGAGAGCTTGTACCCAATTCATCAATGATCCACGAAAT
>JAHZJJ010000153.1 GCA_022600975.1 Gammaproteobacteria bacterium
GCTAACCCCGAAAGATAACCAGATATCTAGCGAGGCTGTCTTGAATGATACGCCACTCATACACTCGTCTTCAATAAAGCTGTCTCCAAAGACGAAGAATGCTGATCGCTCTCGCCCTTGGCGCCGGAGTGGGTTATGGCGTGCCGCGAAAATTGGTGTGATGCTCTACTTGAGTCGCGCCCCTCCTGTCCTGCTGTTTAATATTCCAACACATTCACTATGCTTATTTAACGAACAGGGATCACGCTTGCAGCGCGCGCAGCGACGTGGAGGCTTCCTCTTTTCTGACGCCTTTCGCTACAAGCCTTTTAAGGAAGCGATAAAATGCTGACACTTTCTTGTAAATTGTTTCAACGTATTCAACTAGGTGGGATTTTCACCATTACGCCGGTATACATGGAGGATGGCACTGTAGAGCTAGAAATTCTAGCGTGCGATGGTGGTGAACTGACGAGAGTTGAGCCACCTTTGCCAAAACTGGATAGTGTCTGGCTACAGCAAGCAGACAAACAAAAACAGAAAAGGAACAAAAAAAATAAGGAAAAACAGCAAAAAGGTTGAATTCCCCCTCGGATAGCCGGAGCGTTAGCTATCCGAGGGGTGGTGCAAAGTCACTGCACCGAAGCGTAAAACGCAAGTCTAACCATACTTGCCCCTAAGCGGCATCAAAATTTCTGACATCCCTGCACTGCCAATACGAAGGGGTGTCAGTGCGCCAGCGTTAGCCAGCTAAGGTTGCCAACAGCCATGCAACTCTAACCCGCCTTGGGTTCACAGAGTATCGAGAATAGTGCCACAGAAATCAAATGTTCTTTACCCGGCGGTACGTCGAGCACCATAACTAGCGGTAAGTGAGCGATCCATTCCTTCCACAAGGTGCATTCTGATTTACTGTGGTTTATTAAGCTGTATTAGCTTTTTTTATGTATTTCTCTTCATGGGTCTCGCGCGCCAAATGACCGTTGCGCAATTCCGCAAAGGGCTGGTTATGCCAGATGATTAAGCTCGACCGAATTGGTTAAAAAATAGGCTCTTAGGAATAATTCACTATCCGGCACTCACGGGACAGTTTAAGATTAACGCAAACATGGGGCCAAGTAATCCAGGCCCTCTTTTTCTAATATTGTGTGTCGTCTCGAAAAAAGCGAGGTATCCAGGCAATATTTCCTGCGAAATTCCCCTGTGAGGCTGCAACCATGAACGAAACGAAGATCAAAATCCTTCCGTCGTATTGACATGAAATTCAGGCTGTTTTCGCTCAAAAATTTAAATTCTGATATATTACCCGGACGTATATGGAGCCCAGGGAAACTATGTTAGAGAAATTTTCTGGGTTAGAGGTTATTTTGCACACACTGCTGGGTACATGAGCAGGCAAATCTAGAATATATTGATAAGAAGAAGGAAGATCGCCGCGTCGATCAATAGAAATCAGTTAGAAAAGGCGACTTCTTTAGAAAAATTAAGGCCCTAGGTCCGTTATAGCCGCTTTGAGCGGTTATAAAATCTAAAGCTCCCAGCTTTATCGGAGGGTAGCTATTCACATGGAGTTGAGTATGAACCCTATAATTGAGCAATTCTGCGCTTTTTATCGCGAGCTCAGTTTGTCTAGGCTAACGGATATAGCGGAGATTTATAGCGCCAAAATAATATTTGAAGACCCAGTTCATCGCTTGGTTGGTCGAGAAAATTTGGTAAATTACTTTAAAAGTCTGTTATCCAATACCGGTCAATGTCGCTTTGCTATCGACACAATGATTACGCAGAATAATACCGCATTTGTCAGCTGGGAACTGTGCTTTACTCACTCCAAACTAAAAGCTAGCAAACCTATTAAGGTGCAAGGGGTTAGCTACCTGCGGTACAGTGAGAGTATTGATTATCATCGTGATTATTATGACTTGGGGCAAATGATATATGAGCAATTGCCCTTATTGGGCACCATTATCCGCCAAGTAAAATCGAGGCTAGCAGCGTGAAGCGAGTATTAATAACGGGTGCAAGCTCGGGCATTGGTCTTCAGCTTGCCAAAACCTGCTTGAGGCGTGAGGATCAGGTCATTGCCTGCGGGCGCGATCAGAAAAAACTAGAACTCGCTTTATCGGATATTGCCAATCCTTCTTTGCTTACCTTATGTGTTTGCGATATAAGCCACCTGGAACCGACTTTAAAGGAAATGGGGCAACATAAAAATTTGGATCTGGTTATTCTTAATGCTGGAAATTGCGAATACATTGATCAACCCTTGGCCTTTGACAGTAAATTGTTTGCTCGCGTTATACAAACAAATGTAATAGGCACTGGCCACTGCTTGCAGGCAACATTGCCCAATCTCCATAGTGGCGGCCAGTTAGCCATTGTTAGCTCGGCGGTAACGCTGCTACCGTTGACAAGGGCAGAGGCTTATGGCGCCTCAAAAGCGGCACTGGATTATCTCACACGAACCTTATCAATTGATCTGGCCTCTAAAAATATCTTTGTTAGTTTAATTCGCCCCGGTTTTGTAGACACTCCGCTGACCAAAAAGAATAATTTTAGTATGCCAGGAATTATTACCCCTGAGCAGGCTTGCCATCATATATTAACTGGATTAAAAAAACGCAAGAGGATAATTAATTTTCCTAAATATTTCTATTGGAAACTAAAATTTTTATCTATGCTACCTGATCAAATATGGCGGTTTTTAGCTATAAAAATGGTAAAATAATGTAATGACAGAAATTCTTTATAAAAATATTGAAAATGAATCTAAAATATTAAGCAGAAAGAAAAGATTTGCAATTATAGGTAGTGGTATTTCTGGATTGACGGCGGCCTATCTTTTAAAGCGTCGTCATCATGTGACTTTATTTGAGTCCAATAATTACCTGGGAGGCCATACAGCAACCGTTGATATAAGTATCGATGAGAAAAATATTGCTGTTGATACTGGGTTTATTGTATTTAATGATAGAACCTATCCAAGATTTGAGCAGTTAATAAAGCAACTAGATGTGCAAATTAAGCCAACCAAAATGAGTTTTAGTGTACATAACTCTGAGACAGGCATGCAATACAACGGCAGCAACTTAAATACACTTTTTTCACAGCGGAAAAATTTGCTTAATTGGAGATTTTACCGTTTTATTAGTGAAATATTGAGTTTCAACAGGCTGGCTAAAACAATTAATAAAACCAACAAGCTGAAAACGCTAGGTGACTTGTTAAGTAAATACAAATATAGCAAATATTTTATTGATCATTATATACTAGCGATGGTTTCCGCAATTTGGTCATCTCCTTTGCACAATTGCTATAATATACCCCTAAAATTATTTTTAGACTTTTTCAACAACCATGGATTGTTAGACATACTAAACAGGCCCCAATGGTATGTTATTAAAGGCGGATCTAAAAACTATATACCTAGAATGATTAAAGGATTGACTGATATTCGCCTGTCAACGCCTGTTCGATCTATAAAGCGAATCAGACCTGGTATTAGAGTAAATACTGAAAATAATTCAGAAAATTTTGACGAGGTGATTTTAGCATGCCACTCGAACGAGGCTCTCGCTTTACTCAGTGATGCCACGGCAGAGGAAAATAAACTTCTCAGTTGCTTAAAATATATAAATAATGAGGTGGTTCTGCACACAGACTTAAAAATGTTACCCCCGGTGAAAAGAGCTGTTGCAAGTTGGAATTACTTTCTTAACCATAGAACTCACAGTGCTCCACAGGTGACTTATAATATGAATTTATTACAAGGTTTAAATACTAAGTCCACTCTTTGTGTAACGCTTAACAGAACCTCAGAAATTAATCCAAAAAAGATATTACGGCAGTTTAACTATTCGCATCCTGCATTCTCACTGGAATTTATTCTGGCACAAAGCCAACGTGAAAAAATTTGTGGCAAGCAACACACGCATTATTGTGGTGCTTATTGGTATAACGGGTTTCATGAGGATGGCGTAAGAAGTGCACTCGATATCTGTCAACGATTTGGTGAAACGCTAGCTTATCAACCTAGCAGTAATCAATGATGAGAAAGCTTGAGGATGTTACTAATATAACCTTGGCTAATAGTGTCAGTGCTTTTTACATAGGCAAACTGTTTCATAAGCGTAATCTGCCAAAAAAGCATAGCTTTCATTATTCATTTTACATGCTTGCGTTAGATCTTGATGAAGTTGAAAGTCTTGAAAAGCGCTATTGGTGGCTTTCAACTCAACATTTTGCTCCTTTACAATTAAAGGCATCAGATTATTTGAGTAAATACATAAATCCTAAAAACAAAAAATCTGCACTCACTGAAGTTCAGCAACTCAAAGAACGTATTCTTCATTTAGCGCAAACTATGAAAGAAGATAGCCATACTAGTGAAGTTATTAATCGAGTTGTGATGTTCGCTCAATTGCGCTGTTTTGGTATCTATTTTAGCCCCGTAAACTTCTTTTTTCTCTATCAAGGAAATGACTGTAGATACCTTCTCGTAGAAGTAAGAAATACACCATGGAACAAGCGCTATAGCTATTTAGTTAATGTCAAAAATCCAATTCCAAGTCGTAAAAATTTCCATGTTTCCCCTTTTATGAGTTTAGATATGGAGTATCGCTGGCGTATTCGTATTTCTAGCCAATCTATATTTATTGGTATAGAAAACTGGAATAAGAAGCAACTCTTCAGGGCGGCTTTCTCAGCCAAGCGTTACGAAATAAATAAAACAAATATTCTTTCAATATTGCTGCGCTGGCCAATTATTACACTGAGCACAATTAAAAATATATATTGGCAGGCAATTCTCTTATTTCTTAAAGGCATTCCCTATATTCCTTATCAGGTTAGGAGTAAAAAATGAAACCAACTCATTTTACAGAAAAAAAAGTATTTAAATCATCTATTACTGATGATTCAAAAGAAAAGAATATTAATAATTCTATGAATAGAGTGAGATTTTACTCAAAAAAAGAGGATAGGCCTAGAAAATATAAATCAGAGATAACTAAAGCTATCTTTTGCCGGTTTTTGAGTAAGCTTAATAATGGTTGCGTCGTATTACAAGAAAAAGATAATGTAAAAATATTCGGAGATAAGCAATCTGATATAAAAGTTAAACTTATCGTTTTTGAACCCAGAGTATATCGTAACATTATCCTAAAAGGCAGTATTGGCGCAGCGGAGTCCTATACTGAAGGTCTATGGACTACTGACAACCTAACTGGGTTGATTCAAATTTTCTGCCGTAATCTGTCACATTTGAACAGATATGAAAAAATTTATAATTGGTTGACGGGTATACTCGCGCATATACAGCATCATATATTAAGCCAAAATAATAGATCTGGTAGTCGAACCAATATTGCTGCACATTACGATTTAAGTAATGAATTATATCAACTTTTTTTAGATACTAACATGCAGTACTCATCGGCAATATTTTCTGAAGTTGATATCACATTGGAGCAGGCACAAGAACATAAAATGCATATTTTATGTTCTCAATTAGAATTAACGGCCAATGATCATTTGTTAGAAATAGGCACTGGTTGGGGAACTTTTGCCTGTTTTGCTGCACAAAATTATAATTGTAGAGTTACGGCCACCACTATATCCAGAGAGCAATTTAAAGGTGCGCAACGTCAAGTTATTGAAAAAGGATTACAAGATAAAGTTACTCTATTATTCAAAGATTATCGTGATTTACGTGGCAAGTATTCTAAAATAGTTTCCGTTGAAATGATTGAGGCAGTTGGATATCGCTTCATGCCAGATTATTTTAGGATGTTAAATAATCTCTTGATTGATGGCGGTAAACTATTAATACAAGCAATTACTATTGAAGATCAGCGTTATGATAGCTACAGGAAAAATGTTGATTTTATTCAGCGTTATATTTTTCCAGGCGGACACCTGCCGGCAATCAGTGAGCTTCTTCGGCATGTCAAAGAGCAGACCACCATGCGTCTTAACCATTTTTCTGATTTCAGTCATCATTATGCCAAGACATTAAAAATTTGGAACGAGAGATTTACTAGCCAACGAGAAAAAATACTAAAACTAGGCTTTAACGAAGATTTTATTCGATTGTGGCAGTATTATTTCAGCTATTGCGAAGGCGCCTTTCGCGAATCTGTTATTGGCCTTGTACATATTAAATTGATAAAGTCTAAGTATCCATAATGAATCGTTGGCGATGGCTACAATTATTTTCTTTTCAAATTTTCTGGTTAACAGCAGTCTTGGGGAGAAATCAGTGGCTACCTGTCCTCTTATTTTTGTTGCTTTTACATTTTTTATTTACCCCAACCAGAATAAATGATTTAAAAATACTAATTTTGGCTTTTTTGGGTATAGCTGTAGATGGCAGCTTGTTGTTGTTAGGTGTTTTTAAGTTTTCTCAGCCGCCAGTATGGCTCGCTGCTTTATGGTTGGCATTTGTTTTAAGTATTGGTCACAGTTTTGTTTATTTGCGGCGCCTAAAGCTTTACTGGATAGCAGCCCTTGGAGCAGTTTGCGGGAGCTATGCTTACTTTATAAGCTGGAAGTTGGGTGCTGTTGAGTTGCCTCTTGGCCCAATGCCCAGTAGTTTCGTGGTTGCTATACTATGGGCCATATTACTACCTACGCTAGTGAAAACCGACCTGTGGATTCGTGAGGGGCCATGAACTTTCATTGTAAATGCCTGTTAATAATATTTTCATTTACTTTTATTAATACCTTAGCGCACGCTTTTCAAAATTATCAGTTGGTAGGAGAAGGCGAGATGCGTTGGCTTGCATTTAATTTATATAATGCGAAATTATTGACTCCCGATGGCTACTACCAAAAAAACAAATGGCCGCTTGCGCTAAAGCTAACCTATCATAAAAATATAAAAAAAATAGATTTGATACAGGCAACTACGGATGAATGGGAACGTATGGGGGTAAAATACTCGCCTGAATGGGTGAGTAAATTATATACCTCTTGGCCAAGTGTAAATAAAGGTGATACTTTATTAGTACATATAGATGAGCAGGGAAATAGCAAATTTTATTATAACAATATTTATGTTGGCACTATAAATAATGAAGTATTTAGTAAAGTATTTTTAGCCATTTGGTTGTCTGATAAATCCCGTAATCAAGTGCTTAGAAGAAAATTAATTGGTGCAAACAAGGGCACTTAATAGTTTAAAAGGCATAAAGTAATGAAGCTCTTTATAAACTCTTATTTACTAATTGCAGTTATATTAAGTGGTTGCAGTGTTACATTAAATGACTACGCAAGCACTCAACCACAATTTGATCTCAAGGAATATTTTAATGGCCAACTGAAGGCATACGGGATAATACAAAATCTTTCTGGCAAGGTCATTCGCCGTTTTACGGTTGATTTACATGGTCTCTGGACCGGAGATAGCGGTGTGTTGAAAGAAGTTTTTACTTTTGATGATGGTGAATTACAGCATCGGATTTGGCATTTAGAGCGGCTTTCAGATGGCAGCTACCAAGGAACTGCCAGTGATGTTATTGGCACTGCGATAGGTCATAGCCTTGGTTTTGCTTTTCATTGGCGTTACGCCCTACAAATTGATCTCAATGGCAAGAAATGGACTATTAATTTAGACGACTGGCTATTTCAACTGGACAACACCAGAGTTATCAATCGAACCCAAATGACTAAATGGGGGATTAAGGTTGGTGAAATCACTTTGATAATAGAAAAATCCGGTGGTTAATACAGCTATAAAGCGTGAACATTTAATAAGATTGCAACCCTATTTTACCGAACTTAAATTCCCAGCGACTAGCATGGGACTTAATGAGCCCATAGAACTTCGACGCTATCTTCTGGCTATACCTACAACCTTTGAAAGTTCGGCTTTACAAAGCGTGATAGGTTGAAGCGTATGGAAATAGCTTGAGAAGTGGCTGAGTTAGTTGGGCATTGAATGCTGACTTTTTATTTAGACAGCCTTCGCTTTACTTGTGCCAAAGCGGCTTGATTCATCGATAGAGCCGGTTCAGCACAACGGACTTTGCCGACGATCTGTGCCGGCACACCCGCTGCCAATTGCTGGGCCGGTACTGACTTTAAAACCACGCTGCCAGAGGCAATTTGGGCGCAGTGGCCTATTTCTATATTGCCAAGAATTTTTGCTCCGGCGCCGATTAGTACGCCACGGCGCACTTTAGGGTGTCGGTCGCCACAGTCCTTGCCGGTGCCCCCTAGGGTGACCGATTGCATGATGGAAACGTTGTCTTCCACTACCGCAGTTTGGCCGATCACGATCGCCGTGGCGTGATCCAGCAAAATGCCCAGGCCGATTTGTGCCGCTGGGTGAATATCCACACCAAACACTACCGAAATACGATATTGCAAAAATAGCGCCAGGGACTGACGCTGCTGTGTCCATAACCAATGGGCTACGCGGTGGGCCTGCAAAGCATGAAAGCCTTTAAAAAATAAAAATGGTTGGTAAATGGCATTGCAGGCGCTGTCTCGCTGTTCTACTGCAGAAAGATCGGCGCAGGCTGCTGCGGCAATTTGGGGGTCGGCTTCTAGCGCTTCGTGCATGATCTCGCGAATTGGTTGTGAGGGTAGCGCTGGGTTGTCGAGCTTGTTGGCGAGATGAAAACTCAGTGCAGATTCGAGGCTGGTATGATTGAGGACGGTGGCGCGCAGAAAACCGGCCAGGATGGGTTCCTGTTGTATCTGTTGAGCCACCTCGGTGCGAATTTGCTGCCACACCATTGCTGTTTTGTTTGGTTTCTGAAGAGCTTCCATCGCTTCAATTCCCCTAGAGTATCCCCAACGTGAGTGGTGGTGCCTGCAGCTCTGCCAGCTGTTGGCGCAACGCCAGTATATGTTCTGCCCAGTAACGGGGCTGATTAAACCAGGGAAAGGCCATGGGAAAGGCCGGGTCCTGCCAGCGCCGCGCCAGCCAAGCGGCGTGGTGCATTTGTCGCAGGCAGCGCAGTGGCTCCAACAATTGTAATTCCCTGGGGTCAAATTTACAGAAAGTCTCGTAACCTTCAAGCACGGCATCGAGCCCCGCGGTTTGCTCCGCGCGGCTGCCGGAGAGCAGCATCCACAAATCTTGAATGGCCGGGCCGCTGAGGCAGTCATCCAGATCGACAAACCAAGGCGTTTCATCGCGCCACAAAAAATTGCCGCCGTGACAATCTCCGTGCAGGCGCAAGGTGCTCCACTGCTGTGTAAACAGTGGGCTTATCTGCTCGATAATATGGGCAGTTGTGGTGGCGTAGGCCTCGCGGTTTTCCTGGGGTAAAAAATCACCGGCAAGAATAAAAGCTCGGCTGTCTTCGGCAAAGTGTTTTAGGGTGAGTTGCGGGCGTTGTTGGAAGGGTTTGGCACGGCCAATAGCGTGGATCCGCCCGAGCATGACGCCCACCTGCTCTAAGTGTTCTAAGTTGTCCAGTTCTACCTGGCGGCCACCGCGGCGGGGAAACAGCGCGAAACGGAAGCCTCGAGCTTCCATCAGCGTTGTGCCATTGATAATGAGTGGCGCCACCACCGGTATTTCCGCCTCGGCTAATTCGAGTGCGAATTGATGTTCTTCCAGAATCTGCGCGTCACGCCAGCGTTCGGGGCGATAAAACTTGACGATGATAGGTGCATCGTCTTCGATCCCCACTTGGTAGACGCGGTTCTCATAGCTGTTGAGAGGGAAGATCCGCGCATCGGAGATTAAGCCAACACTTTCGACACAATCGATAACCGTATCTGGTGTTAGCGTTGCGTAGGGATGGGGGTTGGCGGGCATGGCGATGGTCCGTTAGTTTGGTTAGCCATGCTAACCTAACGCCATTCGCGAGAACAATTAAAATCCCGCCTTTTGGCAGCTAATTCTACTTAGTTGGCCTCCATTAATGGGCAGAGGCCATTTTTTCAGAGAGTTTACTCTCATAATTACTGTCGTTGAATGTCTCCAGTGAAAGTGCATTTTCGCTCTTGGCGACAATAGTGCTGACCACAGAATCGCCGGTGATATTGACCGAGGTGCGCACCATATCAAGCAGGCGATCCACTCCCATGATGATAGCAATGCCCTCTACCGGTAGGCCTACCTGCTGTAGTACCATCGCCAGAGTAATCAAGCCGACACCGGGTACGCCGGCAGTTCCCACAGAGGCCAGTGTTGCCGTTAACACCACGGTTAAATACCCCATCAAGCCGATTTCAATGCCGTACACCTGGGCAATAAAAGCCGTGGCGACCCCCTGCATAATCGCGGTGCCATCCATATTGATGGTGGCACCGAGGGGAATAGTGAAGGCGGCCACGCGGTTGTCGACACCAAGGCGCTTTTCCACCGCGGTCAAGGTTACGGGGATGGTGGCCGAAGAAGATGCTGTGCTGAAGGCAAAAACCATTGGCGAGCGCATTTTTTTCAGAAGTTTTAGTGGGTTTAATCCCGACAATAATTTCAGCAGTAGGGTATAAACGCCCAGCCCATGCAGCAACAGCGTAAACAGCACCACGAAAAAATATTTGCCTAGTTGTAAAATGGCATTCCAGCCCAGTTCGGAAAACAATTTTGCCAATAGTGCAAAGACGCCGTAGGGTGCAAATTTCATCAGCAATCCCACCATGCGCATAATGACTTCGTTGAGGTCTTGAAAGAAACTGGCGATGCGTTGCCCCGGCTTGCCACTGCGGGAAATTGCGTATCCCATTAACAATGCAAACACAATAATCTGCAGCATATTGCCCTTGGCCATGGCGTCCACCGGGTTGGTGGGAAAGATGTTGACCAATACATCAGTGAGTGGTGGCGAGGCTTGTGGCTCAAAGCTACTGCTGCCCGCGACGGCCATCCCCGCGCCCGGCTGAATCAGCGTGCCCATCAGCAGTGCCAGGCTGATGGCGATAGCGGTGGTGAGCATATACAAGCCCACGGTCTTGCCTGCGAGCACGCCGACACGGCTGCTCTCCGATAGTGCGCAAGCGCCACAGATAAGTGACACTAGCACCAGTGGAACCACCATCAATTTTAAAGAGGCGATAAAGATACGCCCAACGATATCAAACAGCCCGTTTACCAGTAACTCATTGATCAGTTTGCTGGCGCCACTGCCCAAGAAACCACTGGTATTGTTGAAATTAAATAGAACCCCGGCGGCAATGCCGAGTACCATTGCCAGCAAAATTTTAGTGGTTAAACCCATGCCGAAGTGCCCTGACTGGCGCCGCATTGCGACGGTAAATGTTTTTTTTGCGGTCATTACTATATCGGCAGTTGAGGATCAGGGCAAAACAACCGTGCGTCAGCACTCCTCCTGGCGCTGGCGACGCGGTACAATGGCTGCCTTTAACTGCTTCACGAGATTAGCGTTGTTTCACTCTCCTTTTAGCCCTCTGGGTGTTTGGCGCCCCCAATTTTTGGATCCGATGTATGGTCGGCCTCCTCAAGCTTTGCGGCCTTGGCTGGCACATACTGGTTCTTTGACTGCGGCGCTGAAACAGCTCAGCGAGAATTGCTTTAACGTGCAGTTATTGTGCCAGCGCTGGCAGCAGCCGCAGCTTGAAGAACGGCTGGCATTGGGCCTCGGTGCGGATCAACGAGTATTGATTCGCGAAGTGCTGTTGTATGGTTGCGGGCAGCCCTGGGTTTACGCCCGTAGTCTGTTACCAGAGTGCAGCTTGGAGGGGGAGTCGCGCTATTTAAGCAATCTCGGCAATCGTCCGTTGGGCGATGTATTGTTTGCGGAAAGAGAGATTTGCCGCGGCCCTATGGTGTTCAACCACCTGCGGCGTAACCCGCGCTGTTGTTTGCCTGCACTTAAGCAGATGGCGCCCTACGCCTGGGGGCGTCGTTCCGCCTTATGGTTGCGGGGCCGGCCCCTGCTGGTGGCGGAAGGTTTTCTTAGCAGCTTTAATCCACCACAAGCATCACTTATCACTGGAGGATAGCGTGATCAGTCAACAAGTCAGCCAGCGCTGGCCTGCACTCTGGCCTTATTGGCAACTGTTGCGGTTGGATAAGCCCATCGGTTCATTGTTGTTGCTGTGGCCTACTTGGTGGGCGCTGTGGTTAGCTGCAGATGGTTGGCCAGGCTTGCATTTGTTTGCGGTGTTTACAATCGGGCTACTGTTAATGCGTGCTGCAGGGGTTGCGATTAACGATTTTGCAGATCGCAAAATTGATGGTCGGGTAAAACGTACTCAGGCGCGGCCATTAGCCACTGGGAGCATTTCTCCTCGCGCGGCTGTGTTGTTGTTTGCAAGCTTGAGCGCCATAGCCTTTGCACTGGTATTGACCACCAATGGGTTGACTGTGTTGTTGTCCTTTGTAGCACTGCTGTTGGCATTTGGTTACCCTTTCGCTAAACGCTACACTCATATGCCTCAATTGATATTGGGTGCGGCCTATAGTTTTGGAATTCCGATGGCATTCGCTGCCGTAGAAGGCGCGGTCGGACCACTGGCGTGGCTGCTGTTTACCATTAATTTGTTGTGGACCTTATGCTACGACACTTTCTACGCCATGGTAGATCGGGATGATGATCTTCGTATCGGGGTTAAGTCGACGGCAATTTTATTTGGTGATTTGGACCGAGTGATGACTGCCAGTCTGCAGCTTTTGGTGCTTGTGGCACTGTTTATGGTGGGTCAACGGTTTCAGTTAGGTGGGGTCTATTATTTATCGCTGTTGGCTGCTGCCGCGCTGTTTGGTTATCAGCAATGGTTGATTCGCCACCGTGAGCGCAAGGCTTGCCTGCGTGCATTTTTGAATAATAATTGGGTCGGGGCGCTAATTTTCTGCGGGATATTTTTCCATAAAATGACTATGCCGTGACTAAATGAGACACCAATCCTCCCGTTTGAGTCGTTTGTCATATTTCTGTCATTAAGTTGCCGTTAAATAGGTTTGCAGAACACATTGACAGCACCGAGAACACACAGGATAAATTCAGCTCATGCACCATAAAACCATACTGATTGTCGACGATGAGACCCCGGTACGGGATATGTTGCGCGTCGCGCTGGAAATGGCAGATTACCATTGCCTGGAGGCAGAAACTGCTCGCGACGCCCACGAGATTGTGATTAACGATAAGCCCGACTTAGTTTTGCTTGATTGGATGCTGCCTGATGTATCCGGGGTAGAACTGGCGCGGCGTCTTAAGCGCGATGAGCTGACGGCTTCACTGCCGATTATTATGCTTACCGCTAAGGGAGAGGAAACCCATAAAGTCAGAGGTTTGGAGACCGGAGCGGACGATTACATCACCAAACCTTTTTCTCCTCGCGAGCTGGTGGCGCGACTCAAAGCGGTGTTGCGTCGTGCCGGCCCCTCCACGCCAGAAAAACCCCTCATCGCTGGCAATTTGCAGCTGGACCCAATTAGCCACCGTGCCAGCATTGATGGCGCTGCAATTGCAATGGGCCCCACAGAATTTCGGCTGTTGAATTTTTTTCTCTCTCACCAAGAACGAGCCTACACACGTACTCAATTGCTCGACCATGTGTGGGGCGGCAATGTCTATGTTGAGGAGCGCACGGTGGACGTGCATATTCGCCGGCTGCGCAAGGCGCTGAGCATTGATGGCCACGAGCGCTATATCCAGACGGTACGCGGTACCGGTTATCGTTTTTCTGTGCAAACTGCGCAAAAAGTGTAAGAATTGCGCGGCGCCGGTTCTATGGTTCGCCCCGTCCGGCTTGATCGGAGGCAATCGCGCCCCCCAGCTTCTATCGACGCCGTTAACCAGACTCCGGTATCTTTCATGCTCGAACGCAGTATTGGCGAGTTTGCACGCACTATTGTAATTGCCCTTGGTTTTATCATTGTAGGGTTTACCACTGGGCACTGGTGGTTGGCTATTACCCTTGCACTGTCACTTTATCTTATTTGGATTCTGCTGCAACAAAAGCGTTTTGACCACTGGTTGAGCAGTGGCCGCCGCGGCCCCACGCCTACTACATTCGGCATCTGGGGTGATATTGCCGACGATTTTTATCGGCTACAGCGCCGTCATCGCAAAGAAAAGGCAAAACTTCACGCCATGCTGCGACGAGTGCAGGACAGCACCAGTGCCTTGCGCGAGGGTATAGTTGCACTGGAGCAGGGCGGCAATCTTGCTTGGTGGAATCCTACCGCTGGTAAGATGTTACGGTTGCAAAGTGGCGATGCCGGGCAGCCGTTAATCAATTTTGTACGCGATCCCAGTTTTGTCAGTTATATCCAGCAATCGCCTGATGGCGCTGAATTGCGTGAACCCTTGACCATGTCTGCACCTGGCGACGATGCGCGCAGGCTGCAATTGGAAGTGACACACTATGGCCTGGGGGAGGCGCTGGTAGTGGTGCGTGACATTACTCGGCTGCACAATCTAGAACAGATTCGCCAGGATTTTGTGGCCAATGTTTCACACGAACTACGCACGCCACTCACAGTGATTGCCGGTTATCTCGAAACCCTTGAAGCCAGTGGCCAGGCACCGGAAAACTGGCTGCGTCCATTGGGTCAGATGCGCGAGCAGACTGAGCGTATGACGGGGTTGGTGAATGATCTGTTGCTGTTGGCCCGGCTGGAAACTTCTGAGCGCAACAATGGCCGCGAGCAGGTCGCGGTGCAATTATTAATTGAAGAGGTGGCCGCTGAAGCCCGGGCGTTGAGCAGAGGTGAACATAGGATCAGTGTTCAGTGTGCCGATGACGATGTCATGCGCGGAAGCGCGGGGCAATTACATAGTGCCTTTGCCAATCTGGCGTTCAACGCAGTGAGATACAGCCCTGCCGGAGGGGAGATAATATTACGTTGGGAGCACAATACGGAAGGCGGCCACTTTTCCGTGAGTGACAGTGGTATCGGCATAGAAGCAATTCACATTCCGCGGTTGACAGAACGTTTTTATCGGGTAGATGAGGGGCGTTCGCGTCGAACCGGCGGCACGGGGCTCGGCCTTGCCATTGTTAAGCATGTGTTGTTGCGTCACAGCGGTAAGTTAAATATTCACAGTGTGCCCGGCGAGGGCAGCACTTTTACGTTAAGTTTCCCTGCGGAGAAATTTATTGAGACTTCCGAGGCCTAATTGGTTTGGAACACCAAAGTCTTGACTCTCCTGCCATTGTATAGGGACTAAAGGCTTCGCAGTATAAGGGGAGTAGCAAACCAACACTTTCCATAATCTGGTATTCTTCCCCATCCATTACCAATATTTGATTCACAATAATGCCTGTCACCGAAGTTTCTCCTGAGTGCAAACATCTTATCCAGCTTGCCGCAAAACGCCTGAAAGGCCCCGAGCGAAGGGCTTTTATCGCAGAAGTCGCTGAGACGCTTTGTTTGAGTAACCCTTGCATGACAGAAACAAGGTTTGGATTTGGCCGCCAGGTCGTCGAACTCGGTATGAATGAAAAACGTACCGGACTAATCTGTTACGGGAACTATGAACCTTGCGGTAAGAAAAAAGCAGAAGTGGCATCCCCCACGCTGGAAAAGGATATTCGTAGTCTGGTTGACCCAGAAAGCCAGGCCGATCCTAAGTTAAAAAATACCTTTGCTTATAGCCGTATCACAGCCAAAGCAGTGCGCCAAAAACTGATAGATGAAAAGGGATGGAAGAATAGCCAATTACCGAAAGAGCGAACCATCAGCGACATGCTGAACCGAATGGGCTATAAATTACGCAAAGTCCAGAAAACCAAGCCCGAAAAAAATTCCCTAAACCAATACCATCTTTGAAAACATCCGCCTTATAAGAAAGCAAGCCAAGCAGAAACTCAACACGCTCCAAATTAGTATTGATTGTAAAGCGACTGTCAACCTCGGCCCTTTTTCTCGGGGCGGTAAAGCCCGTGGAGCTGAGGCGACAAAGGTCCTGGATCACGATATGGCGATTAAAGAAAAAATGATTCCCTTTGGCATTTTGTGTCCAGTGGATGGGGTCCACCTCACTGGACCTGGAATCTGAGCAGCTTTATGTCCCCTATGGCACGTCTTATAAAACGAGCGACTTTGTCTGTGATACCCTGGAATGGTGGTGGGATCAGGTAAAAGATGTCAACAAAGAAGCAGAGGAACTGATTATTTATGCTGACAATGGTCCAGAAAATAATAGCCAGCGAACTCAGTTTCTATTTCGGATGGTCGAAGTTTCGAAGCAGACAGGTTTGAAAGTTCGACTTGTGTACTATCCTCCCTATCACAGTAAATATAACCCTATAGAACGATCCTGGTCATCCCTTGAAAACCATTGGAATGGGGCGCTTTTGGACAAGGTTCACACTGTTGTACTGCTGTTCGATACGCCGCTTGAGGTGGCCGTGAGGCGATTCAACCGTACCATTTTCATGTGCTTGACCACGATTATTATGTGTTGGCGTCACACCGTAATGACGACAGAAGCTTTGGTAGCGACTGGTGATATCCTCAGTCTGATCCTTTGCCAAATTGCGAAATGCCGCCGATAAGCTATCCGTCCGCAGTTCGGCAGGGACAGCTCCCAAGTACTTGAATGCTTCAGCGGTGCCCTCAGCCAGTGCGGTATAGCTTTCACCACCGTGAACGATCTGCAAATAACTCCATTTGCTGTAAGCCAATCGAAAGTGAAACAGCCGGAAGTCCAACGGCACATCAGCAATCAGGATGATTAAGTCTTTAAACACTGTAAAGTCCACCAGCCCTTGCTGTCCGGGCCGTTGCTGCTGAAGAAACATAACCTCCCGGCCCTCGCCGCACAAAGCGTGCCACTGCTTAATACGGCGCTGCAAGGTGCGGTGAACCTTGTCGTATTGCTCGGGGTACTTGTCTTGCAGATGTTCAACTAAAGTGATGGGCGACAAGCCCGGTTGTTGCCGCAGCATAGGCTCCAACTCGCTTTCCCAGACGGCGGCAAGTGGGTCTTTGCGAGTGGCATAGTTACGCGGTGAAGAGGAGCGCTGGCTGCCGTGCTTATTGGCGTCAATGCGTCGGGCGGTGCGCTCAGAGAGGCCTGCGCCTGCAGCAGCTTTGGTTTGAGATTGACCGTTTTTTCGGGCTTTCATGTAGAGGGTTACCTGTGTGAGCTTGACTGCCATGTGAGCTCCTTGATGGGGAGTGAATCAGGGCAATCACGTTATCAGGAAACCAGCCAATCTAGTTGTCGCCAACCGGCCATTCTAATTGTCGTTTGATACCATGCCCTGATATACTAATAAAGCTGGCGTCTATGGCAGCTATGCATTCATGACTGCCTGGAAACGCTTGTATCATTGACTCTGTGTTGAACTGAGCAAAATCGAAATCCCGACGAGACCAGCGGCGATAGCGTTTTTCACTGGCACAACTGTACCGTTCCATGTTCAGGAATGTCGCCTTTCCTTGGAAAACCATCAGCACGGCAAACAGAGTGAGCATAAATTTCCTTTGAGGTTCTAACCTTGGACATTCGAGAAAAAACAGCGTTTACTACGTCTTCCATGGGCAGGTTCTGCATTAATTGGATATAAGAACCTTATTTTCTCAGTATCTGTCCATGGTTCCTACCATTTCTCCTCTTAAAACTGTCCGAAGTATTGTTATAAAAGCGAGGATAGTATGCGCTCTGTGTTTTTGAGTATTTGTTTAACGGCGATGAGCTTTGGTGTAGCAGCGTCGGAGCCAACCTGTGAAATTGGTGTTTACACGAACGGCACAAAAAGCTTGATACCGCACCAGCGAATGCAGGCAGATGGATCCTATCTTCCGTTTTTCTATGAGGAAAATGGAGCGCGAGGCCCAATCGGAAAACAGACTGGGGTCATCTGTGTCAGTGATAATGTTTTAGCGTCGCCATACGGGGATTTAGAGAAAACACCTCTACAAGAAACCAACACAGTATTTATGAGTGATGGGTTGCAGCTTAAGGGGCGTTTGATCGAGCCTGCGGGTAAGGATGCAGGCAAACCACTTGTCGTTTTTGTGCATGGTTCCGAAAGCACGCCAACTGTTGGAGCGTCTTATTATCCTTATATGTTAGCGGCCCAAGGTGTTTCTGTTTTTGCGTATGATAAACGCGGCACGGGTGGTTCTGAAGGGTCTTACACTCAAGATTTCCATGCGCTTTCCCGTGATGCTGTTGCGGCTGCGGAGACAGCAAAATCTCTTGCTAAAGGGCGTTACGGCACGTTCGGCATGTTCGGTGGTAGCCAGGGAGGCTGGGTTGCGCCTCTCTCTGCTAACAAAGCGTCTGTAGATTTTCTTGTTGTCGGGTTTGGCTTGGTGGTCGCTCCACTTGAAGAGAATTCGGAGCAGGTCTTCTTGGAAATGAGAGAGATGGGCTACGGCGCAGGGGAGATAGCAAAAGCAAAAGAAGTTACAGACGTAACGGGCATTTTACAGGCAAGCAAATTTACAGAAGGCTTTACTGCGCTGAAGCGCGCCAAAGCCAAATATAAAGACGAGCCATGGTTCTCAAAAATTGAAGGCGAATTCACAGGAGAAATTTTGCGGGCAACGGAAGCTGATTTCAAAAAGTGGGCCGATGGTGTGGATGACCTTAACGTACCTTGGGATCATGATGCTGTTGCTGTATTGCAGGGTATTACTGTGCCGCAATTATGGGTGATTGCTGGGGCAGATAGAGAAGCGCCGGGTGATTTAACCAACGTGCGCTTAGCCAAATTGCAAGCCGACGGAAAACCGATCACAACAGCTTTATTCCCTAAGACGGACCACGGCATGGTGGAGTTTACGGAAGCCGAGGACGGCACAAGAACATACACAAGAGTAACAGATGGTTATTTTAAACTTATTACCGATTTTATGAAGGGGCCGATCAAAGCTTCATATGGTCGCGCAGAAATTAAAGCACCATAAGGGTAGCAATTAATTTCGTATCAGATGAAGAAACCCCTTTGCTTGCAAGTAGAGGAGCGTTAACTATCCGAGGGGTGGTGCAAAGTCACTGCACCGAAGCATAAAACGCAAGTCTAGCCATACTTGCCCCTAAGCGGCATCAAAAGCGCCGGCATCTCTGCACTGCCAATAGGGGGACAGTGTGTGTGTCAGCGTTAGCCAGCTAAGGCTGCCAACAGCCATGCAACTCTGACCCGCCTTGGGTTCACAGAGTATCGAGAATAGTGCCACAAAAATCAAACGCTCTTTGCTCGGCAGTACGCCGATCACCCTAACCGGCGGCAAGTGCGCGATCCATTGCTTCCACAAGGTGCATTAGGTTTTATTGTGGTCTATTGAGCTGTATTCGCTTTTTTTGATGTATTCTGCAGGCTCATACCATTTCATGCGCTCACAGTGCAACC